>JBBDNJ010000204.1:0-17324 GCA_040877705.1 Binatia bacterium | reverse complement strand
CCTTTTGCCAAGCTCATATTACGTTAGTGTATTTATAAAAAGAAGTACTAAGCTAAAGAACGAGGAATGCAATTCAACGTTGGCTGGTTTCAAAGAATCAATTCATCACGGCTTTGGCTCTTCAATCGGCTCATCGTAACCAAGAACAGTTTCCCACGGCAGACTACAATGGGCAACGACAAGCGTGTCAAACTTTTCCCACCAACGGATATCGCGACCTTCTCGGCTCAGAAACCGAACCATTTGAAGCATGTCGGAAATCTCGGATTGACGAAGCGCGGGACTGAAGGCCGGCATTGCGCCGCGGCCTTCGGCAATGGCTTTGCGGATTTGACTATTGCTTTTGCGCTCAACCGTTTCCCTAAAATCCGGAGGGCGAACCGGTAACGACCTAGCCAGCGGACCATCGCCCTGCCCCGTTGGACCATGACAGCCCAAGCAGCGCTGCGCGTAGAGCGCATCCATCCTCTCGTTGCGTCCACACCCAACCATTATTAGGAAAAAAAATAGGTAAAGAGCTCGCGTTATCACAAACATTGCCAAGCACCGCATCAGCGGAGCGCTGTATGTTGATTCACCGCAAGTGTATCAGACTTCGAGAGCGACCTCGAACCGTTGCCTTGGTGATCCTAACCGGATCAAGCTAAGCAGCTCCCGGACATTATCATACCCGAAACGAACGAGTCTTCATGATGAGAAATACCGGCGCTTGTTCAGCTAACAGGAGCCGGCCGACGGCCGATGCGGTCACGCGCACGTAAAATTCAGCTCCAGCAGCGACGGTAATAATCGCCTGCCCATCGAACAATTCAATCCCCTTAATTATCCCGGGTAAAACGTTGCCGGCCGAGATCCCTTCCGGCAGTTGTGTGCTCAGGAGAATATCGTCGGCGCTGATACGAATCTGCAAGGAACGGTTTTGCCATTGTGGAAAATAAGGAATGAAGAGCTCCTGGCCAGATTCCAAACGAACCTTGGTTCGGCCGGCTGAACGATCTGATTCGACGAAGCTTACAGTAAAGACGTTTTCGAATTGCTCCTGTGAGATCTGCATCATTGCATGTGGCGATCTCAGCAACTCGCGGGGAATTCCCTGAGCCAACAATCGTCCTTGCCGAATCATGAGGACCCAACCCGCCAGAGTCAGAACCTCCGTCAGGTTATGGGTCACATAGATCATTGGAATCGAAAATTCGTCGCGCACCCGTCCGAGGTAAGGAAGGATTCTTTCTTTGAGTCCAACATCTAACGCGGCGAGAGGTTCATCCAGCAAAAGCAGCTGCGGCCGCGACAATATAGCACGCGCCAACGCAACTCTCTGAGCCTCTCCTCCCGACAGTTTCGTAACGGGACGATCCAAGAGGTTGGCAATATCTAAAACGTCCAACACGTGATCCACGCTGATACCTTTAGGATTGCCACCGTCGGTAGTACGATCAGCACCGAAAAGGACATTCTTACGAACAGATAGATGCGGAAAGAGCGCCCCTTCCTGAGGAACATAGCCCACGAACCGTTGATGGGGTGAAAGATTAATTCCGCGCATCGAAGAGAAGAGAGTTCTGCCGTTGATCTCGATCTCTCCCTCCATGACGTTTCTCAAACCGGCAATAGCATCGAGGATTGTGGTTTTACCCGATCCCGAGGGCCCGAAGATCGAAGTCACCCCTGCATCGAAGGAAGCATCCACATTTAATTCAAAATTCGCCAGTGCGATCCGGCAGCGCAGGAGCATGTCACGCCTTCTTTGCGGAGCGGAACAGCCACTCTGATGACCAGACGAATAGGAATGCCAGGGCGACGGTGATTCCCAGCAGGGAGTACGCTTCGGGGTCTTTACCTAATTGGATGAAGTTATAGATCGCCAAAGACAGCGTTTGCGTCTGACCGGGAATATTCCCCGCCAGCAAGATCGTCGCACCGAATTCGCCGAGCGCACGTGAAAACGCCAGAAGAGCGCCGGCGACAATGCCTTTGTAGGCGAGCGGGATTGTAATGACGAAGAAAATTCTTAGGGGCGACGCGCCGAGAGTCGCGGCGATCTGTTCGAGCCTTGGACTAACCTCGGCAAAAGAGGTCCGCACGGAACGGACGAGCAGGGGAAAGGACATTACCGACATGGCAATGAGAACGCCTTTCCAGTTGAAGACGATCTCTATGCCGCGCTCGTAGAGCCATTGCCCAAGCGGGCTGCGCCGTCCGAAGATTTTCAGTAAGATTAGGCCGGTCGATACCGGCGGCATCACCAGCGGCAGGAGTACGAGAGTCTCCAGCACGCTCTTTAGCGGCCATTCCTTGCGCGCAAATAGCCACGCCAGCGCGATGCCGAACGGCAAAATTAACAACGTGCTGGCAAGGCCGACGGAGAGAGAGAAGATCGTGATTTGCCAGGTTTCAAACGAGAAGATCATGAATGGACAAGTTCCTCGGACTCAATCTAATACGACAAAACCGTACTTCTTGAAAGCGTTCTTTGCGGCGGGGCTCTGGACATAGTTCATGAAATCGCGCGCCGTGTCTTTCCGTTTAGACTCTTTGACGATGGCCACCGGATAGGTGATCTTGGGTCCTTTGTCGATGGGCACTTCGTAGACGATCTTCACTTTCTTGGAAATGGCAGCGTCGGTTTTGTAAACGAATCCGGCTTCGACGTTGCCGGACTCGACAGCAGCCAGGGTCGCACGGACATCTTGTACCGGAACCACCTTCGGCTTGACCTGATCCCACATGTCTTCGTTCGCGAGATACTTGCTGCTGTAGACACCCACCGGGACGGACGACGGCTCGGCGAGCGCGATTCGTTTGATGTCGACTTTCAATAGGTCCTTGGGCGACGAAATAGCGAGCTTGGAATCCGCCGGCACGATGATCACCAACTGGTTCGAGAGCAGGTTTTTTCGCGTGCCTGGTTCTAACCGGCCGTTCTTGTCTAGAGTGTCCATTTGCCGCAGGTCGGCCGAGAAAAATAGATCCGCCGGCGCGCCCTCGTCGATTTGCCGCGCCAGGCCACTTGAGGGTCCAAAATTGAATTTTACCGTGTGCTTGGATTTCAACTGGTAACCACCGCTGATTTCCTTCAGAACATCCGTGAGGCTCGCCGCCGCCGAGACCAGGATCTTATCGGCCCATGCGCTGGCCTGGGTCCAGGCCAAGACAAAGAATACCGCGGCCACCGACAGTGATTGGCGGATACCCTGTTTGAATTGAAACATTTTACCGATCCTCCTTGTGTTGTTTGAATGTTGGTCCTGGGCGATTGCCGCCTCGAAGCGCTCGAGGGAAATGGGCCCCCTGGCTTTCCCTGCGATGAAATCCCCCTGGTAACCAAACCACTCGACGCACCACGAACGATGCTGAACGACTGCTTTCTCAGACTTCGAAGCTCAACCATTGACCACCTCGACGATTTTGCCGATTTCGCGCGTATCGTATCCGCCAAGCGCCTCTAGCTCATCTCTGAAAGCCTTCCTGACGATCGTGTCGAGCAGAACTCTTAGGCCATGTAGCGTTTCGTAGTAGGCCTTAGGAATCACCAGATCGTAACGTTCGCGTTGCAGCGGCACGAAATCGAGACCAGCGATGGACGCGGCGGCGCGCACGGCGATGCCTGCGTCAGCGAGGCCAGCTTTGATCCGAGACGCTACGTCCAGGTGCGAGAAGACTTCGTCGCTGTAGCCTTTGACACGGTCGGGCTTGATGCGGCTTGCCGCCAATTGCCTGTCGAGGAGACGGCGCGCGCCTGAACCTTGCTCGCGATTGACAATTCTGACGGTTGGTTTTGCAATATCGCTGACGCCGCGGATCTTCTTCGGATTGCCTTGTCGGACAATAAATCCTTCTTCCCAATGGGCGAAAGTAACCACCATGCAGTCCATGTCGCCGAGGCTGTCCTTCAAGTTAGGCAGTTCCCAGGCGCCTGCGCTCTCTTCCGCCAGATGGATACCTGCCACGTGAACTTCGCCGCGCTTGAGCGCGTTGAGGGCGATGCTGCTGCCCATCAGGCACGGCACCAAATTGTCCTGATCGTGTTTTCTGACATGCTCGCCGGCCAAAAATATCGCCGGATCGCATCCGCCGACGACAACCTTGCGCAGCACTGCCTCGCGGTCCTTGAGTAACCTGACTTTGACGCGATTTTGGCCGGGATCAGTCTCGATGATAAGACCGTCGGCGGTAGAGCTTAAGCTGGTTAATTCTCCAGTACCGACGAGCGGACGCACCAGCAGGCGGTGGCCAATTTGAGTCACCTGAGCGCGCACCGGGCTGTTACCCGGCGGAAGGACGCCGAGCAGTTCTCCTTCAATGATTTCCCCCCCTTGTTTGATGCTGAACAAATCTTCGACACGACAATGGAGCGCTCGCGCGAGCTGAAGCGCGACTGAAGTGGCGGGGGAGTACTGATTTGCCTCTAGAGCGCTGACCGCTTGCCGCGTTATTCCTGCCAGATCCGCCAGTTGTTTTTGCGAGAGAGCCAGCGCCTGTCGTTTCTCGCGCAGGTGGTTCTCCATTTCTATCTGAGTGGCATCGGCTTCCATGCGTCTTCCGACAGGATAACTGACATTATGTCTGGTATCATATACTCAGCGGGCGTGTCAAGCACAGACCCGAGGGATGCAATCCTTTTAACTTTGAGCGGTGAAGTCGCGCGCGATCCGGCATTCAGTCGCGCGGATCCTTCCCGATTCGCGCACCGGAGCATCCGCGCCAAAGACGAGTTGGGCAGAGAGTCTTTGTTCGAAGGGTACTGTTAGACGCGATATTGCGGCGGGCGTGAAATTCGGTAAAGAGCTTCGCGGAAAAGCCTGGCGGACTATCTGTTGGTGGAAACCGAGGATGGTTACCGCGCCGTTTTCTCGCTGCCGGGCTCGATTCGACTTTCAGGGATGCCCACATTCTTTTCGCCGATAGCCGCGACGCGGGGCGCCGCAACATCGCCGCCGAGCGTATCAACCAGGGAAGCCTCATCTCCATGTCGCGTCGAAGTCGAGATCGTGCCAATCGAAAGCGGCAGCGGAATCGTTCGCTCAGTCCGACGACACCGCATAGTTGACACTCAATTATTCTTCGTGCTACGAGGAATTTCACTTTTATGAGTACCGTGTCACGTTTCGGTGTCTCGCTGGAGGAGGACCTTCTGGCCGCTTTTGATCTCAGCATCGGCGGGCAGGGCTATCAAAACCGTTCGGAGGCGATTCGCGATCTGATTCGCGATCATTTAATCCAAAAGAAGGTCTCTAATGGGAACGCGGAGGTCATTGGGGTGGTGACTCTCGTATACGATCATAGGATACACCATTTAAGCGACGTATTGGCAGATATGCAGCACAAAGCCCACGTGACGGTGAATGCCAGCCTTCACATTCATCTTGACGAACATAATTGCCTGGAGGTCGTGGTGGTCCGGGGGCGTGCCGATAAAGTCCATGAGGTCGCCAGTAAATTGATCGCCACAAAAGGCGTACAAAACGGCAAATTGGTAACCACGACACCCGAAATGAAGCACTAATTTTTTTTACGTCCCGGTAACACGATTTTTAGAATCATGTAATTTTCTATCCGTGGGCAGGAGCCGAGAGCGTCCAGCATTGGTTTCTAATTTAACAAAATTTCGGCTTCCGGATCACACGTATCTCAACCAGTAACACATCGGTAGGATCATAAATGCTCTGGTTATGGATTTGGCTTTTTGGCGCAAGCGGGCTCTTACTAATCGTCGCTCAACCTGTCGCTCACGGCGCTGAAGCCGTTGAAGAGTATGTATGGGGGCAACAGCCCACGTCGGCGGCCACGGAGCAAACTCGGTGGGCAAAAGATCTGGAACTTCGCCCCTCGAACACACCGAGCGACGTGCTTCGGCTAACGCCGGGATTGGTTATCGGCCAGCATCACGGCGGTGGCAAGGCGGATCAGATCCTCTTCCGTGGCTTTGATTCCGATCATGGCACCGACGTCGCTGTCTTCATCGATGGCATTCCGGTCAACATGGTGAGCCATGCACGCGGACAAGGGTATGCCGATCTTCATTGGCTGATACCGGAAACTATCGACCGCGTCGAAATATACAAGGGCCCCTATTTCGCCCATCTCGGCGACTTCGCAACCTCGGGAGCGATGAACATCATTACCAAAAGGCGCGACAAAGATTCTTCTTTCAGCATCGCTGGCGGCAGCTACAACACCCAGCGTTATGTCGGCATTCTGTCACCGCCGGAAGGAACTCCCTTAATGCCGTACCTGGCATTCGAAGCGTATCATAACGACGGAGCTTTCAAGAGCGAGAACAACTACAATCGTTATAACGTCTTTTCCAAGTTCACTTTGTTCTCCACGCCCGCTTCCAACCTGAGTTTCCTCGGGACATTCTTTAAAACCGCCTGGGACGCGTCCGGCCAGATACCCGCTCGCGCCGTCCGCGAAGGTACGCTCGGACGGTTCGGCACCCTGGATCCGAGTGAAGGCGGCAAATCGGAGCGGCAGAATTTAAGCTTTGTCTATAATTACGCCGATGCAAACCAATCGTTCAGAGCGCAAACCTGGGCCTCGTGGTATCGCCTGCAACTCTGGTCGAACTTCACTTTCTTGCTGAACTTTCCCGTTGAAGGAGACGGCATCGAGCAAAACGATAAGCGTTTTTTAATCGGCAACAATATCGACTACCGGCGCAACTATCGGCTGTGGGGCATGCCGATGGAAACGTTGGTCGGTTTTCAAAGCCGCTTCGATCACGCCCGGGTCGCTCTTTTCAACCAGACCAATCGGGCGCGCCGCGAAACCGTGAGCAACAACGACATCGAGCAAACCAACCTCGGCTGGTTTGCCCAGCAGGAGATTAGACCCACGGATTGGTTGCGCGCCCAGTTCGGCGTCCGGCTCGATAATTTCTGGTTCAACGTGGCTCAAAAAGGCGATCCGGCCACCGTCATCAATCCCATCTCCGGCAACGCTTCGGATTCCATCGTCAATCCGAAAGTGAATTTTATTTTCACGCCGTTCCAAGACAACAACTTTGCCAAGACAACCAATTTTTTTGTTAATTTCGGCGGCGGCTTCCATAGCAACGACGCTCGCGTCATCGTTCAGGATCCTGACGAGAAGATTCCTCGTTATCTCGGCGGAGAATTGGGTTTTCGCTCCAGGTTCCTGGACAAAGTCGATTTCAGCCTGGCCTATTGGCGCGCGCACCTGGAAAGCGAATTGACATTCGTCGGTGACGCGGGGACTTTCGAGCCCGGCGGAAGAAGCAGGCGCCAAGGAGTAGAAACTGAAATCCGCTACGATATTCTGCCCTGGCTATCTTACGACCTGGACTTTTCCTACACCTGGGCGAGATTGGTCGATTCCGGCGGCCATGTGCCGCTTGCGCCGCGGCTCACAACCTTCAGCGGTCTTACGGCACGACACGATTCGGGAATTCAGGGCCGCTTTCAAATGCGCCACGTCGGCCCGCGTTACGGCACCGAAGATACCAGTTTGAAAACCCGGGCGTACACCATTTTCGATCTGTTGCTCAAGTACGTTTGGCAACGCTATGAAGTCTTCGTCTCGTTTGAAAATCTCGCCAACACTAAATGGCGCTCGGCGGAAACCTTCTTCGAATCGCGCCGTTCGCTGGCGGAACCCGTGGAAGGGGTGCTCGACTCGCACTTTACGCCGGGAGATCCTTTTACGGTAAAAGCTGGCTTTACAATTCACCTCTGGCAAGCAAGAACGAGCCGATGAAAAATTAAAAGACGGAATTTAGCGATTCGGGGAAAGAGAAAACTTTCGATGTTTCAGCTTGTCGATCTAATTATCAAAGGCGGACCGGTCATGGTCCCATTGCTGGCGTGTTCCGTGATCGGGCTCGCGATCACCATCGAACGCTTTCTCTTTTGGCGAAAAATCGGCTCACGTCAAACCATCGAAGATCTGCTTCAAACCGTCGCATGCCGTGAGTTCGCGAAGGCCGTTGATCTCGCCCGAAACTCTCAACTGCCTGTCGCTCGGGTGCTCGGCGCCGGTCTTAAGCATCGTGAGTCTTCTTTCACCAAGGCCCTCGAAGTTGCAGCACAAGCTGAAGTCCCGATTCTCAAGAAACGATTGAGCATACTCGATACCATTATTACGCTGGCGCCTCTTTTAGGTTTATTGGGGACGGTGGTGGGAATGATCGGTTCGTTTGATATCATGTCCGAAGCGGGTATCGGGCAGCCGTATGCGGTAACCGGCGGAGTAGCGGAAGCGTTAATCGCGCCCGCCACAGGGCTTCTGATCGCGATTCTGACGCTGATTCCCTACAATTATTTTACCCACAAAGCAGAGCGAGAGATGGAAGAGATCGAGTACTTTGCCTCACGACTCGAGTTACTGTTGTCATCCCCTCAGGGCCAAGAATAATGCGACTGCCTCGGCGACAATTCAAAAAGGCGCGGATCGAAATCATCCCAATGATCGACACGATTTTCTTTCTGTTGGTTTTTTTCATGATCTCTACGCTCTCGATGGCCAATTACCGAGGCATGCCCGTCAATCTTCCTAAAGCCGCCTCAGGGCAGCAGGCGCTCAGCGAGAGTGCCGCTGTCACCTTGACCGAGGACGGCAAAGTTTTTATAGACAAACAAGAAGTCGCCCGACAAGAAATCCGTCGCCTCCTGGCGCAGCGTCTCCAACAGACCCCTGAACTTCTAGTCATCATCAATGCCGACGATAAGGTCGATCACGGACAAGTGGTGGAAATCTTGGATGAGGCCAGGCAGGCGGGCGTGGCAAGGATGGCGATTGCCGTGAAGCCGAAATCATGAATCCGGAAAATGATTCATTCCTGATTACATCCCTGATCGCCTCATGTTTGATTCACGCGGTCGCCGTATTGTTGACGCCAGTATTGATTACGAACAACCGCACTCCCGCGTCACAGGATTTAGTTCCGATCGGGCTCGTCGATCTGCAGCGAGCAAAGCCGGAAACACCTCTCCGAGAAGAAGAAAAACCAGTCGCGAGCACGAAACCGTCATCTCCACCTCCGCCTAAACCTAAGGTAGAAAAACGCGAAAGACCGCAGCCCATCGAAAAGCCGAAACCGGTGATCAAGAAAGCTCCCGTCGAGGAACCGGCCCTGCCACCGCGTACATCACCTCTAAAAGACGAACCCGCGAAACCGTCTGAGCCTCACACCACCACCTTACCGGCTCGTCCGGCACCCTTGTCTCCGACCGCTCCGGTCGAAGGCGGCGGGAACGAGGCCGGGGCGGGCAATCTTTTTGGTAAAGGGGATGTCGGTATGGTGCCCGGAGCAGGTACGTCAGGTGGAGGCGGCGGTACGGCTGTTTCTGGGTTAGGCCGGGGTTCCGGAGCGCCCGGACTTCCGGTACCGACGACGCCGCTCCGGACCAATCGAGAAGCGACACCGCTACAGACCGTTCGGGCATCATATCCTCCCATGGCTTTACGCATGGGACTCGAGGGCGACGTTACACTGCGAATCGAAGTGGACACTAAAGGAAAAGTAACCCGAACCGAAATCGTCAAGAGCGGCGGCGCGGGTTTCGACGAAGAAGCCCTGAAGGCGGTAAAACAAGCCCGCTTCGAGCCTGCGCACAAGGATGGCAAGAAGGTCCCTGCTGAGTTTACCTACATTTACCGCTTTCGGCTCAAGAAATAGAGAGGGACAAGAAATGAAATTCAAAGGCATCTTGGCGTGGTCGATCGTCTTGGCCATCGGGTTCTTTATCACTGGCTGCGAGCGGCGGGAAGATAAACAAGCCGTTAAAACCGAGAAGAAGCTCAATGTCGTTACCACAGTGGCGCCAATCACCAGCATGGTGGAGAACGTCGCCGGCAATAAAATTCGTCTTACAGGAATCATTCCCGAGGGAATTAATTCCCACACATTTGAGCCCGTGCCTTCAGACATCAAAATTCTTGCGGGGGCGGACCTGCTCATCGTCAACGGCCTCGACCTCGAAATCCCGACAATGAATCTCGCGCGCGCCAATATGAAACAAGGCGCGGCGTTGCTGCGGCTCGGAGATAAGACGATCAGCGAAAGGGAATACATTTATGACTTCAGTTTTCCCAAGGACCATGGCCATCCGAATCCGCACCTTTGGCTCGATCCTCAACACGCGATGCGATATGCCGAACTGATTCGCGACGAGCTGATCCGGCTCGACCCCGACAACAAAAGCATCTACGAAAAAAACGCGGACGCGTTCTTGAAGAGGCTCGAGATGCTCGATCAGGCGATCCAGGAATCGGTTCAAACAGTGCCCGAGGCCAACCGGCGCTTGCTGACTTATCACGATTCGTGGCCCTATTTCGCCCGCCGCTACGGTTTTCAGATTATCGGAGCCGTCCAGCCATCGAATTTTTCGGAGCCCAGCCCGCGGGAAGTCAAGAGGCTGATCGATCAGATCAGGAAAGAAAAAGTACCGGCGGTCTTTGGCTCCGAAGTTTTTCCGAGCCCGGTTTTGGAACAGATCGCGCGCGAAGGGAAAACCCGCTATATAGACAAACTCAGGGATGACGAGCTGCCGGGTAAATCTGGCGATCCGCAGCATTCCTATATCGGCATGATGATCGAGAACTTGACCGTCATGTTCGAAGCCTTGAGCGGCTCCGGCGCGGCGTTAAAGAAAGTCGACCCGGCTCCCGTAGCAGGCTCACCCGCGGACTACCGGAGAACAAACTGATCTCTGCAGGAGGGCAAAATCACAAATGGTTGACGCGCACGATCATCGACCCGGCGATCACACCGGCAGTCTTCATCCGCCTGGAGTTGAAGAACATCCTTCCGCTGAATTCACTGGAGTGCCGCTCATCGAACTGTGTGAAGTAGTCGCCAACTACGGCGATACGCCTGCTTTGCAGGACGTGTCATTGAAAGTCTGGCCGGGCCAATTCATGGCCATCGTCGGGCCTAATGGTGGCGGAAAAACCACACTGCTGCGGACGATTTTGAAAATGGTCCCTGTGACCCGGGGTGAAATTCTTATGCGCGGCGAGAAGCTGCGAAAGTCTTCGTTGGAACGGATCGGCTATGTGCCGCAGTTGGAAACCATCGATTGGAACTTCCCGATCACCGTCGAGGAAGTCATTTCCATGGGGTTCTTTCACAAGAACCGTTGGTTTCGCGGTTCCAACCCCGAGGAAAAAAAGAAACTCGAGGATGTCATGGCGCGACTGAATCTAACCGGGCTGGGCAATCGCCATATCCGGGAGCTTTCCGGCGGGCAGCAGCAAGCTGTATTCCTTGGGCGCGCGCTTTTGGGCGATCCGAGATTGATCCTGCTCGACGAGCCGACTTCCGGGCTCGATATCCGCTCGCGCGATGACGTGATTCATTTCCTCCATGAGATCAATCACAGCGGCGTCGCGATCGTCATTACGGCTCACGATTTGAACTGGGTGGCCGCCCATCTTCCCTGGGCCGTCTGCCTCAACCGGCGTCTGATCGCCCAGGGCCGGCCGCACCAGGTTTTTAATGCCGGCGTGCTCAAAGATACCTATCGCGGCGAGATGGTGGTTTTCCATCACGACGGCATGGTCATGATCGGCGAGCGCCCGCACGCGCCGCACACTTAATCTATGACACGTTCAAAACGTTCCAGCCGTTCAAATCGTCAAACCCCGATTAGACATATTGAACCGTTCGGACGTTTTGCTTAACAACGGTTTGAACTGCTTGAACTGCTTGAACGATTTGAACTTCAATGGCTTTGTTAGTTCCCTTTGAGTATGAGTTTTTTCGCAACGGCTTCATTGCGGCTGTGCTTATCGGTGCTCTTTGCGGCTTCATCGGCGTTTATGTCGTGCTGAGGCGCATGAGCTATATCGGCCATGGCCTGTCCCATGCGCTCTTCGGCGGCGCGGTGCTAAGCTACGTTGTCAATATCAATTTTTTCATCGGCGCAGGTCTGTGGTCGCTCATCGCCGCATATTTGATTCACCGGATCAGCCACCGGCGCTGGGTCGGCGCCGATGCCGCCATCGGCGTGGTGACGACTTCCAGTTTCGCACTCGGCGTGGCGATCGTCTCTACGTATCGGACTTTTACCCGTAACATCGAAGCCGCCCTTTTCGGCAACATCCTGGGAATCACAGCGGCAGACCTGTGGATCGTCACTGTAATCTCCCTCGTGGTATTCGTGGCGCTGTTGATCATGCGCCGGCAGCTTCTCTTTTTAACCTTCGATCCCGAAGTGGCCTCCGCCTACGGCATCGCCACCGGGCGGACTGATCTACTTTTCGTTCTCCTGCTGGCGATTACGGTGCTTGCCTCGACACAAATCCTGGGCGTTACCCTGGTCGCCGCCGCGATGGTGATTCCGCCCGTCATCGGACGCTATATGACCAAGCGATTTCAAACCCTCTTGATCATTTCGCCTTTGATTGGCGTCTTTTGCAGTGCCGTCGGCATGTATCTCAGTTTTTATCTAGACATCTCTTCGGCGGCCACTATCGTGCTGACTTCGGCAGCGCTGTTCATTATTTTGGAGTCTAATATGCTTTTGCGAGGCCGGGGCCTGAAGTCTCCACCGCTCAATTGATTTCGAGAAGAGCCGTAGCCGTTAGAGCTCTTTGGCTTACCTAGGCTGGGTTGTCTTGGTGATCCTACGCTGGCTTGCACCCGTTGACCAAGCGTAGCGGAAAATATACCTCTTTTGCTGTAATAGATTTTGAAGGAGATGACGATGAAACGACCGAATTACATCATCCTGGCGGCGCTCGCTATTAACACCGCCAGCGGCGCTAATTTTTCCCGGAGCGATGGGTTATTTGCGTTCAATCGGGTCACTCCGGCGCGCATGGACATTCAAACCACGCCGATAAAGTGCGCGTAAGAAAATTATTACCCGCGGATGGGGCGAGCGTAAAAATAACATCTCCGAAGAAGGAGCAGATTTTTCACAGCGATCAAATTCCGCTGCAGTTTAGCCTGATTAAAGGGAAACGGGGCCATCATGTGCACGCCTATGTAAACGGCGAATTGATGGGCATGTTTAACAGCGAAAAAGGCACGCTCACGGGGCTTAAACCCGGCAAACATGTGCTGGAATTACGCGTAGTCGCAGAAGATCACAAAAGCGAGCTGAACGCCACGGACAAGGTTCCGTTCACCGTTAAGTAGACATTGTGAATCCGGTTCGGGAGGCCGGAAAAGACAGTTCTATGAACTTGACGTTTTCATCGGTAGTATACATTCCATGTTCTGGCGCAAGACCATTCTATGGGCGACCGCTCTCGCTGCTCCGTTAGCGCTGGCTGGCGTTTATTTGTTGACCGGCGACCGCAGCGGACTTAGAGATAACGCTTTCCCGGTGGTTCGGTCCTACCTCAGGGCGACCTATGCGCGCGAATACCGAGAGGCCTACCGTTTTATCTCAGCCGCCGATCGGAGAGTGCGGGATGAAACGAGTTATGTTCAGGCACAGGGCGCCTTCACTGGCTTTACGCTTGAAGTGGCCAGAAAGCTCGCCGATTTCATGGAGCTACAAGTCATCGAGCAAACTGCGGATGCCGATCGCGCCAAAGTCAAAGTTGCCTACTCCGTTCCCGCTGCCGAAGATCTTTCAGGTCTGGTATCTGATTGGGATTCAGAAAAGCTCAATTCGCTTTCGCCGGCGGAGCAAAAGCAATTGCTCGATAGGCTGGATGCGCGCAAACGAGACGGAACGCTCGTTATGCTTGCGGGTCAGGAAAACTTTGAGCTCGTGAGAGAAGGAAGCGCCTGGAAAATCTTTCAGGATTGGGCCGCTGGAACGAGGGTGAAAATCCAGACTTCCCTGCCGGAGAAATCCGAAATCGATGTCAAACTTTCCCAAAAGGAAATCATTACCAGAGGCGAAGAACCTTTCCAGATCAATTTGAAAATAAGAAACCGCGGCAAACAATCCATCGTTATGACTCTTAACCATAGGATCGAGCCGCGAGAAGCCGCCGACGACATGGAGATGATCGAGTGCGGTCTTTCGCGGCCGGTGGCGCTTGAACCGGGAATAGAGCAAGAGTTCTCCATGGCGTACTTATTGGGCGAAGCAACTCGGAAAAGCGTCAGACAGCTCACACTCACCTATGCGTTCGAAATTAAAAAATAGCCGCTTTGGAGCGCTTGTCGTCGTTCTCGTCGCATGGCTGCCAGGGTCACTGGCAGCGCATGTGCCAAGTCCGGCAAAAACAGACCCCGCCCGTCGGGTCGCCGTCAACATCAAGGCGCCTCGATTCACGCTTATCGATCAAGACGGCAAATCCTTTATTTCCGAGAATCGGCTGCACGGGAAAGTCGTCGCCATAAACTTTATTTATACGACTTGCTCTGACGTATGCCCGCTATTCACGGTGGAATTTGCCCGCCTTCAGCGAGCTCTCAATATCCCGTCGCGGCAGGATTTTTTTCTCGTGAGCATTACCACCGATCCGGAGATCGATTCGCCGAAGGTCTTGAAAGCGTATGCGCAGCGCTTCGACGCAGACTTGCAAAACTGGGCTTTTCTGACAGGCAATGAGTCACAAATGAAAGAAGTGTGGCAAGCGTTCGGCGTCAAAGTCATCAGAAAAGGGCGTGGACTGGTACAACACTCCAGTTTGACGACACTCATCGACGCGCAGGGCGCGCGCAGGATCAATTATTTTGGATCGAAATGGCAGTCCGATCATCTGCTAAAAGACATGCGGGCATTGAACGAAAACGGTCGCTGATGCATCGACATTCGATGCTGGCGACAGGAGATATTTTGTGGTTAATTGTTCTGCTATGGATCATTCGGTCGTCTATAACATTAAAGGGAGGCAATAAAGATGAGACCTTTGAACCGTCATTCTATTTATGGCTTAGTTGCAGTTGCCGTTATGTTTACGGCGTCATTCTTTCAGCATGGTCGTTTGTCAGTACCCACGGGTGTTGCCCACGCTCAGGACTTGGAATCCAAAAAAATCGTCCCTTTCGTGCCGACGCCGCAGGAGGTCGTCGATAAGATGATCGAGTTGGGCAGGGTAAAGAAGGGCGACGTTGTCTACGACCTTGGCTCCGGCGACGGCAGGATTGTCATCACCGCCGCCAAAAAGGGCGCGCGCGCGGTTGGCTTCGACGTCGACGGCGATCTCGTGAAAGAGTCGCGGGAAAATATCCGCAAAGCCGGAGTGGAGAAGTTGGCGGAGATTAAACAACAGGACATTTTGACGGTGGATCTCTCGCCGGCCACCGTAGTCACCATGTACCTATTGCCGGACGTAAACTTGAAGCTCAAACCAAATCTTTTGAAACAGCTCAAGCCAGGATCCCGGGTAGTCTCTCACGCCTTCGACATGGGCGAATGGAAACCTGATAAAGTCGAGCGGGTCAACGGCCGCACCATCTATCTTTGGACGATTCCAGCCAAAGGGCGCTAATGCCAAAACACGGGTTTGGTACATGTGATTCAATTGCCCGCCCATTCGATTTCTCTCGATGGCGCGGGTAATTGGATTACCGGGACGAATGGCGAATTCAGCGCTCCGGCAATAAATATTCTGGAATATGCCGATCCAAACGATGAATTCACGAATGCCAAGTTGGTTTCTCGCGCTTTCGGCGGTGTTCATACTTGTTCTGCCGGCCATTTTTTTATTTAGATTTGCGCAGCGTAGCGCCGAAACGGCGCCGTTTGACACCGTTAAAACTTATATCAAAAGCGCGTATGCGCGCGACTTTAAAAAGGCCTACCGGTTTATCTCCTTGCGCGACCGGCAGCTTAAAACCGAGGCTGTTTACGTTCGGGAGAAAGGACCGTTTAACGGTTTTTCACTGGATGTTACGCGTAAGCTGTCGGAGTTCATCGAGATACGGCCGTTGGAGGCCGTCACGGAAGATGGCGAGACTCGCATCAAAGTCGATGTTAAGTATCCCGACGCCAATAGTTTGTCTTCGATCGTATTGGACTGGGACGAAGATCGGCTGAACGCCTTACCGCCGTCCGAGCAGCGAAACATTTTAGCGACTCTCGATAAAATGCAACGTGCAGGGCAAATCAGGACAATTGAGGGTGAAGAAGAGTTTACTTTGATCAAGGAAGGCGGAAGCTGGCAGGTTTATTTCGACTGGGCGGCCGGCGTCAGGGTGAGCTACAGCGCGGTGCTGCCGTCGACGGCAGCGCTCCACGCCGTACCGGTCAATGAGGAAACCACCATCCGACCCAACGAACTTTTTACCATCGCCTATCGGGTCAAGAATCGAACCGGCGAGGCTATTTCGACGCGGATTATCCACCACATCGAACCCGAGGAGCTCAGGCGCCATCTTGATATCGTCGAGTGCGCCTTACTGCTCCCAGTGCAACTGGGTCCCGGCCAGGAATCGGAGTTCTCTACCACCTATATGGTGCGCGGCGACCTTCCCGAAGGCACGAAAGAATTAAATGTTACCTATGAGTTTCAAGTCGCGCATTAGTCTCTGGTTTGCCGCGCCGTTGGTGGTCGTCAGTCTCGTGGCTGGCCCGGTCTTTTCGCACATCCCGATTCCGCCTAAAAAAGATGAGATCGGCCGCCGAGAATCGAGCACGCCCGCGCCGAGTTTTACCCTCATCAACCAGTCCGGCGCCAAGTTTCGCTTCAACCCAGCCGCCGGAAAATTTGTCTTGGTCACATTTGTCTACACCACCTGCCCCGACGTCTGCCCGCTTTTTACCGCGAAGTTGGCATCGATCCAGCGGGAATTAGAGCAGGAAAGACGCGATGATTACCTGCTTTTGACCATCACTACCGACCCGGCGCGAGACACTCCGGCACAGATGAAAGCCTATGCTCAGGCGTTCAATGTAGATCTTCGGCGCTGGCATTTCCTCACCGGCGGGCGCAAAGAGCTTGCCGAGGTGTGGAAAAACTTCGGCGTCACCGTGAAAGAGCTTAACAACGGTCAAGTTCAGCATACCAATCTGACCACACTCATCGATCCGCGCGGGGTTCGGCGCGTCGATTATTACGGCGACAAATGGCAGGAGAAAGAAATCCTCAAGGACATCGCACGGCTCAGTTCATCGACGCCGCGATGATGAGATCGGGCCGTTATCTTTTCACGGCGCTTTTGTTGCTTGCTTTTCTGGTTATGCCTGCCCAAACCGCCCAGCGCGACCAAGGCATCTTCGAAGTTCGCATCAAGGACCACCGCGACGCCATCGGCGATTTTTCTAAACTGGTCATTACCATCGACAAGATTTCCATTAGCCCCAAACCCGGGCTGAAATTTTGGCAAACCGGCTGGAAAGACTTCACCGCCTCTCCTGAAGCCATCGATCTGACGCAATATACCGGCAAGGAGACTGTACGGGTCTTACGCGCGAGCATCGATGCCGCCTCGTTCGACGCGTTCCATC
>JBBDNJ010000203.1:0-17338 GCA_040877705.1 Binatia bacterium | reverse complement strand
GTTTTCGTATAGCCGGTGAAAAGATCCAACCATGCGGCTCTTAACATATAAAAAAGTACAGGCCAATAGTCTGCAGGTCGTTGACATTCCCACTTTGGAAGTATATCAGTTCCAGGCGCGGTGCATGATTCCTGAACTATTAATATTTTCCATGAAAGGCCGAGTTTGATATGAACGTCAAGGATATCCAGGCCAAAAGTGAAAGTTGGAATGTACGTTTGGTTGGCCACCATGACTTGAACGGTCATGGCGACGGCATGCAGTTGCTCAAGAACGGCCGCTATGTCTACGTAGCCCATCTCGGAACTTCGCCGATGGCGCTCAGTATCGTTGATGCATCGGATCCGGCCGAGCCGAGAGTGGTGCGCCAAATGCCGCATCCGGCCAATACCCATGCGCACAAGGTCCAGATCGCCGGCGATATTTTGATTCAGAATCAAGAGCGGCCCTATTTCGATAAAAATCTCGCCGCCAGCACGCCCAACGAAGCTGGCATTCGCATCTATAATATTGCCAATCCCACTGAACCGCGCGAGATCGGTTATATGAAGCTGCCCGGCAAAGGCGTGCACCGCATGTGGTTCACCGACGGCAAATACGCTCACGTCGGCGCCATGTTACCAGGCATCAAAGAGCGCGCTTATCTGATCGCCGATCTTTCCGACCCGTCCCATCCGAAGGAAGCGGGCCGATGGTGGATTCCGGGGACCCAAGAAGGCGAGGACACGCCACCGGACTGGACGCCGTTCGAAGGGGAGCACTTCCACGTACACGGCGCGATTCCGCATGGCGATCGTTCCTACGTTGCGTTAGTCGATGCGGGTATGGTCATTCTCGACATCTCCGATATCAGCAAGCCGAAACCGATCAGTCACATCGACTGGAGCCCGCCGTTTGGCGGCTACGCGCATACGACGTTGCCGCTGCCCGGAAGAAAGCTCGTCGTGGCCGTGGATGAGTCGGTGAAATACGACTGCAATGAAGGCGAGAAGCGGGTTTGGTTGATCGACATACGGGAAGAACGAAATCCGGTCATCGTCAGCACCTGCCCGGTGCCGCAAGGCGATTTTTGCAAACGCGGCCTGCGTTTCGGGCCGCACAACGCGCACGAAAATCGGCCCGGTTCGTTTCAAAGTGAAAACATTATTTTCATCACCTATTACAACGCCGGACTGCGGATCTTCGATATCAGAAACCAGTATCGCCCCGAGGAAGTCGGGTTCTTTATTCCCCCAGCCCCCGAAGGGCAAAAAGCGCCGATGTTCAACGACCTCTACGTCGATACCGATGGGCTTATTTACGTGACCGATCGAATCACAGGCGGCCTCTATATCTTGGAATACACGGGACCAAGGATTCAGTGATCGTGTTTGGCTGATTGCATTCTGTTAAAAAACTCCTCGGCAATGCAAAAGCCGGTGAACAAGGAGCAGAGCATCTCTCATGTCTGACCCTATACTCGTAAACGTCTTTAACGTCGACGCGGCGCTTGCCGTGGGTCGCGCAAACGGACTGTTCGCAGCGGCCGGCCTGGAAGTAGAGGTGCGGGTGACACCCAACTCGACGGACCAAATGCGCGGGCTCGGTAAAGGCTCGTGGCCGATCGTGTCGACGGCGTTTGACAACGTCCTCGGTTGGTCGGGACGCGAAGACGCGGAGATTGTCGCTATCGCTCAGGTGGCGCAAGGTGTTTTGCTCCCCATGCATGTCCGGCCTGAAATCAAAAATTGGACTGACCTGCGCGGCAAGAAATTTGCCGTTGACGCGGTGGATACGGCATACGCCCTGGTGTTACGTCGAATCGTCCTGGAGCACGATTTGATTATGGATCGCGGTGGCTATGAACTTGTTCCTCTGGGGTCCACCGGTCAACGCCTCGATTCGATGGCGCGAGGCGAAACTTTCGCCGGCATCCTCAATCCCCCGTGGGATGCCAAGGCCGCTGCCGCCGGCATGGTGCGCTTCGCCGATCACCGCGAGGTACTGCCGAATTATCCCGGCGGAGTGTTCGGCGTCAATCGGGCGTGGGCCATTGCGCATCGCGAAGTCTTAGTGAAATATCTCCGCATATGGAATCAGGCATTGCGCTGGTGTCACGAAGAGAAAAATCGCGGTGCAGCGATCAAGGCGATCGCCGAGGCGGAAAAGATCGATGAGAAAGCGGCTGGGAATCGATTGCGGCAGTTGCCGGCGAGCGGCGAACTGAATTTACCGGGATTACAATGCGTGCTCGATTTACGAGTCCAGTTCAATCTCACTCCCCTGATGGGGAAAGATTTGGATAAATACTATGACGAGAGTTTCTATCGCGAAGCGTCTAATTAAGTAAAGGAGGAATACGATGAAAATTTTACTCAAAAGATTGTCAAGTTTTTGCCTGGGGTTACTGGCGATGCTTGCGTCGGCAAGTGCCGGCGTTGCCGCGCCCATCGATGACTTGATCGCCGGTGCGAAGAAAGAGGGTGTCATCGAGTTCTACGGTCCTTCTACGCTGGGACCCGAAGGCGCTCAAGCGCTTGCCGAGGGTTTCAACAAGAAGTACGGTTTGAATATAAAACTAAATTTTAGCCCTTCCGGTAATATGACCCGGGACACGGCGAAGATTGTCGGCATGTCGGCTTCGGGCCAACCACCGGAGTGGGACATCATGGTCGTCACCGACGCTCACCACGGCTCTCTCTGGCTCAGAAAGTTGCATAAACCCTTTGACTACGCGAGCGCCGGCGTTGACAAAAACCGCGTTGAATACGATACCAGCACCATTTCCGTCGCCAATCAGTTCGCCCTGCCAACCTACAACAGCAAGCTGGTTGCGGCCAAAGACGTGCCCAAAAAATGGGAAGATCTTCTCGATCCAAAATGGAAGGGCAAACTCGGCGTCATCAACTCAACCCATCACTGGGGCCGGTTAGCAGCGGGTCCATGGGGCGACGAAAAGACTTTAGATTTCGTCAAGAAATTGTCCGCCCAAAAACCTCTCTTAACCCGGGCGGGAGAAATGGCCCAACGATTGATTTTAGGCGAAGTACTGGTCTCGGCGACTTTGCAGGACAGCCAACTCCACGAATCGCAAAAATCCGGCGCGCCCTTGGCTTTCGCCGAAGAGGTTTCGCCGGTCATCTCGCCTGAGTATCACGTCGGCGTGCTGAAAAACGCACCGCACCCAAACGTCGGCCATCTGTTCGTGATTTTCATGGCCTCGCCGGAAGTTCAGACCATCTGGAAAAAGCATACCGGTCATTCGTCCGCATACGTTTCCGGAACCGACGCCTACAAGTTCGTTCAGGGGAAAAAAGTGGTTTATATGAAACAAGACCAGGCCGCCAAGGTTGACAAGATCTCGCGGCAAATCGGTAAGATCCTCGGTTTTAATTGAAAACGTCCACGTGCCGCTAACGGCACAGGGAGCCGGATATGAAGGTAGAATCGCGCAACGAATCCACAGTGGGTGGCTGGGAAAGCTTTGCCCGTCTCATGCCCCAGAAAGTATCGTTGTTCGCCGCAGGTCTTTCAGGGTTCTTAGGCATTTTAATCGGGTTGCCGGTTGTGATGGTCATTCTCATGAGCCTTCGCACCGGCTTCCCGGGCGAAGATGTTCCGTTCACGCTGGAAAACTATACCGAAGTCTACTTAACTCCGCGAACCTATGAAATTCTGCTGAACACGCTTTATTTTGCGGTTTCCAGCGTCTGCATCACTCTTGTGATCGCCGTCCCACTGGTATGGATCCTCATGAGAACGAACATACCGTTCAAAAAGACCATTTACGTTTTGCTCACCATCGGTATTCTCATCCCGGTGTTCCTGCGGACCATTGCCTGGATATTGCTGCTCAGTCCACGGATCGGTTTGCTCAACAAATGGTTGCAAGAGCTGTTCGCCCTGAGCAATCCTCCCTTCAATTTGTACAGCATTACCGGCATGGCGTTTGTGCAAGGCGTCTCTTTCGTACCCGCCGCCTTTTTTATGCTGGCGGCGGCCTACCGGTCCATGGACCCGTCGTTGGAAGAGGCGGCCTATACTTCGGGGGTCGGCAAGCTTAAAACATTTTTGAAGATCAATATTCCAATTACCTGGCCGGCTATCGCTGCGGTCATGGTGTATTTGTTCATGACGGCTATTGCGGTCTTCGAGGTCCCCGCGATCATCGGCCTGCCGGCGCGTATTCACGTTTTAAGTTCGCTCATTTTTACTTCCACGACCCCTTCGACCGGCTTGCCGGAATATGGCATGGCGGGCGCTTATGGCGCGATCATGCTCGTGGTCGGGCTTGCGCTTGCCTTCCTGTACGTTCGCTTAGTCAAGCAAGGGAAAAAGTACACGGTCATTACGGGAAGAGGATACCGCCCCCGGGAGATCGCACTAGGGCGATGGAAGTGGGCCGCCCTTGGCTTTGTTTTCCTCTATCTATCCATCGAAGTTTTTATTCCATTTGCCGTTCTGATGTGGGCCTCGCTGCTGCCCTATTTGCAGCTACCGTCAGCGGAAGCGATATCGTCGTTAACGCTTAAACACTATATCGAGCTTCCTACTCACGTTGGTCCCCGGCCGTTCATCAACACCCTCATTCTCATGGTTGCTGTGCCCACGGTAACCATGATTTTAAGCGTGCTGGTTTCGTGGATCGTGATTAGAACACAAGTATCGTTCCGCGGTTTTTTGGACACGCTGGCTTTTCTTCCGCATGCCGTCCCGGGGATTCTGATGGCGGTGGGACTGGCCTACCTGGGACTGGCCTACCGTGACTACTTTCCATTATACGGCACAGTTGCCATTATCGTTCTCGCGCATACCATCAACTGGATAGCGTATGGCACGCGAACCACCAACAGCGTCATGATTCAAGTCCATCGCGAACTGGAAGAGGCGGGCAGGGTTTCCGGAGCTTCGCAGCCACGGGTTTTGGGAAAGATCATTTTGCCGCTCATCGCAGCTGGAGTTCTCAATAGCTGGATTTGGATCGGCATGCTGTCGTATCGCGAGGTGACCATGTCGTTGACCCTTCTCACTCGTAACAACATCGTCATTTCCACCGTGGTCTGGCAGTTTTGGGGGAGCGGCTGGATTCCTCAGGTGTCGGCGTTAGGGGTAATCCTGATACTCTTTGCAACCATCGTGGTCGGCACCTTGCGCTTCGCGCTCTCTCGCATTAACGAGATCGGCTCGGCTTCGTAGCGTTTCGCAACTCGATCCAGGTCCGGCGTCCAGACTGAAGATATCCAGTTTAAATGAGTTTCAAAAGGCGATTCAAAAGGCGATTTAAAGACCGATCAAAAAGATCCTAGATGCGAGGCGCGCGAGCAACCGATGAGCGGAGGCGTACGCTCCAGTACGTCGGAGCGAGGCGGTCGAGCGCAACGAAGCAGATGGGGCTTTTTCATCGGTCTGTCAGTGAAGAAAGATGATTAGCATACGAAAGCTTCGCAAAACTTTTCAGGCTCAACAGGGAGTTGTCAATGCCCTGCGGGATATCGACCTGGAAGTATCGGAAGGTGATTTTTGCGTTCTTCTGGGTCCAAGCGGCTGCGGTAAGACCACAACCCTCCGATGCGTCGCCGGACTTGAGAGGCCCGATGGGGGCGAAATCGAAATCAGCGGACGCCTGGTCAATTCTCCCAGTTCTCGGATCTTTGTTCCCGCCGAAAAGCGACAGATTGGCATGGTTTTTCAGTCCTATGCTATCTGGCCCCACATGAACGTCTTCCAAAATGTCGCTTTCCCTTTGACTCAAGGCCAGAAACGAGTCGCGAAATCTATGGTTACGGAGAGGGTGCGCGCCGCTCTGCAACGAGTTCAACTCGATGGACTGGAAGACCGGCCTGCTACCGATCTCAGCGGCGGGCAGCAGCAGCGCGTCGCTATGGCGCGAGCCATGGTAACCGACTCCAAGGTACTATTGATGGACGAGCCGCTCAGCAACCTGGACGCGCGCTTGCGCGAGCAGATGCGCGTAGAATTGCGCAAGATCACAAAGTCCATCGGAGTTACAACTCTGTATGTTACCCATGATCAGGCGGAAGCACTCAGCCTGGGCGATCAAGTGTGTGTCATGAATCACGGCGAGATCCTGCAGATAGCGCGACCGAATGAAGTCTATGCCCGGCCGGTGAATCTTTTCGTTGCGCAGTTTGTCGGCGAAATGAATTTTGTCAAAGCAACAGTTCTTGGATCGGGACAAGTGGGATCTTCTTTGGGCACGCTGCATATTCCTCTTCCCAATGGCGCTTCCACCGGCGCGGCGATCACCCTGGCGATTCGTCCGGAGCATGTCATGGTCACACCCGCCGCCAATAAAACTGCGGCTCACGTGTTGGGAAAAGTTACCAGCAAAAACTATTTGGGTGATTCCGCGCTGCTTGAAGTCGAAATCAATGGCACGACGTTGTTGGCTAAGCTCAATGGCGACACGGAACTGTCCATGGGCGACCCGGCGGCCCTCGAATTGCCGGCGCAGCGCTGGCACGTGTTTCTGTAAATATTCCGGTTCTTTATTTTTTATAAAGATTCTTGATAAATCCTGAGTCTTCGAGCTCCTTGATAAAGCGCGCATCCACCAGCTCTTTGGCGTTCGCTTGCGCGGCTTTGGGGTTGGTGGCGGCCATGTCCTGCAAAATGAGCTGATAGCCTTCAACGGGTGCGTAAGGCGCCTCAGGAATAAATTTCGCGTGCCAGTCCCAGGACTGGTCCAATAATTTTCGATCGTCCAGGCGGGAATACTTGCTCATGATTCTGATCGTGTCTTCCTTACGAGTTTTGAAGAAGTGGATTGCCTCGGTATAAGCCCGCATATAACGCCGCACCATATCCGGATTGTCGCGGATCAGTTTGGTTGAAGTATAGACACCGTTCTGAGGGAATGGTATTTGCAACGTCGCCATATCGACAACGGTGGGATAGCCGAGCTTCTCGGCCATCGCTTTGCCCGCCTCGGTAACGACCGTGAATTGAACGATACCTTTTTGTAGGGCGACCATGCGATCGATGGCGCCGCCGATAACGCGCAAATTGACATCTTTCGCCGGGTCCAAGCCGATTTTCTTCAGCCCCATTTTGACGGCGAACTCGGCTGTGGTCCCGGCGATGTGAGTGCCACCGAGTTTCCCTTTCAGATCTTCGGCTTTCTTTATACTTGGATGCGAAACCAGGTAATACGGCAACACGTTGACGTTGCCGGCGATGGCGACAACATCGCCGCTGGCTAGCCGCGCGCTGGTTAATCCCGGACCGCCTCCTTCGCCGATGGGAATCTCTCCCGCCAGGATAGCCTGTATGCCGCGAACGCTGCCGGAGATAAAAATCACGGTCGCATCTAAACCATGTTTTTCAAAAAGTCGGGTTTCTTTAGCTACCCAGATGACCGAAGAAGAACCAGGAGTGATGGAAATATACGACGTATTTATTTTTTGAGCGGCGGCAAATGGGGGAACCACGGAAAAGAACAGGGCAACCCAGACCAAAATTTTCACAAAGCGCATCACGTTCATTGTCACCTCCAGGCAATTTTCATAGATGAGATCGTGCGACACTAGCCATACCATCTTCAACGCAACGAGAAAAGCTTAATTGACAGGACAGGATTGGCAGTCTATTTTTCAATTAGAGAATCCACATTGATGAAGCGAACTGTCGATCTGATCATGTTTGACCTGGATGGAACATTGGCCGATACCGGACCCGATCTCGCGGACGCGGTGAATTACACGCGGGCGCATTTCGAACTTGCACCCTTGCCGGAGCGACGAATCTATTCGCACGTCGGGCGCGGTGTAGAATACCTCCTCAAACACACTTTGCCTGAAGAGGCGCCGAGCCATTTTCAGGAAATGATGCGGGTATTTCTCCACCGTTATGAGAATCATCTGCTCGACAAGACTGTTCTCTATCCCCATGTTGATGACGCGCTCGATCACTTCAGCCATAAGCGCACCGTGGTAGTCACCAACAAACTGCATCGGCTTGCGGTTGCAGTGCTGCGCGGCTTAGGCGTGGAAAACCGCTTTGACGCGATATTGGGCGGTGACAGCGGCCCCGAAAAGAAGCCTCATCCGGCCCTGCTTCGTTCGGTGCTCCGGCAGTTTCAGATTCGGCCTCCCAATGCGGTAATGATTGGCGATGGTGACACGGATATCGAGGCTGGACAGCGCGCCGGCGTGGTCACATGCGGGGTCACCTATGGACTGGGAAACAAAAATGACCTGGTTACCGCCAAGCCTGATTTTCTGATCGACGATCTGGGACAACTGTCGCGATATTTCTGTTAAAGAACTTTACGCAGGGAGGCATATTATGGCAGCCAAAATTCCTGAAGAATTCAAAGACGTATTCGGAAAAGTTGCCTACGCTCATCTTGCCACTGTGATGCCGGACGGTAGTCCGCAGGTAACGCCTGTCTGGTTCGACTACGACGGCAATCATCTCCGAGTCAATTCGGCCAAGGGGAGGATTAAAGATAAGAACATGCGGCGCAACAAGAAAGTTGCCCTTGCCATTCAGGATCCGGATAATGCTTATCGCTATCTCGCCGTGCGCGGCGAAGTTGACGAGATCACTGAAGATGGCGCCGATGCTCATATCGATTCCTTGGCAAAAAAGTATCTAGGTAAGGACCAATACCCGTTTCGCGGTCCCGGCGAAGTCCGGGTGATCTATAAAATTCGCCCGGAAAAAGTTTCGACGATGGGCTAGGCGAGCGGATGCCGTCAGGTCGCCGCTAACGGTCGGTATTTGTCTTGTACGGCGGCCTTTTGCCCGCAACCCCAGAACCAAATCGAAATAAATGAGCGGCATTAAGGGACTCGTGCCGCGCTTCACCCGGCGCTTAGGCGCCGTTCCAGTGACCCCGCATAGCGCGACATGCCGTAACTGCACAGCCAATAGACCACCGCGATGAAGAGGTAGAGTTCAAACGGGCGGATCTCGCGATTGTTGACGATCTGGGCGGCTTTGGTCAGATCGATATAGCCAATGATCGACGCCAGCGACGTGTCTTTGAGCAGGACAATAAATTGTGTCACCAGAGCGGGAATCATATTGCGCAGCGCCTGGGGCAGGACGATATGGCGCAGGGTATGCGTGTGGGAGAGCCCTGTTGCCGCCGCTGCTTCTACCTGGCCGCGAGCGACGGATTGAATGCCCGCCCGCACAATTTCGCCGACGTAAGCCGCTTCAAAGACGACGAAGGCGGTGAGCGCGACGCCGTACTCAGGCAGCGAGACTCCTAGTAAATTGGGGATAATAAACCAGAACCAGAAAATCACCATAACGAGCGGCACGCCGCGAAAAAATTCGACATAGAGAGTGGCCAGAAAGCGTATCCAGCGCGCTTGAGCGAGTCGTCCAAGACCGATGATGATTCCCAGCGGGAAGGCCAGGACGATAGCCGGTATCGCCAGGCGGAGGGTTCCTCCGGCGAAATCACCGAAACCCAAAAACCCCTGAAAAAAAAGAAAACCAAAATTGTTCAGGATGACTTGAAAGTCCATTTAGGAATGTTACTCCGCTCTCATCTGAACGATCATGCCGGGAATGGCGAAACGACGTTCAAGACGAGAGACGAGGGCGGCGATGCACAGGCAGAGCAAGAGGTAGATGAGCGTTCCCGCCGTCAGTGCTTCGATCGCCTTGGCGGTGTAAGTTTCGATCTGGCGTGTTTGGAAAGTGAGCTCTGCGACGCCTATCGTCAACGCCACCGATGAGTTCTTGAGCAGGCTCAACGACTCGTTGGTAGCCGGCGGAATAATCAGGCGTAACGCAATCGGAATAATGACCAGGCGGTAGGTTTGCGCGATGGTCAGGCCGGTCGAAACCGCGGCTTCAAACTGGCTGCTGGGAATCGATTGAATACCGGCGCGAATGACTTCTGAAAAGCGTGCGCCGTGGTATACGCCCAAAGCGAACATGCCGGCCCAAAATTCCGCGCCGTGATCGAACAGCCAATTCTGAACGGTTTGGGGCAGTAGCGGCGGCACGCCGAAATACCAGAAAAACATCCATACCAGAAGAGGTACGTTGCGAAAAAACTCTACATAGCAGGAAGCTGCCCAGCGGAGCGGACCGATGGGCAGAGTACGAAACGAGCCCGCGAAAATGCCGAGGATAAGAGCGAGCAACCATGCCAGCGCGGAAATTTGCAAGGTGGTGATCAGCCCCTGGAGCAGCCAGCTTCCGGACTGTCCGCTCAATAGAACGCTCCAGTCGAACTGATAGCTCATTGGGAAAAGACAGGCATATGCCGACTCGATTCAAAGAGTCCTGTCCGCATGCTTGCTTGCGGCTCTTTTGCCCGACACCCGAAACCTGACAGCCCAGCTCTCATTTGGGCACCACTTGCATCTGCAGGAAACGTTTGGTTTCCGCGCTGAGCGGATAAGGCACTTCGCCTTTTTTACCGAACCATTTTTCATAGATCTCGAAATACCGTCCCGTTTCGATAGCGTCCATCAACCCGACATTGACCAGATGGCGAAAATCGGACTCGTTCTTTCTCGTCGCCATTCCATACGGCTCATAAGAATAAAACTCTCCAACCACCAGCCACTCATCGGGTTTCGGCGCTTTAGCTTTAAGTCCCGCCAGCTGAATGCCATCGTTAGTATAGGCTTGCACTTGGCCCTGGACGAGCGCCTGGAAGGCAGCCGGCTGATCGGGAAACTCCACCAGCCGCGCGCTCGGAACACGTTCCCGAATAATGCGGGCGTTAGTCGAGCCCTGCTGAGCGGCAATACGCTTGCCTGCGGCGGCCTTGATGCCATTGATGGGACTGCCTTTCTTGACTAGAAATTGCGCCCCGGTGACGAAATACGTAATGCTAAAATCTACGCTCTCGCGGCGTGCTTGTGTGTCGGTCATGGTTTCGGCAATCAAATCGACGGCGTTGGAAGTGAGCAGTGGAATACGCGTTTGCGGCGCCGACTCTTTCTTCTCGACTTTGATCGATTTGCCGATTTTTTTTGCCACCACCGGCACGATCGCCTTTTCCACCAGATCGATGGAAAAGCCCACCCACTCATTGTTTTTATTGACATAGGCGAAGGGTGGCGAGCCGGTGCGGGTGCCGATGACGATCGTCCCTGTGCGCTCGATTTTTTCGAGCGTGGTTTGCGCTCGAGCCGATTCGTTAATGCCAATGAGCAAAACCGTGATGAGCAGAACCCGTAAAACTTGTTTCATGCTTTTCTCCTCAATGTGAAAGAATTTTGCTTAAAAATTGTTGCGCCCGCGGCGATCGCGGCGCCGTAAAGAAACCATCCGGCTGGCCCTCCTCAACCACTCTCCCCTCGTCCATAAAGGCGATTCGATTGGCGACGCGCCGGGCAAACCCCATTTCATGCGTCACCACCACCATAGTCATGCCCTCCCGCGCCAGATCGCTCATGACTTCCAACACCTCATTGATCATTTCGGGGTCCAATGCCGAGGTAGGCTCATCGAAAAGCATGATTTTGGGCCGCATGGCCAGCGCGCGAGCGATGGCGACCCGCTGCTGTTGGCCACCGGATAGGTTTGCTGGATAGCCGTTTGCTTTATCCGGAATGCCGACGCGATCAAGCAGATCCGTGGCCGTCTTCTCCGCTTCGCGCGGCGCCATCCCTTTGACCTTGATCGGCGCCAGCATGACGTTTTGTAGCACAGTCATGTGGGGGTAGAGATTAAAAGATTGAAACACCATGCCGACATTGGCACGCAGCTTTGCCGCATCGAACTTGGGATCGGACAAAGACAGTCCATCGACCACCAACTCGCCGGACTGAATCGTTTCAAGCCGATTGATGCACCGTAGCAGAGTGCTTTTGCCGCTGCCGCTCGGCCCGCAAACCACAACGACTTCTCCCGCATCGATTTTGAGATCAATGTCTCTCAAAACATGCAGCGATCCAAACCACTTGTTGACTTGACGAAACTCGACCACAGTTCTGCAGCTAAGTTGCCTAGCAAGATTGAAAGTTGAATCTCGGCATATTATATCAACATGTGCTTTTTGCAATAGTAGATTACAATCATGATGACGACCTGCTCGCCTGAGTCATACGTCTAGCAAAGCTGACCCTTCCTGGTTAGATTTTGCTGTCGCAACGGGTACGTTGTAAGAGTACGAGATGGAGTTTTACTTGGTTCGCCATGGAGAATCGGTTTCCGCAGCTGCCGGCAGCCGGCGCCCCTTGACTCCAACGGGTAGGCGGGACGTCGAGCGCGTGGCCCGGGCAGCCGCGGCTCGCGGTGTCCAAGTCAGTCAAATTTTTCACTCGGGAATTTTGCGGGCACAACAAACGGCGGGCGTCTTTAGTAACATCCTCAGCCCCGTTAACGGAATGCGGGAACTGGCGGGATTGAGGCCCGACGACGACCCACTTTTAGCAAAGGCGGAACTCGAAACGTCGACAACAGCGATCATGCTGATCGGCCATTTGCCGCACATGAGTCGTCTTGCCGCTTGTCTGAGCTTCGGGGTTCCGGATCGGACCGGAGTTGAGTTCGCTCCGGCGACAATCGTCTGTTTTTCACATGAGAATAAGCTCTGGAAAATGCTTTGGCAACTCACACCGACGTCTCTCAAAGCGGATTTGACCGCCAATAGAGGATGGTCTACAAATTAACGAGAGTAACGCAGGCAAGTGATCATTGAAAGGTAGATGCAATGGCTTCAGACACTTTGACGATCATCGACAACCGGACCGGCAAAAAATACCAGATCGCCGTAACTAACGGCGCGATCAAGGCCACCGATCTGTTCCAGATCAAAGTTTTCGACGACGACGGGCTGATCAGCTATGATCCCGGTTTTATGAATACCGCGTCGTGCCAAAGCAGGATTACGTTCATCGACGGTGACAAGGGTATTTTGCGCTACCGCGGCTATTCCATCGAGCAATTGGCGGAGCAAAGCACTTACCTGGAAACTGCTTATCTGATCCTTTACGGTGAACTGCCGAACAAAACACAGCTTGCGGAGTGGACTGAAAACATAACCATTCACTCGATTATTCATGAGAATATTAAAAAACTGATCGACGGCTTCCACCATGATGCCCATCCGATGGGGATCTTAGTCAGCACGGTTGCGGCGCTGTCGACTTTCTATCCCGACGCCAAGAAAATTTTTGATGCCAAGTCACGCCGTGAGCAGACCTACCGGTTGATCAGCAAAATGCCGACATTGGCAGCTTTCGCCTACCGTCACAGTCTGGGACTGCCTTACTCTTATCCGGATAACGATCTGAGCTACACGGGCAACTTCCTCAATATGCTGTTCAAGATGACCGAGCTGAAATATAAACCGCACCCGATCCTCGAGAAAGCGCTCGACGTTCTTTTTATACTGCACGCGGATCACGAACAGAATTGCAGCACCAATGCGATGCGCGGTGTCTCCAGCTCGCAGTCCGACCCCTACTCTTCGGTTGCCGCGGCAGCGGCAGCATTATATGGGCCTCTGCATGGCGGCGCCAACGAAGCAGTCCTTAGGATGCTGATGGGAATCGGTTCCAAGGACAATGTCCCCGAGTTTATCAAAAAGGTTAAGGGTGGCGAGGGTCGTCTGATGGGTTTCGGGCACCGGGTCTACAAGAATTACGACCCGCGCGCCAAAATCATAAAGCAGGTCGCCGACCAGGTTTTCGAAGTCAAAGGACGCAATCATCTGCTCGATATTGCTTTGGAACTCGAGCGTATCGCTCTCGATGACGACTACTTCATCAAACGAAAACTTTATCCTAACGTCGATATTTACTCCGGCCTTATCTATCAATCGATGGGCTTGCCTATGGACATGTTCCCGGTCCTGTTCGCTATCCCCCGCACATCCGGCTGGATCGCTCAATGGGAAGAAATGCTGACCGATCCCGACCAGAAACTGGCGCGTCCCAAACAAGTCTATCTCGGCGCGGAAAAGCGCGATTACCTGTCAATGGATCAAAGAACCCAATAGATTTGCGAAGCGCTATCTGAACGTGCCGCGAAGGCTCTCGAGCAGCACGCTTAATTTTTGACCGACCCGCAGAGTCGAGCCGGTCAAGCCGTTGAGTTCCATCAACGCTCGAACTCGATGGACTATGCTAGGTTTCGCCCGAATAAAAGCGACAGCGAAGTCGTATATGTCGAAAAAAAAACTCACCCGACGGGCAGACCCACTTTTCCATGCTGCGGAGCTATCAAACAGCGGACCTGCTCACACTGGCCAATGGCGCGGCGGGGACGGCTGCGATACTGACTATGATGAGCTACTTGCGCTCGCCGGAAGACTGGCGCGTGGTCCTGTCGCTATCGCTCATTCCGCTGGCATTGGTATTTGACGTCGCCGATGGCAAAGTCGCGCGCCGGCGGCACAAGAACTCCGTCTTCGGTCAGGAACTGGACTCCTTGGCGGACATCGTCAGTTTTGGCGTGGCCCCCGCGGTGTTAGCCTATGGTCTGGGCATGCACGGAGCCTTCGACGTCGCGATTCTGATATTTTTTGTCAGCTGTGGAATCAGCCGTCTAGCCCGCTACAATGTCACGCCGCAGAGCTCGCCGACTCCGGCGGCAAGGTACGGTATTTTGAGGGAACGCCGATTCCATCGAGCGTGATTCTCGTCGCTTTGCTCGCCGGCTGCTTTTATCGAGACCGGATCGGCGACCATTTGCCTCTTGGCGTTATTGAAATTGCTTCTCTGCATTGGCATCCGTTATCACTGGTTTTCTTCGTCAACGGCAGTACCATGATCAGCCAAACGCTGAAAATTCCGAAGTTGTAAAAATTGCCGCGTAGCCGCTTTTAGCGCTCTCTGCTAGAATGGCACGGATGGAAACCGTAGACCATAAAGAACCCCCGGCGCCTGCTGCAAGTCCGGCTTCCATTGTGGACCTCACCGGCAAAAGCGACGACGAGTTGTTGGGGATGCGTATCTGCGACTTAAAACTTAAAATCCAGGGCAGCGAACTTGAAGCTCGCATTCAAACTTTCCACGATGAGTTAGCCGCCAAAGACGTCTCGTTTAAACCGCTATGTTATCTGGGCGATGAGTGGTTCTGCCCCGAAGGCTCAGCCACCATTGCCATTCCGTTTTATCTCGCTCACCCGCGCCTCAAAAAACTCGAAGAGCGCATGATGATGGAAGTTGAAGGTGGCACGGAAGCGTGGTGCATGCGGCTCTTGCGCCACGAGATGGGCCACGTGCTCAATCACGTTTATCTGATCGACAAAGACCGGCGCTGGCAAAAAATCTTTGGTCCCCCGTCGTTGGAATACTCCGAGAGCTTTCGTGCCCGGCCGTACAGTAAACGATTTGTCCGTCACCTCGAGGGATGGTACGCGCAGAGCCACCCCGAAGAAGATTTCGCCGAGACAGTGGCCATCTGGCTGACTCCGGGGGTGGACTGGAAACAGCAATACCGCGATTGGACGGCATTGAAAAAGCTCGAGTACGTGGACGCTTTGCTGCACAAACTAGCCGGACAACCGCCCATGGTCTTATCGAAAGTAAAGATGAGCGAAGCCTCCCGGCTGCGCTCGCGCCTCGAAGCTTATTACAGGCGCCGCCGTCGCCTGTACGCGCAAGATTTTCCCGACTTCTTTGACGCCGATCTCAAGAAGCTTTTCGCCGATGCCGCCGCGGCGCCGAATAACGAGCGCGCCGCGGTATTCTTGAGACGTTCAAGCAAGATGATCTTGAATGCCGTCTCCGCCTGGACCGGCGAACCCAAGTTTACGCTCAATCGCGTGCTGCGCGCGCTGACGCAGCGTTGCGCGGAATTGGATCTACGCCTGCGCGCCGAATCGGCCGGCGTAGAGATCAGCGCGTATCTGGCAACTTTGGCATCGCACTACCGCTTGACCGGTAAATTCAAGGTCACGTGAGGCGCAATGACGGCGGCGAAACGCAAACACAAAGTTTTGGTCCTCTTCGACACCGCGGGCACACCGCCGCCGAACCAGGACTTCACCGAGGAACTGAAGACCGATGATTGGGCGGCTGAAGCCCACATCATCGGTGCGCTGACCCAACTCGGCCATGACGTGCGGACCATCGGTGTTTTCGATGAGCCGGGAATGATCATCGATGAGATCAAAACTCACCCGCCCGATGTGGTTTTCAATCTCACCGAGCACTTTAACGCGGTGTCGGAACACGATCGCAATGTCGCCAGCCTTTTGGAAATGATGGACGTCCCCTACACCGGTTCAAGCCCGACGGGGCTGACTCTCTGCAAGAACAAGGGCATGTCCAAGGAAATCCTTTCGTACCACGGAATTCGCGTCCCGAATTTCGCCATCTTCACGCCGGGGGCGACCATCCGCAGGCCGAAACGGCTCAACTTTCCACTCTTCATCAAACCTTTGAAAGAGGAAGCGTCCTACGGCATTTCTCAAGATTCATTCGTCGAGGACGACACTGCCTTCGAAGAGCGCGTGCGCTTCATCCATGAACGCATGAATCAGGAAGCCTTGGCGGAAGAATATATCGAGGGCCGGGAACTTTACGCGAGCATCCTCGGAACCGATCGCTTGCAGGTCTTTCCTCTGCGTGAGGTGGTCTTCTCCGAAGTGCCTGACGGACAACCGCGCTTCTCGACGTTCAAAGCCAAGTGGGACAAGGGCTATCGCAAGCGCTGGGGCATCGAGAACATTTTTGCCAATCCCCTGCCCAACGGAACCGAACAACGCATCGCGCGCATCTCCAAGGCGGTGTACCGCGCGCTGCGGATTCGCGGCTACGGCCGGATCGATCTGCGTCTGACGCCGGAGAACGATGTAGTGGTGTTGGAAGCCAATCCCAATCCTAATCTCGACAGGACCGACGAGTTTGCCCAGTCAGCGATTAAAGCCGGCCTGTCCTATGAGACACTCACGCAACGTATTTTGAATCTTGCCCTTAAATCCCAGCAATAAAAGGCATTGACAACAAACCGCCCGGCTGAAGCAGAAAACAACGGAAGAAAGCTGGCGGGGGGTCTCAGAGATTCGCGCTTTAAGTTCTGAATTTGGGAAACTCATACACTGAAGCGCCACGTTGAGGCCGAAATGTGATAACGCCTGCCCGGCATGGGTCCCCTCTCGCTGATCCCCTTTCGGCGCCGACTGCCTCTCCACAACTGTTAGGGTTGTTGTCTGGGTGTATCAACTATGATACCTATGGAACGTGGGCCGGAAGAAACGAGGTGGTTACATTTTTGAAACTTATTCGGGAGATCACCCGCCCTATCACGTGCACATCTACAAGGGTGACGAGTTTATCGGTCGATACGATATTGAGAACCAGAAACCTATGGACAGTCATCTTTCAGGGCAAGTCCTCAAGTTTCTGGAAGAGTGAGCCGTTGTCAAATAGTGGGTAAAGGGATTAGGCGGCGACCCTGACTTCCT
>JBBDNJ010000202.1:0-17418 GCA_040877705.1 Binatia bacterium | reverse complement strand
CCCCTAGGCGGCCGTGGCCCTGGTGGATGCGATGATGCAAAGCAAACTCTAACGGATTTTCGGCGAACGAGAAGAAGCCACGACGGAGATACGCTGGATCGACCGGCCGCGAGATTTTTCAGAGTGAATACTTTTCTCGTCGCCTTTACGGTTTTCCTCGCGCTGCTGTTTGTTGCCAGCCTTTACCGGATCGCCGCCGGACCGACAGTCTTCGACCGCGCCATCGGAGCGGGGCTGATCGGCACCAACGCCGTTCTGGCAATCGTACTCATCGGATTCGTCTATGGCCGCGTCGACATGTTTGTCGATTTGGCGCTCACCTATGCGCTGCTTAACTTTATCAGTGTCGTGGCCTTGGCCAAGTACTTTGAGCGGCGGCGGGAGTGACGCCCGTGAATTGGTTCGTGGTGGGACTGATCGTCGCCGGCGGCGTTTTTCTCCTGGTGAGTTGCGTCGGTTTACTTCGGTTACCCGATGTTTATAGCCGCGCACATGCGGTGGGCAAAGCGGAAACCCTCGGCAGTATGCTCGTTTTGGTGGGGTTGGCACTATACAATGGCGCGGATCTGACGAGCCTCAAAATTCTGCTGATACTTGGGATCATATTTATTACCAACCCGACCGCCACCCATGCGCTCATGCGCTCGGCTTTTCGCTCCGGTATGACAATCTGGCGGGCGGCCGAGAGAGGACATAACGATGATCTGGCAAGTTGAGTTTTGGCTGCTGATCGTGCTGGTTTTTTTAGCCATCACTGCGCTTTCGTTGCGCGATCTCCTGGCGGCGGTGGTGATTCTCAGCGGCTACAGCTTCGTTATGGCGCTTCTATTTGTTTCAATGGGCGCGCTTGACGTGGCATTCACGGAGGCGACCCTTGGCGCCGGGGTGAGCGGCGTCTTGTTTGTAATTGCACTTTTTGTCATGGAACGGAGATCGCAAGATTGAATGGCTTGATGTGGCTTGTATTGTCCGCGTTTTTCGCCTTGTTCGTGTACGCGGAAAGCGATTTGCCGAGACCGGGAAATTCCGCGGCTCCGGCCAGAGTCCATATCGTTCCAGAGTACATTGAAGGATCCGTGCCGCAAACCCACACTCCCAATATCGTGACCTCGATACTGGCGGACTACCGGGGCTACGACACCCTGGGGGAAGCCGTGGTGATTCTCACCGCCGGCTTGGCGGTCATCTTGATTCTTCCCCGTGGGCCCCGAAGCGGTGCAAGTTCATGACAGGCGAATACGAAAATCCCATCGTCAACGGGGTCGCCAGGTTCCTGGTCCCGTTCATTCAAGTCTTTGCCTTGTACGTGATTGCCCACGGCCACTATGGTCCAGGCGGCGGATTTCAGGGAGGCGTGATCCTCGCGGCTTCGATGATGCTGCTGCGGCTTTCTCTCGGTGCGGAAGAAGAGCATAGCCGGTTTTCGCCAACGGCGGTCTCGGTCGTGGCGTCCATTGGTATTCTAATTTACGGCATTACCGGTCTATTGCCCATGCTCCTGGGGGGCGAGTTTCTAGATTATTCGCGATTGCCGATACCTGGGCTTTCCGCGCCGGAGCTTCGATCGCTAGGGATTCTCATCGTCGAGACTGGCGTGAGCATGGTGGTCTGGGGCACCTTGGTCACCCTTTTTGATCATCTCTTGGGAAGGGAGGACTGATGTTGACGGTTTTTTTTCAGAACTTCACCTATTTCATGACAGCGCTTTTACTCGTCATCGGCCTATACGGGATGATCGGTAAACGAAATCTGTTAAAAAAGCTGATCGGCTTGAACATTTTTCAAACCGCGATTTTTCTCTTCTATATCCAGGGGGCGACGCATCCGGGGGCAACAGTGCCGATATGGGATCCCCGTTGGGGTACAAGCGCCGCTCAGTACGTCAATCCCTTGCCCCACGTCCTGATCCTAACCGCCATTGTAGTGAGCGTAGCGACGACCGGAGTTGCTCTCGCGCTGTTGATCATTATTTACAGACGCTACGACGTGCTCGACGAGGAAAAGCTTCTGGAGCGGATGAAAAGCTCACCGTGAACCATCTCCCCTTTCTTATTCCAGCATCGCTACTTTTTGCCGCTTTTCTCGTTCCACTCGCTGGCTTGCTGCGCAAAAGTTTCGCCGCCGGAATTGCGGTGGCTGGATCCGGCCTTGCCGCGCTTTTCTCTCTTGCGAGCTTATACAAGGTGCTCTCAGCGGGGACCATGCGCTACCACTTTGGTGGGTGGGCGCCGCCCATCGGGATTGAATACGTCGTCGATCCCCTCGGCGCATTCATGGCGTCCGTCGTAACCTTTGTTGGATTCGTCGCGATGATCTATTTCCGCCTCTCCATACGGCATGAAGCCCCGGATCGTTTTGTCACTGCCCATGCGATCGGACTTTTGCTGCTCGCCGGGCTGAGCGGCATGATCGTTACCGGAGACTTGTTCAATCTCTTCGTGTTTCTTGAGATCGCTTCGCTCTCCGCCTACGCTCTGATCGCTATTGGCGAAAAACGAGCTCCCGTCGCCGCCTTCCGTTATCTCATTCTTGGTAGCTTGGCCGGAAGTTTCTATGTTCTCGGCGTGGGATTTCTTTATTTTTCTACCGGCTCGTTAAATATGGCGGACGTCGCACAGCGGCTGACCGCCATCTACGACTCGCGAGCGGTAGCGGCTGCAGCCACACTCATTGCCGTGGCAATGGCTATTAAGATGGCGCTCTTTCCGCTTCATTTATGGTTGCCCGATGCCTACACCTACGCTCCTTCGGCGGTGGGCGGCTTAATCCCGCCCATCATGACAAAAGTGGCGGCTTATGTGCTGATCCGTATTTTCCTCGACGTTTTCCCGCCGCACTATTCGATGAACGAACTTCCGGTACTTCCCGCGGTCGGTTGGCTGGCCGCGGCGGGCATCGTTTTCGGTTCCGTCATGGCCATCGCGCAAAATGATCTGCGGCGCATGCTCGCATACAGCAGTGTGAGTCAGATCGCCTACGTGGGTCTCGGAGTAGGCATGGGGCACCCACTGGGGCTGGTGGGAGCCATGCTGCATATTCTTAATCACGCCTTTATGAAGGGTTGCCTATTCTTCGTCGCCGGGGCCATCCGTTATCGGACCGGTTGGGTGGAAATCTCCCGCTTCACCGGGCTGGGAAAACGAATGCCGTGGACGATGGGCGCCTTCACGGTGGCCGCACTCTCAATGATCGGCATTCCGCCGGCAGCAGGATTCTTCAGCAAATGGTATCTTCTCCTGGGCGCCATCGAGATCGGCAACGGTTGGTTTGTCGCGGTCATTCTTCTTAGCAGTCTCCTTAACGCCGCCTATTTCTTTCGAGTCTTGGAAAATGTTTACGGCAAGACTCAGCCGCCTGAGAAAAATGATCCGGCTCGCCTAGATCCGCCGGCGAGCATGCTGGCGCCCATTCTCTTGTTGGCGGGCGGCATCTTGGTGTTCGGCTTGTTAAATTCTGTGATCGTGACGCAGGTTTTGGAACCTATCGCCGTCCGTTTGTACAAGAGCTAAACGGCGGAACAATCGTACTTGATCTCATGGATACCTATTTCTCATTAAAGCCGCTCTTGGCCGTTATCATCTCGCTTGTCGGCGCGGTTTTAATCGTGTTATCGACGCGCCGTCCCAATTTGCGCGAGGCGTGGACTCTTGCGGCGGCAGCGCTAAAATTTGCTCTCATCTTTTCCATGCTGCCCGATGTCGTTGGCGGCCGTTCGCCAGCCATCACGCTGTTCGACATCTCCCCTGGTGTTTCACTGGCCCTCCGGGTCGATCCGTTGGGCCTGAGTTTCGCGTTATCGGCATCGCTGCTGTGGATTCTTACCTCCGTATACTCCATCGGCTACATGCGCAGCCTGGCAGAACACCAACAGACGCGTTACTTCGCGAGCTTTGCCATCTGTCTTTCTTCGACCATCGCCATCGCGTTCGCGGCCAACTTGCTTACCTTCCTGGTTTTCTATGAAGCGCTGACCATCGCTACCTATCCGCTGGTGATCCACAAGGGTACGGCGGAAGCCATCGCCGCCGGGCGCAAGTACCTTGTCTATCTGCTGACCAGCGGAGCGGCGCTGCTGTTAGCCGTGGCTTGGACACAGAACATGGCTGCATCACTCGATTTCCGACCCGGCGGAATGTTGCCGTCCTCGGTCGATAGGAAAAGCCTTGCAATGCTATTGTGTCTTTTCACCATCGGAGTGGGCGTCAAGGCGGGCTTGATGCCGCTTCATAGCTGGCTACCATCGGCCATGGTCGCGCCGACGCCGGTAAGTGCGTTGCTCCATGCGGTAGCCGTGGTGAAGGCGGGAGTTTTCGGCATGGCCCGTGTCGCCGGTTTTGTCTTTGGTCCCGAGCTATTACAGCAGATCCGTGCGACGCACTTTCTTGTCGGACTCGCGGCGGCAACCATACTGCTCGCGTCTCTGTTGGCAATGGCTCAGGATAATTTGAAACGTAGGCTGGCTTATTCCACGGTTGGGCATCTCTCATACATCATTTTGGGCATTCTCTTGATTACACCTAATAGCTGGCGCGGGGGGTTGTTTCATATCGTTACCCACGCGGCGATGAAGATCACGCTCTTTTTCTGCGCCGGGGCGATCTATGCAAAAACCCATCGGGAAAACATCAGCGAGCTCGACGGGATCGGCAAGCAAATGCCGATCACCCTGGGTGCGTTTGCGCTGGCTTCGGTGGGGCTTGCCGGTATTCCTCCGGTGGGTGGTTTTGTCAGCAAGTGGTTTCTCGCGCAGGGTACCATCGCCGCAGGGGAACCGATGCTCGTTTCCATTCTGCTCCTGAGCGGTTTGCTGAACGCCGGCTATCTTTTCCCCATCGTCGTGCGCGCTTTTTTCAAGCGTTCCAGCGACTTCAAAAAGTTTGATGAAGCATCGCCGTTGATGGTCGTTCCATTGGTCATTACCGCCGTTCTCGCGCTCATGTTGGGCATCTACCCGGACGGTGTTTTTCGCTTCTTTTGGCTTGCCAATGAGACGGCTGTGAGCGTGCTGGGCGGCGCCGTGAAATGAACGCGAAACAGATCATAATCGCGATGGCGGCTCTCGTTGCCTCGGTCGCAGTGGAGCTCTTGCTGCCGGGCGCACAACACGGTCAGGGCTGGTGGACGCGGATGCCGGGATTTTTTTCGATGTTCGGATTTTTTGTCTGTTTGCTTCTGATCGTCTTCGCCAAGGGCTTGGGAAGTTATTGGCTGCAAAGGCCTGACGACTATTATGATCACGATGGTCGAGATGAATAATCTCATACCCGCGACTCTTTTGCTTCTCGGTGCGTTGGTACTGCCGCTAACCCCGCGCGCCATACGTTCGGCGCTGTTTCTGGTTTTCCCGCTCGCGGCCTTTATGCTTCTGAGCCGTCTCGAATCGGGGACCACTGTGATCTTACAGTTTCTCATGTACGATCTCGTGGTCAGCCGCGTCGACGGGCTAAGCCTCGCTTTCGCTTATGTGTTTACATTGGTCGCGTTCCTCGGCGGAGTCTATAGTTTCCATGTTAAAGATTTGGGTCAGCAGGTGGCCGCGCTGCTGTACGCCGGGTCTGCTTTGGGGGTGGTCTTTGCCGGCGATTGGCTGACTCTTTACGTCTTCTGGGAAATCATGGCGATTTCCTCGGTGTGGCTTATTTGGTCGGCGCGCAACCTGCGCTCGTCGCGGGCCGGCATGCGTTACCTGCTAATGCATTTGTTCGGCGGCATGGTTTTGTTGGCTGGAATACTTTGGCATATCGACCAAACGGGATCGCTCCTATTCAATGCGTTGCAACCGGGAGGGGCGGCTGCGCTGATCCTGTTTGGATTTGCCTTCAACGCGGCGATTCCGCCGCTGCATACATGGCTGGTTGACGCGTATCCCGAGGCGACCATTACGGGCAGCGTCTTCCTCAGCGCCTTCACGACGAAAGCCGCGGTTTACGTCCTTGCTCGCGGCTTCGCGGGCTGGGAGATCTTAGTCGTAGCGGGAACCGTCATGGCGCTCTACGGGGTTTTCTTTGCTTTTCTCGAAAACGACATCCGGCGCGTCCTCGCCTATCATATCGTCAGTCAGGTCGGATATATGGTTGCGGGTGTGGGTCTGGGGACGGAAGTAGCCGTCAATGGTGCGACCGCGCACGCCTTCGCGCATATCCTGTACAAGGGTCTGCTTTTCATGGGTGCAGGGGCGGTGCTCTATGCCACCGGCCGGAGCAAGCTGACCGAATTAGGCGGCATCGCCGCAGACCTGCCCTGGGTCCTGTTCTTTTATATGGTCGGCGCCTTGTCCATATCGGGATTTCCACTGTTGAGCGGGTTCGTGAGTAAGGCACTGGTGATCCATGCGGCGGAGCTTGATCACCGCAGTTGGATCGTGTTGTTTTTGAGCGTCGCGTCGGTGGGGACTTTCCTTAGCGTCGGCTTGAAGCTGCCGTATTTCACTTGGTTCGGATCGACGACGCGATCGCTTCGGCTCAACGCCGTTCCGCCAGGAATGTATATCGCCATGGTGTTGGCAAGCGTCATCAATTTGGCGATTGGGGTGGCGCCGGGAATCTTGTACCGCGTGCTGCCGTTTGCCGTCGAATACCGTCCGTATACTGCATCTCATCTATTGGAAACCATCGAGTTGTTGGGTTTCACCGGTCTCGCCTTTTGGTTTTTGCGCGGCAAACTATACGGCAAAGCGACTCTTACCTTGGATTTCGACTGGCTCTACAGAACCGCGGCTCCTCTTTTGCGGCAGTTCCTAGTCATGCGGGTGAATCAAGGCTTTGCCTTCATCGAAACCGTTGCCCTCGACGCGGCACGGCTGGTGAGTCGCGCGAGCATGAATCCCTTTGCCATTGGGTTGAAGCCCCGTTATTATGATCCCGATGATGATCGATCATCCATCGGCGTAGTTTTGCTGGTCGTCATCATCTGCTTCGTTGTCTTTCTGGGCTGGAGTTATCTTCGGGCTTTTTGAGATTCCTCGTGCAACGTCCTCGGGATGAGCGCATTGGGTGGTAGACATTCGTCGCACGGTTCAGATCTGGCGTTGTCTTGGAGTCAGCGTACACTTCTTTGGCGCGATTCGCGTCGATTCATTTCGCCCTGCGGACGAATTCAACAGAGATATGGACCGGCTGATTCGCGAATTCAAATCAACACCGTTTATTGAAGGCCAAGAGCGAGTGTATGTGGCCGGCCAGATCGAATTTGAACAGCCGAGGAGAGGGGCGGAGCGTGGAATTCCTTTGCTCCTGTCCGTGCTCCAAGGATTGCGTGACATGAGCGAACAGCTCGGTGTGGCGTGTGATCTAGGGTATAAGCTCAGTAGCTTCCGCGGTTGATAACGACTTTTTTCAGCACAACGTCCTTCATCGGGCGGTCGCGAAAATCGCGGCCGACGTTAGCGATGGCGTCGATTACGGCTTGTCCTTTGATTACCTCACCGAAGACGCTATGCCTGCCGTCGAGCCAAGGCGTCGCCTTGTACGTAATGAAGAATTGGCTGCCGTTGGTATTGGGTCCGGCATTGGCCATCGAAACAATACCTGCTTTGGTGTGTTTGAGGTCGGGGTGGAACTCGTCCTCGAAGCGATATCCAGGGCCACCGGTGCCGTTGCCGCGAGGATCGCCGCCCTGAATCATGAAGCCTGGGATCACTCGGTGAAATATCGTTCCATTGTATAGCGGCCGTTTCACCTTCTCGCCGGTCTTGGGATCTGTCCATTCTTTAGCGCCCGTGGCGAGTGCGGCAAAATTAGCTACTGTCTTGGGTGCCTTGTCTTCAAATAACCGAATTACAATGTCTCCCATGCTGGTCTTCAGTGTCGCATAGACCCGCCCCTTCTTTTCCGAGGTCTCCGCCGCCATGCTGTTGGATGCGCAGGTTAGGAGTGCCGCAATCACTAAAAAAATTTTCAACATGTTCTCCTCACTCGGCAAATATGCGAATCGTAAAATAAGCAAATCACTCGGCAGCGTCAAGGACTCTTTGCCGTTGCGGCTTTTGAACTAGAAATTTTCGCTGTTGTGGATTCGCTTTGTCATCTGGAGAATGCCGGTGGTCCGGATAGTAAAAAGCAGGGGAAGAGACGAATGAGATGTACCGAAGTGCGCATCCGTTTACTCATGATATTAAGCCTTTTCCTGATATTGAGGATTTTTGTCTTCCGACACTTTCATGATCGTTCAATTGAGCTGTGATTTATCCGTCCGGTCTTTTTGACAATGGGATTTTGGGATGCTATAGACCAAACTTGCTTAGAATAGGGGGGCCTCTTTATGGCGTGGTTTGATCGAAACCCTGGTGGAAAGAAGGAGTCGGAGCCGGAAAAAGCTCCTGTGGTAGTCAAACCAGCTTTGGAAGCGGCGCCGGTAGTAGTCGGGCCTAAGTCTAAAGTCGAGGTTATGTCCACTCCTTCGGAGATACGTCCGGTGGGTCACCTTTATAAGGGAAGCCGGGTCACGGGTCAGCTCGCTTTCGAAGGGTCGGCTCGGATCGACGGGAGCGTAGAAGGAGAGATTCAGTGTCATGGCACGCTGACGATCGGCGAAGGTGCCGATGTGCGAGCGAAAATATCAAGTCAGGTCGTCATTGTTCGTGGCAAAGTAGAAGGCGATGTGACAGCCAAAGAAAAGGTCGAATTGATTGCCCCAGCTCGGCTGTTTGGCAATGTCACGACCCCCCGACTGATCATCACAGAGGGTGTGGTGTTTGACGGTGACTGCGCTATGGGAGCGGCAAAAGAAATCAATGGAGTCGCGCATTCGAAGAGCATGAATGCCGAGAAGTTTGCGGCGGCGCAAGCGCCGAGACTTCAGACCGATTCCAATAAGTAGCCTCGTTCGCCGTTCATCCCATCCGTAATCTTAAGTTCAGAAATAGACGGTTTGTATTTTAAAGGTGGGCTGGCTCCATTTGGGCTTAGGACAGTCCTAAGCTTGAGCGGCGTTGGAGACTAGCTAGAGCCAAAATTTTCGCGAAGTTAAATCATAGTGATCGCCTTAGACTACTCAATACTTTGGCAGATTTTGCTGTTTCTGGTCCTTTGGGTTGTCCTCAGCAAATTATTCTTCCGGCCCTATATAGCGCTTTTGGAGGAGCGGGAGCGCAAAACCGCCGGAGCCCAGGATGAAAATTCTGATTTGGAGGAGGAGGGCGAGCGCCTACGGGCGCAGTACGAAGATGGCATCGCCAAGGCGGCAGCCGCAGGCAACGCTACTAAGGATTCGATTAGCCAAGAAGCGCGCCAGCAAAGAGAGGCTGTCATAAACCGGGCGCGTGAGGAAGCCGCACACACGTTGGCGCGAGTTCGGCTCGAAATCCAAAACCAGCTAGCGAAGGAACGTGAGTTGGCTCTCCAGGAGGCCGAAGCGGTTGCTCACGATATGGTGAGCAAAATCCTTGGCAGGAGAGTCGGATGAGCCTCTTCGAGGTCTTTTTCGCCGCCAAAGCTTGGGCCTCCGTCGCGGGCGCTGAGCATCACGCCCCGGACATCAGCGGAATCATTTTTCCACTTCTTAATTTCCTGATTTATGTTGGGGTTATTTATTACTACGCCTTGCCTTTGGTGCGTCGCTTTCTGCGATCCCGACGCGACGAAGTCGTGGCGACCATCACAGCGGCTGAGACGCGTAAACAGCGAGCCAAAGCCCTGGTTGAGGATTATAAACGCCGTTTGGCAAACCTGGACCAGGAGCGCGAATCAATCCAAGAGTTGCTAAAGGCCGAAGGCGAAAGAGAAAAAGCCCGTCTGATCAGTGAAGCCGAAGTAATGGCTACTAAGATCAAGAGTGATGCAGAGTTTCTTGCCGAACAGGAAATTAAAATTGCCAAACAGCAGGTTCTCGAGGAAATGGCCGAAAGGGCAAAGGTGCTGGCTACAGATCTAGTGCGGCGCCATATTTCACCGGCCGACCAAGCTCGTTTGGTTGAAGAGTTTATTCAGCAGGTTGGGCAGGTCAAATGATTGAAGGCAGTTTAAGTCGCAGATATTCCAAGGCGCTTTTTCAATTGGCCCGGGAAGCCGGCCAGGAGGAAAGTACCGGCGACGAGCTCGAACGCGGGGTTTCCGCATATAACCGGCCGCCTCTTCAAACGGTATTAAGTAATCCGGCCTTCGCATTGGAGCGCCGAAAGAAGATCCTGATCCAAGTGAGTAAAAGCTTGCAACTGTCTTTGATAGTGGAACATTTCTTTGCTCTTCTCCTCGAACGTGACCGCTTGGACTATCTCCCTGCCATCGTGGCGAGCTACCGGCGTCTGATCAATGAGGCTAAGGGATTTGTCGAGGCGAAGATCGTTGCCACGGCATCGTTAGAGGCGGCAGTGACTGAGCGGCTGCGTGGTTCGCTGCGCCAGCTTTCAGGAAAAGAGGTCATTGTTCACGAACAAGGCGATCCGGACCTTATTGGTGGCCTTATCGTTGAGCTTGAAGGAAAAGTTTACGACGGGAGTGTGCGGACACAGCTTGAAAAGATGAAGCAAAGAATCGCACGCGGGTTTTAAAGGAGCAAAATATGCAGATCGGAACGGCGGAAATTAGTCGAATTATCAAAGACCAGATTCGCGATTACGAGAAAACAGTCGAGATCCAGGAAATCGGCACTGTTCTTTCGACCGGTGACGGTATTGCTCGCATTTACGGGCTCGATAGAGTGGCCGCGGGCGAATTGCTCGAATTTCCTCATAACATCTTTGGCCTAACGCTGAATCTTGAGGAGGATAACGTCGGCGCCGCGCTGTTCGGCGAGACTCACATGATCAAAGAGGGCGATACGGTAAAACGCACTGGCCGTATTGCCGAGGTGCCTGTCGGCAAAGCCCTTATCGGGCGTGTCGTAAACGCATTGGGCGAACCGATTGATGGCCGTGGCCCAATTGAAAGTAACGAGCGTAGACGTATTGAGATCAAGGCTCCAGGTATTGTGGCGCGGCAGCCCGTGAAAGAGCCCTTGCAGACTGGTTTGAAAGCCATTGACGCTATGATTCCGATCGGCCGTGGACAGCGCGAGCTGATCATCGGCGATCGGCAAACGGGCAAGACGGCGGTTGCCATCGACACCATCATTAACCAAAAAGGCGGTAATGTTATTTGCATTTATGTCGCCATCGGTCAGAAACGCTCCACCGTAGCTCAGGTGGTCGATAAATTCAGAGAGCGTGGCGCCATGGACTATACCATCGTGGTTGCCGCCACCGCTTCGGAATCCGCTCCACTGCAGTACATCGCGCCCTACAGCGGCTGCACCATCGGCGAATATATGCGCGACAACGGCGGGCATGCCCTAGTGGTGTACGACGATCTTTCCAAACACGCGGTGGCTTACCGGCAGCTTTCCTTATTGCTGCGCCGGCCGCCTGGACGCGAAGCTTATCCGGGTGACGTATTTTATCTGCACTCTCGTTTGCTGGAGCGCGCAGCCAAAATGAGCGACGCTATGGGTTCTGGATCGTTGACCGCGCTTCCGATTATCGAAACCCAAGCCGGTGATGTTTCGGCCTATATTCCGACCAATGTCATTTCCATTACGGATGGTCAAATATTTTTGGAAAGCGATCTTTTTTACTCGGGCGTACGACCTGCAATCAACGTCGGTATCTCGGTCTCCAGAGTCGGCGGTAATGCGCAGATCAAGGCCATGAAGCAAGTCGCCGGTACCATGCGGCTTGAGCTCGCGCAATATCGCGAGATGGCGGCCTTCGCCCAGTTCGGTTCGGATTTGGACCAGGCGACCCAACGGCAACTCAACCGTGGAAGTTGCCTTGTTGAGTTACTAAAACAAGATCAATACCAACCATTGCCAGTGGAAAAACAAGTTGTAATCATTTTTGCCGGTACCAACGGTTTCATCGATGAACTGCCTTTGGCGTCGATCAAGAAATATGAGCAAGATCTGCTGCTATTTGTGCAAACAAAGTACCCGGACCTCTACACCGATATTCTCAAGAAGCGCGAAATCGATAGCGATCTCCGCGCCACACTCGTCAAGTTATTGGAAGAGTTCAAAGTAGTTTTCAAATCGTAATGGCGACTCTAAAAGCGATTCGTAAGCGGATCAGTTCGATCCGTAACACGCAGCAGATCACCAAAGCGATGAAGATGGTGTCCGCCGCAAAGCTGCGCCGCGCCCAGGAGGCGGCGGTGCAGGCACGTCCCTACGCGGATAAGATGGCGGATCTTTTAAAGAATCTTTCTGCACGAGTTTCCCGAGCCGGCCACCCCCTGCTGGTGATGCGCGAAGAAAAGCGTACTCAGCTAGTGCTCGTGACATCCGATCGAGGGCTATGCGGCGGCTACAATGCCAATCTAATCCGCGCCGCGGAAGCTTTTATTCGGCGACAGGGTTCGGACAAGGAGATCACGCTCACCCCGGTGGGACGTAAGGGAGCGGATTATTTTCGCCGGCGCAGAGGGGAGGCCAGCGACCGTTACCTCAATTTTCTCTCAACTCCGCCCGAGGAGTTAGCCGCGGAGATTACCGAAAAACTAATTAGTCGTTTTGTCGACAGTGAAACCGACGCCGTATATCTCCTTTATAGCCGTTTCCGTTCGGCGCTATCGCAGGTGCCGACGCTGGAACGGCTTTTGCCGGTCGACTTAGGCGACAGCCAAGAGACCGAACATTTAGTTGAATACCTTTATGAACCGGGTGTTGAGGAACTCTTAGCGAGCTTTTTGCCAAAGATTACCGAGATAAAAATACAGCGGGCGCTCTTGGAAGCTACCGCAAGCGAGCATGGTGCGCGTATGACAGCCATGGATTCCGCAACGACGAACGCTTCGAAGATGATGGGGAGTTTGACACTGCAGATGAACCGAGCGCGTCAAGCTTCGATCACCCGAGAACTGATGGAGATCGTCGGTACTGCGGAAGCGTTGAAGTGAGGGACCAAACGGAGGAAGCCTTAGTATGAGTATGGGAGAGATTACCCAGGTTCTGGGAGCCGTCATTGACGTCGAGTTTTCCGATGGCGCTTTGCCGCCGATTTATAACGCGTTGAAAGTCAGCAATCCGGCGATTAGCGATGATCAATGGAATCTCGTTCTTGAGGTGGCGCAACACTTGGGCGAGAACACGGTCCGCTGCATCGCCATGGATACCACCGAAGGTCTGGTGCGAGGCATGGAGGTGATGGATATGGGCATGGGTATCACGGTGCCGGTGGGTGAAGAAACGCTGGGACGAATCCTCAACGTTATCGGTGAGCCCGTCGACGATGCCGGCCCAGTCAATGCCAAGAAGTCTTATCCTATCCATCGTCCAACTCCGGAATTCGTCGATCAGGAAACCAAAGTTCAAGCTTTGGAAACGGGTATCAAAGTGGTCGATTTGCTCGCTCCCTACGCCCGTGGCGGAAAGATCGGTTTGTTTGGCGGTGCCGGTGTCGGTAAAACCGTTATTTTGATGGAGCTTATCAATAACGTCGCCATGAAGCATGGCGGCTTCTCGGTCTTCGGCGGCGTCGGCGAGCGCACCCGCGAAGGCAATGATCTCTGGCTCGAAATGAAAGAGTCCGGAGTTATCAACAAAACCTCGCTGGTTTATGGCCAGATGAACGAACCTCCCGGAGCGCGCGCCCGTGTCGCTTTAACTGCGTTGACTTTGGCTGAGTACTTCCGCGACGACGAAGGCAGGGACGTGCTGCTCTTTTTGGACAACATTTTCCGCTTTACTCAAGCCAACGCCGAAGTCTCGACTCTTTTGGGCCGCATGCCTTCGGCCGTCGGTTATCAACCGACTTTATCGACTGATTTGGGCGAACTGCAAGAGCGCATCACCACGACGCGCAAGGGTTCGATCACTTCGGTCCAGGCGATCTATGTGCCGGCAGACGATTTAACTGACCCGGCGCCGGCGACGACCTTTGCCCATTTGGACGCGACGACCGTTCTTTCTCGGCAGATCGCCGAGCTGGGAATCTATCCGGCGGTGGATCCGCTGGACTCGACATCGCGAATTTTAGATCCTCATGTCGTCGGTGAGGAACATTACGATGTCGCGCGCCAGGTTCAGCTGATCCTCCAACGTTATAAGGATTTGCAAGATATCATCGCTATCTTGGGTATGGACGAGCTTTCCGAAGACGATAAGTTGACCGTGGCGCGAGCCAGGAAAATACAGCGTTTCTTGTCGCAACCGTTCCATGTCGCGGAAGCTTTCACCGGCACGCCTGGTGAATATGTCGAATTGAAAGACACCATCCGCGGCTTCAAGGAAATCGTCGACGGCAAATACGACGACATTCCTGAGCAGGCTTTCTATATGGTAGGCACCATTGAGAAAGCGGTGGAAAAAGCGAAAAAAATGGCATCGCAATAAAGAAGCAATAGGCATGAGTCTTCTGTAGGGAACGGTTGCCACCGTTGTTTACGATTAAGGCGAACGCCTCACGCTGGACTTTCTACAGACATGGCAGATAAGATCAGACTCAGAGTAGTGACACCCGCCCGCCTCGTTCTCGACGAGGAGGTGGACGAAGTCACTGGGCCCGGAGTGAAGGGTGAATTCGGCGTGCTGCCGAATCACATCTCATTCCTGTCTCTTCTACAACCGGGGGAGATGAGTTATAAACAGGGATCGACGAGACGCTTTCTAGCCGTCAGCGGCGGATATGCCGAGGTTTTAGATAATGTCATGACTGTGCTGGCACCCGTGGCTGAATTCGGATCGGAGATTGATGTTGATCGCGCCCGGCTGGCAAAAGAGAAGGCTGAACGGCGCTTGAGCGAGCTGCACTTTGAGGATAGGGATTTCGCTGCCGCCGAGGCGGCCCTGCGTCGAGCCCTGATACGGCTTCAGGTCGCTGCAAAAGAAGCGAGATAAAGCAGGATAAGGAGGAAATATTATGGCCGAAGCGGCTAACAAAGAACCCGTCATATCGATGTGGAGTAAAGAGTTTACTTACGATCGATGGATGAAAACCAAGGGAATTCCAATTCACACCGGGTATTATGTCGAAGATTTGCGCACGGTGGAGCTGGAGTGGTGGGAAGAACGGCAGTGCAAAGCGGCGTTCATCCAATTATTGGGTCAGGAGGGTGTTACCTCGGCCCGGGTTACGGAAATCGCTCCCGGTAAATCACTCCCGCCGGTGAAATTTGCTTTGGATGAGCTGGTCTATGTCTGCTCCGGCCGCGGTCTTACCACCGTTTGGGCCGGTGAGGGAAACGCCAAGAAGAGTTTCGAGTGGCAAGAGCACGCGCTCTATCTGGTGCCGCGCAATCACTGGCACGTCTTCAGCAACATGCAGGGTGATAAACCGGTCCGACTTTTCCACTACAGCTATATGCCGATGGCGATGTCGGCGTTGCCCGAACCTGACATGTATTTCAACAATCCCTACGAGCCGAAGAACGGCGCCAGCGATGGCGAGTTTTACTCTGAAGCCAAGATGGTGCAAGCAAAAGATGCCGATGAAGGGTTGGGAATGCGAGCATTTTGGTACGGCAACTTTTTCCCCGACATGCGCGCTTGGAATAAACTCGATGCCAACGAACGGCGCGGTGCCGGCGGTAAGAGTGTTTTCATCCAGTTCCCCGATTCAGAACTAACGGCGCACATGTCCGTGTTCGCCCCGAAGACCTATAAAAAGGCGCACCGTCATGGACCTGGCCGCGCCATCATCATTCCGGCGGGTGAAGGCTATTCGATCATGTGGGAAGAGGGCAAAGAGAAGATCGTTTGCCCATGGCATGAATGCAGCATGGTTACACCGCCCAATAAATGGTTCCATCAGCATTTCAATGCCGGCGGGGACATGGCGCGCTATCTGGCGCTCCATCCGCCCATGCAGTTCCACGGCCATGCGGAGAAAGTCGAAGACCGGGCCAAGGATCAGATCGAATACACGCAGGAGGATCCGTATGTCCGCCAAAAGTTCGAAGGAGAACTTGGCAAACACGGGATCAAGAGCATTATGCCTGATGAATGCTATACCAACCCCGATTACGAGTGGTCCAAGGCGATGGGAAAACAATAACAGCGTACTCAGCGTCCCAAAAAGTCAAAGGAAAGAATCCCCGCCGCCGCGGGGATTCTTGTTTATGGGGAATAGAGAAGAACATTAAATTTAGCAAGGCGGACCTATGCACGACGATATTTATGATCACGACCATCCGGATAACTTCATCATTAAGGAAGACGAAATCGTCACGGACATCGAGGGGCTGGAAATGTTCTCGCTTAAAAGCGTGGGCATCGATATCGGCTCTTCGACTTCGCATCTCATTTTTTCGCAGATCACGCTGCGGCGTGAAGGCGCGTCGCTTTCCGGCAGGTTCAAGGTTACCAACCGCGAAGTGCTTTATCGTTCGCCGATCATGCTGACGCCGTATATTTCTGCGAACAAGATCGACACGGATAAAGTCAACGCCTTCATTCAAAGGGCGTACAAAGAGGCGGGCTTGACGCCGGAAGATGTCGATACGGGAGCCGTGATCATTACGGGTGAGGCGCTAAAAAAGGAAAACGCCCAGCCCATCGTCGAGGCGTTTGCAAAATATTCCGGTAAATTTATCTGCGCCGCCGCGGGACACAACCATGAGGCTCTGCTGGCAGCCTACGGCTGTGGTGCCGTGGACCTGTCAAAATCGGAGCACAAAACAGTGCTAAACGTCGACATGGGCGGCGGTACGACCAAATTTTCCCTAATAGAAGACGGCGTTGTTTCGCAGACTGCTTCCATCAATATCGGCGCCCGCCTCATCGCATTCGATGAAAAGGACACCATCACTCGTATCGAGGATGCGGGCCGGATGATGATGAAAGACCTCGGTCACACTGTAGAGCTGGGAGATCAAATCACCGATGACCAGAAAGAAGACCTCGGCGCTTACATGGCCAAGATTCTCTTCGAAACGATCGAGCAGGGACCGATCTCGCCGATGGCTAAACGACTGATGGTTACGCCGCCGTTTTTGAACTACAAAGGTTTCAAGCAGGTCCAACATTTGGTGTTCTCCGGCGGTGTTTCGGAGCATGTCTATGATCGTGATTCAAAAGCTTACGGCGACATCGGTCCGGTGCTCGGCAAGAATATGCGCGAGTATCTAAAAACGTTACCCAAGGAAGTATTGCGCGAGCCCATCGAAGGCATTCGCGCCACCGTCATCGGCGCGGGTGAATACACGATTCAGGCCAGCGGCAACACCAGTTACGTTTCCAATCTGAAGGCATTACCGGTACATGGTCTTAAAGTCATCCAGGCGGCAGTTCGCAAAGATGTTTCGGTGGATGCCGCGTTGAAACAGGCGTTAGCAAAGTTCGACCTGTCACGTTTTACTTCAGGCTTAGCGTTATCTCTGACCGTGGATGGACAGCCGGATTATCAGTCGGTGCGCAAGCTCGCTGAGGGCATTGCCGAGATCTTGAAGGAAGCCGAAGATGCCAACTGCCCGCTTTATCTGACCCTCGATTTGGATATCGCCAAGTCGCTTG
>JBBDNJ010000201.1:0-17576 GCA_040877705.1 Binatia bacterium | reverse complement strand
CCCGATAACTCAGCGAAACGCGACTCTAACGAGCCGAAATGAAAGTCGATTATCCTATCGAGTTCCCCATCGACTCGCCGCTGCCCGGTGATCCCAAACGAGCTCCTGCCTGACGATCGACGACTGTTGTAGATTGATTTCTCCGTACGTAGAATGATCCTATTCTTAGACCACTCATTCTATGGCGGCGATAATTAACCACCCCCATTGGCAACTCTCGGAGCGGAGCATCACCCCGGAGGCAATCTTCCGGCGCCGGCGTCAAGTCCTTAAAGCAATCGGGCTATTGGGTTTGGGCCTTGGCGCAAGCGATCTAACCGGCTGCGGCCCCGCCAAGGATGCACCGAGGATCGGAGCGCAAGAACATCCGCCCGCTCCCGACTTGTACCCCGCTCGGAACAACCCTAGCTTTCGTCTCGACCGGCCGATCACCGACCCAATCTACGCCGCTTCGTACAATAATTTTTATGAATTCAGCACCTCGAAGGGAAACGTTTACCGAAAGGCGGCGCGATTGACAACGTCTCCCTGGCAAGTTGAAATCGGCGGACGGGTCGAAAAACCGCGCGTCTTTGATATCGATGAATTAATTCGCGCTATGCCGCTTGAAGAACGGCTCTATCGCTTTCGCTGCGTGGAGGCTTGGGCTATGGCGGTTCCCTGGTCGGGCTTCGCAATGAGTGCGTTGATCAAGCGAGTCCAACCGCTGTCCTCCGCCCGGTATGTCCGATTCGTTACTTTTCTAAAACCCGATGAGGCGCCGAACCAAGCTCCTGCGTATGGGCCCTGGCCGTATAGTGAAGGGTTAACGATGGCCGAGGCTACCAACGAACTAACCCTGCTTGCCACGGGAATCTACGGGCAGCCAATGCCGAAGCAACACGGCGCGCCGCTACGGCTCGTCGTGCCCTGGAAATACGGTTTCAAAAGCATCAAGTCGGTTGTGAAAATCGAATTTACGGCCGAACAGCCGCGCACGTTTTGGAACAGCAATCGACCGGATGAATATGGCTTCGAAGCCAACGTCGATCCCATGGTGCCACATCCGCGCTGGTCCCAGGCATCGGAGAAACTGATCGATACCGGCGAGCGACGGCCGACCTTGCCATTTAACGGCTATGGAGAATGGGTGGCACAGTTGTATACGTGATGGTCACGCGAGTGTCTATGGTCGTATAGGGCGACCGGCCGGTCGCGTCTACCGATGGGACGCGGCGTGTTTAGATCAATTGCTTGAGCGACTTGGCCAATAGCTCGACATTCTCCACTCGAGAGCCGTAACCCATCAACCCGACGCGCCATATCTTTCCTTTGAGCGGCCCCAGGCCTGCGCCGATTTCGATATTAAACTCATCGTAAAGTCGTTGGCGCACCTTGGCGTCGTCCGTTCCATCGGGGATTCTCATCGCATTGATCATCGGCGCACGGGTCGATTCAGCCACCGCCGGTTCAACTTCCAGCTTGCGCATTTCGCGAATCAATGTTTCATGCACTTGCCGGTGGCGCTGCCAGCTAGCTTCCAGCCCTTCTTCAAGCACGATGCGCAGCGCCTCGTGCAAAGCGTAATTCATCGAGATCGGCGCGGTGTGATGATAAACGCGCTCGTTGCCCCAATACTTCTCGATCATCGATAGGTCGAGATACCAGCTCTGAACTTTTTGCTTGCGATTGCGAATCACTTCAACGGCGCGCTCATTGAAGGTCACCGGCGAGAGCCCTGGCGGGCAGCCCAGACATTTTTGCGTGCCGCTGTAGCAGACGTCGATGCCCAGTTCATCGACGCGTACGGCAGCGCCGCCTAAAGACGTCACCGCGTCAACCAGAAACAGGCTGCCATTCTCGTGCACCAGCCGCGCGATATCATCGAGCGGCTGTAAAACACCCGTCGACGTCTCCGCGTGGACGATTGCCGTAAGTTTGTATTTTTTCTTCGCCAGGGCCGTGCGGAATTGCTGCGGATCTAAGGCCGTACCCCACTCGGCCTCTACTGTGTCCACGTGCGCGCCACAACGCTGGGCGACATCGACCATGCGCGTACCGAAGACGCCGTTGACTCCTATCAACACGGCGTCGCCGGGCTCGAGAAGATTGACAAAACAGGTTTCCATGCCCGCGCTGCCCGTACCGGACATCGGCAAAGCGAGGCGATTCTTGGTTTGGAAAACCTCGCGCAGCATCGCCATGTTTTGATCCATGATCTTTAAAAATTCGGGATCGAGGTGACCGATCACCGGCAGCGACATCGCTTGCAGCACCCGTTGACTGACCGGACTCGGACCAGGTCCGAGCAAAGTCCGGTTAGGCGGATTCAGTTTAGGCGGTAACGACATAAAAGCTTACCTCCGAAGGTTTTGGCTATTCTTCCGCTTTGACGTTGAGTTCCATCGAACCGATTTTCTCAATCGTCCCATGGAGATGATCGCCATCGTGGAGCTTGCTGACCCCCGCGGGTGTGCCGGTCGTGATTAAATCGCCGGGGCGAAGCGTCAGGCAACTGGTGAGAAAACGGATATGATCGCGCAGGCCGCAAATCATATCGCTGGTGTGCGCCGTCATCGTTTCCTTACCGTTTTGCAGAACCTTGATCGTAAGGTTTTGCGGTTCGTCGATCTCATCCCTGGTCACAATCCACGGTCCCAAAGCGCTGAACGTGTCAAAGCCCTTGCGGATGTTGCGCGTATTCTGCACGCCCTTTCCCCAAGGATCGCGCTGGCTGATGTCCCAACAAATCATGTAGCCAAAAACATAGCCCAGCGCCTGGTCCTCGGTCACTGTGCGCGCCCGCTTGCCGATCACGGCGCACAATTCGCATTCGAAATCGACGAGTTTGGAAATTTTCGGCAAAATGACGGTATCGTTGGGACCAATAATGGAGGATGTCGTTTTGAGAAAAAATTCCGCCATCAGCTCGTCTTTTGTTTTGGTGATTCGGTCGTCGCTTCCCATGCGCTCGATCATTTCTTTTTGGTGCGCCCGGTAGTTCGCCGCCGCCGCCCACAGCGAACCGGGATTGGTGATGGGCGCGAGAAGCTTCACCGAGCTCAGCGAAACAGCGCCCGCTCCCTGCGATGCGTCGCGCGCGATTCGCATGGCCGCGGGATTATTAGCCAGCGCATCGATAATCTCGAGCATCGTGTAACCGTTGCGTGCAAGTCCAGCCTTAATCAAAGCATCGCCGATGTTATAGACCTTGTCATCGACGATAACGCCGGCCTGATTATGATCATAGTGACAAATTTTCATTCTTAGACCTCCACCAATCTTTACAGGGTTGAACCGTGCAGATCTCCGTCTCTTACCTGAAGCTTCGGCCAAAGTCCAATAACGCCGGAGAAAACAAACCAGCAACCGTGCCCAAAAAACCCGAGCTCCTGTAAACTCGGGCGGTTGAAGCTCGCTGGTATTTTACTTCAACTCCGGCATTACTTTTTCGGCAAACAAGCGGATATTTTTCAGCGCCAATTCTTGCGGCATACCGCCGAAATGAAACGTGCCGGAGATCGTTGTCAGACCGACCTCTTCACGCCATTTACGAATCGTGTCGACGACGCGCTCTGGATCACCCGCCAGGACAAAGCCTTCGGCCAACTGAGTTCTGGCATCGCGTTGAGTCAACAATCCCTGCTCCTGACGATCCGGATCAGCGGCTTTGTGAACGTCGAAATATTTGATGAGATAGGGCTCGGCCTCACGAATGGCTTGGTCTAAACTGCTCGACACATAAATGTGGAACTTTCCCAAAACGTCGGTTTGGGTGAAGTCGTGTCCAGCCTGAGCCAGGGCATTGCGATAGGTCTTGATAAAACCGGGCAACACACCCGGCTCGCGATAAAGATAGGGAAGCGTCATCAAGTGAAAGCCTTTTTCCCCAGCCCAACGAAACGAGTCTTCGCTGCGCGCGCAACCGACCCAGAATCGAGGATGCGGGCGCTGCACGGGTTTGGGATAAACCGGCACGTGGTCGTACTTGAAAAATTCGCCGCTAAAACTCACCGGCTTGTCCGACCACGCTTGCAGCATGACTTCGGTGCCCTCGTACAGGCGACCGGTTGCTTCTTGTTGGTTGATGCCGAACTTTCGGTATTCGTGCGCTTCGCTGCCCTTGCCCACGCCGAAATCCAACCGCCCGTTGGAAATGACGTCCACCATCGCATAAGACTCGGCAAGATCGATCGGATTGTGCAGCGGCAGGACGTTAATCGCTACGCCCAAACGGATCTGCTTCGTCGTGCGCGCGATTGCCGCCATAAACGTCGGCGGATGCGGCAAAGTGCCGCCATACAGAGCGAAATGATGCTCCGTGACCCAAGCGTGGTCATAGCCTAAACGATCCATCTCCTCCATCTGCAGAAACATTTTCTGATAGTATTCCGGCAACGGTCCATCAAGGTCGGGAACGTAGGTCGGTAAATAGTGCGCGCCGAATTTCATTGCGTAACGATCCATCGATTACAGTACCTCCAAATAAATCAACATTTAAACATAAGTATATATAGGGTTGTCGAACTTATCGTCAACGGCGGCTCTGTTCTCGGCGAACGGTTGCGATAATCGCTGCAGGGATAAACGGATGATACGAACGGAACGTGGGATGACCGTCACGCTCTCCAGCGTTTCCGCCCCCACACCCATGCGGCGCAGCCGTAGATATACTGGGTGCCCATGTTGACCACGACCACCCGGAACAAGTGGAAGGCAACCACCAAGGGCACGCTGATCTGCAGGGCTTGCGCGGTGAGGGTCATCTCGGCCAAGCCGCCGGGCGAGGTGGCGACGATCATTGTGGCGATGGGCAGTTCGAAGGCCCAGGCGAGGACTGCGGCGGCGGCCACGGAGGCGATGAGGATGAAAAACGAGTTCAACAGCGCGAACGGGATGAATAGCCGGTAACGAGCGAAAAAAGCGCGTTCATAGCGCTCCCCAAGCACAAGGCCGAACATGAGTTGAGCGAAGTCGATCAACCCGTGCGGCACGGCGGAAAGCTCGATGCCGCTCACCGTCAGCGCAGCGCCGAAGAAAATCGGCATGAGCAAGCAGCCGTTGTGAAACCGCAGCCGCTCCGAAACCTCGCCCAATAAAAGGCCGAAAGCCAGCCACGGCACGAGTATCGAAAGCACCAACGGCAAATCCGGCCGATACGCGGCGGCCTCGAGCGGGATACCGCCATAAGTCAGTGCGAATGGAATCACAATGACGACGATGGAGACGCGCAGGCTGTGGGCTACCGCCACGGGGGCGATCTGAGCGCCGTAGCGCTCCGCCAACACGGCCATCGCCATAGCGCCGCCCGGGATGGAGGCGAAGAAGGTAGACTTTTGTTCGACGCCCGATACCCGGCTCAGGATCACCGCACCGAGCGCGCCGATAATGAAGACCGCCACCGTGGCGGCTAAGATAGCGACGAAATTTCCTGCCAACGCCGCCACCACCGTCGGGGTAAAGTAAAGCGACACCGCCGAACCAAGAATCACCTGCCCCATATGCCGGGCGTAAGGGGGTGAGTGCATCCCCACGCCCATCAGGTTGAGCGTGGCAACGGCGATCATCGGTCCGATCATCCAAGGAATCGGAGTATCGAGGTAGTCGAACAAATAGCCCGCCGGAATACCGACAGCAATAGCTCTGAGGATGGCAGGCAACCGTTCCCGGAGGTTCGTGAACTCGCTCATTACGGCCATCACTGTATTACCGTTGTCGCCGATTGGCTACCGAACGAAATGAAATTTCTTTGAAGTGGCGGCGAACCACTCACTGCTTGCGATTGGCTTTACTCCGCCTTTCGTGCCTGTTGTCATAACGCGCCGATCTGTTTAAAAACAATCAATGCATTTGCGCGCACGTCGATTCGCTTTACTTCCGGGTCTGCTCCTTCTGCTCGTTGCTTGCGCTCGCGTCGGTACCGATCCGATACCCGGCCAGCCGCCGCATCACGTCACCGGCGGCTTTCGCAACACCGATCCTGATTTTCGCCGGCCGTCGAGCTGGACACGCTGGAGTTTTGTGACGCGCCGCCTATGGGCAAGCTTCACGTCGCCGCGCAGCTTCGACGCGCCGCGTGTCGCCAATGACGGCGCTGCCCTCCAAACCGGTCGCATCAACCCAAGCGTTACCTGGATCGGCCACGCAACTCTTTTAATCCAATTAGACGGTGTGAATATGCTGACCGATCCCCAGTGGAGCGCGCGGGCGAGCCCGCTGTCTTGGGCCGGTCCGCGACGATTGAGCCCGCCGGGACTGGCCTTCGAAAACCTGCCCCGGATCGATGTCGTGACGATATCGCATGATCATTACGATCACTTGGACCTGCGCACGGTAAAGCGGCTCGCCGAGACACACGATCCACTCTTTCTCGTGCCGTTGGGCTTAAAGGCGTGGCTGGGCGCAAACGGCGTGCACCGGGTGGAGGAGCTGGACTGGTGGCAGGAGCGCGAATACCACGGCGTGAGATTTTTTTGTTTACCGGCGCAGCACTTCTCTCAGCGAACCATGTGGGACAACAATACGCGGCTGTGGTCGTCGTGGGCGGTGCTGGGCCGCGACCGGCGCCTTTACTTCAGCGGTGACACCGGCTACTTCAGCGGCTTTAAAGAAATCGGCCGTAAGCTGGGCCCGTTCGATCTGGCAGCCGTTGCCATCGGCGCCTATGTCCCGCCCGAGATTATGAAAATGGTCCACACTACGCCGGAGGAAGCCGTGCAAGTCTTTGTCGATCTCGACGCGCGCGTCCTGCTCGGCATTCACTGGGGCACCTTCGATCTGGCCGAAGAGCCGCTGGACGAACCACCCGGTCGCATGCTCGCCGAGTTCAAGCGCCGCCAAATCGATCCCAATCGCGCCTGGATCTTCAAGCTGGGCGAAACCCGCCGTTGGTAACTATCGTATTGCCGGAGAGAGAAGTCGCTGACGACATTTGCAAAGCAAGCGTAATCGCCGCCCTGCATGCCTGGGCACGCAATTGCCGCGTCGACACCGGTTCTATGGAATGGCCACTTCTTTAATGCTTCCGGGTAAAGCGATATCGATGGCGTGCTCGATTGCCGCCGCTGCCTTTTGAATGCGTGGCCAACTGGTAGTTGACAGAACAATGATCGCAATCCTTCGCCGACCCGGGTTTAGTTGATGGCGGAGATTCTTGTCGGTGGTGACAAAAACGTCAAAGCCTTCCTGCTCTGCCACGGCGAGGATCTCGCCGGTTTTCAATGTGCTCCAACCGCGCTCGAAAGCTGTTTCGATTTGATGACTGCTGAGATGAGTCCGAAGCGGCACCGGAATGCCCTGATCGAAGAGACCACGCACTCAGGCAACCTGGGATAAAGTCGAACTTTTCGCCGCATGCTCCAGCACGGCGCGTACTTGCGCAATGGTAACGCCGGGAAACCACTCGACGAACTGACTGATTTGGACGCCGTCTTCCAGATTCTCAAACAAAGCAACGAGCGGAATTCGGCTGTCCCGAAACACCCATACGCCGCCTAAGCGCTCAGGGTCACGTTCAACCGCTGGACAAGACGACCAATTTAACATGGCTTTATCCTAGCCTAGCCCTTGCGGTGATTCAAGGAAATTCGCCGGACGGAACACATCGGGTCACGGCGATCACTGCGACGATTCTGAATCTCTAACCAGAGATCACTAAAGCGTCGGAGCGGCGCATTTGGTGATTTACAAGCCCCCTCGTTTGGGCTACTAGGCAAGAAGCGGGTCTATTTACGATTGGAGGCGTTATGATTCACACGCGTATTTGCGATCTGCTGGGCATCGTTCATCCCATTATCTTAGGGGGTATGGGTACCGCGACCACCGCTCCGCTGGTCGCCGCCGTATCCAACGCCGGCGGTTTCGGCACGCTCGGCACGTCGGCGTTCAACGCTGCGCAACTCGAGACCGAGATCGCGTCGATTCGCGAGCGAACCGAAAAGCCATTCGGCATTAATCATCTGCTGTTTCAAATCCAAGAAGATATGTTTCGGGTCACCCTGCGCGCTCAACCGACAGTTGCCGCTTTTGCGTGGGCACGCAAGGATCAGGATCTGCGGGAATACTTTCAGCGCGCTCACGATGTCGGGTCCAAGGTCATGCACATGGCCGGGGAAGTTCCCGAAGCCGTCCGCGCGGCGGAAGCCGGCGCCGACGTCCTCGTGGCTCAGGGCACGGAAGCCGGCGGCCACGTGGGTTGGATGGCGTCGTTGCCGCTGGTGCCGATGATGGTCAAAGCCGTAGCACCGTTACCGGTTCTCTGCGCCGGCGGCGTCGGCGATGGCCGCGGCCTTGCGGCGGCGCTGGCTCTTGGCGCCGAAGGCGTGTTGCTCGGCACCCGCTTTGTGGCCACACCCGAAGCGCCGATTCATCCCAACTTCAAGCAAGCGATCGTTAACAGCGACGGCCACGATACCGTGCTGACGGAGATCCCCGATCTCGCCAGCCTACGCGTCTGGCCCGGCGCGATGTCGCGGGCGCAACGCAACAAATTCATCGAACGCTGGGCGGGCCGCGAATGGACGCTGCGCCAAAACGCACCCGACGTCGGCAAACAAGTGGCCGCCGCCCGCGCCGCCGGCGATATCGACAATGCTTCACTTTCTTTCGGTCAAGACGCCGGCTTGATCGACTCCATCAAAAGCGTCAGGGAAGTGGTCCAAGACATCGTTGCCGAGGCGGAGGAGATCATCAAAGGGCGTTTGCCTAGTCTATTGCGGTGAACTCATTGATAGCGCGACCGCAAAATCGCGCGTCTCTCGGTGAAGCAATGAACATGGAGATTCAAACGATCTTATTCTGTGCAGCGGAAATTGATAGGGATTGTTGTGCCTGACTGGGTGGACAACCTGTTTTCTGGACATAAAACCGATCCGACGATACGTTTATAACATCTTTCGACGCTCAATATTTGTTGTCGCGCTTTTGGCTGGTTTAAAGAAACCCCATCAGGAAAAGAAATGCGGACAGTGGGTTGCACAGAAACTTTAGTCCGCAGAAGTAGATAAAACCCTCTCAAAAACCTTGACTAATAGTATTTTCCGGCGGTGCGGGTACGCATTTTGGAGAAGGCAAATAAAGAAAGTGACTAACATTAGACGGGCGATTTTTATTGCATTTGTATTTGTGGTTTTTGCTGAAGTTACACTCAGCCACACATTTGGTCAGGAATCCACACAATTCACAAACAGGGGACCGATGTTTGTTTCTGTAGTCTATCCTGTCCTCACAATCGATGAAGAATTGGTTGAGCTGATTGATCCGATTCCCGGGGCTTACAATCTCTGGGGGAGAGACGTTGATTCGTTTATACAGGACAAGAGCTATTTTCCTGCACCATTGTCCTATCCATACAAATTCTCCAAAAAAGGCATTACCAACCTAGAAAGCAGACTGAGGCATGTCGCTGAAGTTGATAGACCGTCGATTAAGAGGAAGAATTTTCCTAACATTCCCTCTGAATATCATCACAGATACGAGCCGAGCGAACTCAAGTATAGCCTGATACATGAAGAGTATCTGTCCTTCAAACTAAAAAACTGGGAAAATATTGAATTCAAGAGATTTCCGACTTTTTTGGTTATGGTTTTCGATTATGCTCAGAACTCCGAAGTGTCTTATGAACGAATTCGATCAGAATGGAATGAGAAAGTGGGTCAACTCAGAAAGCTTGAAACATTGCTCACTGTCCTCGGAGTATCGCGGAAGGGCCAGCCATGGTCGAATGTTCCTCTACTTACGTTCGTAGCGTTAGCCTCTTATTCTTCAGCTGATTTCTGGAATTATTTTTTTGGTGGCAACATTAAGCCCGAGGAATCCCGAAAACGGTTTCTGGGAGAGATGTCTTTACGCAAATTTTCTGGCGAAGCAGATTCGAGCGGCACGCTATTAAGGCATTGTTTTGGAATCAGCTATGAGAAACCACTTTTCAGCGCTTGGCGGCTTTACTATGCGCAGTTTCCTCTATTTTACGACAAAATGTTTGCCTCAAGGACAGATGTTTCGCCGCTGAAAGGATCTTATGGTTCTTTGGCTCGTATTCTGAGGACGGCCCTGTTTGTCAACGTAACTCTTCCCGAAGTTAAAAATTGGGCCAAACGTCTTGATGAAGATGTTAAACGCATCATCGTGGGGATAAGAGATGAAAGAGCACGCTTGACTGAATTCTCAACCGAACGATTGGCGTCTCTTGAATCCGTTCTAAAGGGTGCAACTTCAGAATTTGAAGGGCGCACTGAGCCATTGTTAGAAAGAGTCGACGAGGCAAAAAAAGGTTATGATCAGTTGCTGGAAGATATTCAACTACCGTTTGCCCCACCGACAAACCGACTACTGCGGACCTCAATGACCAAACATCAGGGGAAGTGTATGGAGCCGTTCGAAATGGGAGAAGATGGAGGCGACGCGCGACGAGGCAATCAACTTGCGACTCAAATTGAAAACTATCGCAATACTACGAATTCCAACAGAAGACGTCTAAACGGTCAAATCGCCAGCGCGACAATCCTGCTAGAGAATGGAAGAGCATTACTTGCGGACATTGATAATACCGGGAAAGCGATTGCCGCAGGAAATGAAAACACTAAGCAAGCTATCGCTGCGGGGAATCAAACCACTAAGCTGGCTATCGACGCCACCCTTAAAGCGACGGACTCAGCTATCAGATGGGGTTTGATGGGAGCTATCGGCGGTGCAATTCTTGGCGCTGTCCTGGCAGTCGTTCTCCAAACTTTTATATTCGAGCGACGTACGCAAAGTCGCTCTAATGAAATGATTCAGGCGGCAATAACGGAACAGAAGAAACAGACACAAGTACAAGCGGAGATGAGCGAGCGTGTCGACAACGCAAGTCAGGAGTTGACCCGATTAACCAAACATGTCGCGGAATTTGATGATAAGATTAACCGGACATTGAAAGAACTAAAGGAACAAAAAAGTAAACAAGATGAGGCCCACGAGCTACCTGTCAATACTAAGGGAACATAAATCGCTACCATCCGTTTTTTTTGATGACTTCAATGCGGACAATTCACGGACAGTGTTTTAAAGGCCTGCAGCCGTTGCATGAATTTGCCCAAACGTTTGGAACCGGTCTCAAGAGGTAAGTTAACTTGATTGGATATCGATCCGGACTTCGAATTTGTCTCGTACTTCCTTGCGGCCGCGCTGGCTCTTGGCGCCGAAGGCGTACTGCTCGGCACCCGTTTCATGGCCACACAAGAAGCGCCGATTCATGCCAACTTCAAGCAAGCGATCGTTAACAGCGACGGCCACGATACCGTGCTGTTTGGCGTAAGAACCTCACGCCTTGCGTCCAAATGCTGCCTCTATTACGAGAGTCCTTTCAGTAGCTCTTTGGCTTGTTTGAGGTCTGCCGTTTCAAAACCCTCAGTGAACCACCTGTAAATCTCCTGAAGCATTTGTCGGGCTTCTTCTTTTTTCCCCTGCCTCTGCCATAGACCACTCAAGCTCATTATTGCCCGGAGCTCTAATGACTTGGCTTCTTGGTGACGGGACAAATCGATAGCCCTGTGAAAGCACGTCTCCGCCTCTTTTCGAGACGAAGCTGAGCGCCGTAATAGCAACTCCCCTTTTATTCGATGTAATTCTGCTTCGTAATAACGAACCCCAGTATCGCGAACTCTCTTTAGCGCTTTGGTCAGAACACTATGGGCCTCTTCGGTTTGCCCACCTTTGAGGCAGGCCTGTGCCACCAAAGTCGCATAGTAAGTTTGCTGTCTCCCCTCTATGCCTAGTTCGCCCTCGCCCTGGCGCATCTGCGCTAACCCCCGCTCGCACTGACCCTGCTCGACCATCAGCCACCCCTGCAAAAAATTTGCTAGCCTCAGCCAGCGTCGATGCTCCTGCTCCGTTGCTAGAGCGAGCAGCTTCTCCACCCGGTCCTGAGCAGCCTGCCTTTCCCTGCGCTGATGATGTATCCAGATAGCGGCGTTCAGGGCGAACCCCAGAGTGTACGGATGAGACAGCCCCCTTGCTATGCTCAGTGCATCCTCGATGGCTTGCAAAGCTTGATCTGGATAGCCAAGTAACCAAACCGCCTTCGCCGCATGGATTCGAGAGCACACCCCTGGGTCATGCACGCCATAGACAGAACCGAGTTGCGTGTAGCGCTGGCGATCATACAGCGTAAAGCCTTGCTCTGCGTAGGTCTTGGTAGAAGCCAGCTCACCCATGTCCAACGAGATCGCCCATAGCGTGTGGTGGGCTTCTAATAGGCGAAGGGGATCTTGTTCGCGCCGGGCCAGGGAAAGTAGCTGCTCTGCGAGCTGCCGCGCTGCCGGCAATTCACCCCGCCAGTTATGTATGCGTGATAACGTCCATAACACCGGAAAAAGTTGAGTGGTCTCCCCCAATCGCTTGAGCAGCCTGCCAGCCTCGGTGTAGTTTTCTTCCACCCCCGGAGCCAAATAACTTTCAATGGCGATAAGCGCGGGACCGAGGTTAATCCGGATAGCGACGGCTTGCTCCAACTTCTGCCGACCCTCGGGCAGATGTGCGAGCGCACATAGAGCCCGCTCAAAGTACAGCACCGCTTCCCGGTAGGCGAAATGTGACGCTGCCTTTACACCGGCTCGATGTGAATAGGCGACAGCTTTTTCTAAGTTATTGCCCTCGAGGAAATGATAGGCGAGAGCCTCATAGCGTTCCTCCAAGTTAGAGGCATAGAGCTTTTCTATGACCTGCGCTATTCGCAGATGGTAACGCCGTCGTCTCGCGGGGCCGATGCTCTCATAGAGGCCCTCCTGCAATAAATCATGTGTGAAGGCGTATTTTTCTTCTCCCAATCCCCGCCTCGAGTGGACAAGAGCAACCCCCTCGCAGCGGTCCATGACCTCAATGAGATGTTCTTCCTTTTGACCGGCGAACTCTTCAAGGAGGCGCAAAGGAAACTCCCGGCCAATAACTGAGGCCATTCTAAGCAACTCCACTGTATTCTTGCCAAGCCTCTCAACGCGTTCGTTGATCACCGCTTTCACAGACTCCGGCATCTCTAACAATGCCGATCCCGTCAAATCTAGGCCTCCCTCCGTAGGGCCTATGACTTTTCGCTCCTGGAGGAGTCGCAAAACCTCCTCTACAAAAAAAGGATTGCCCCCGGTTCTTAGGTAGAGGATCTCCACGAGGTGGGGGGCAATGATCTTTTCCACCCTATGGGAGATCAACTGAGCCACCTCTTTTTGTTCGAGCGGTTCCAAGGCAAGGGGGTAAAAAAGCCGCTCCCGGTTCATGGCGAGAACCGTCTTCCCCAGTATTGCGTTCATCTTTAGCTCGTCGTCCCGATAAGCAACCAGCACGAGGACCCGCTGGTTTCCTATGTTCCTCGCCAGATGATGCAATAGCTCCAATGAATCTGCCCATTGAACGTCATCCAGGCACAGCACAAGCGGTGCCTCCCTGGAGATGTGGATGAATAAATGAGTCCAAGCTTCAAGGAGGCGGGTCCTGTCAATTTCCGAGTCTTGTGGCGCGGCGCTTGAGGTGTTATTTGCCCGCGGCAGCACTTCGGGGACGATGCCTGCCAGCTCCGTTGCGTATGGGCCCATGAGAATGCGCAACGATGCAGCGTCCCTTTGCTGGAGATATCCCTTCAGCATATCCACCCAAGCCCCATAGGGATGATTTCCAGCTTTTTCGTACTTGCCCTCTAACCATTGACAGCCACGTTGCGGTGCGTGATCTCGGAGTTCTCGTACCAGCCGGGTCTTTCCGATGCCTGCTGGACCTGTGATCAACACAACGCTCCCCTTCCCGTGCAGCGCCGCGTGCAACTTCTCCAACAAAAAGGATAGCTCTTCCTCACGCCCTACTATGGGCTCAGCACCGATGGTCGTGGCCGCCTCATGCCTTATCGGTCTTATCGATGCTTCGCTGCGGGCAAGGCTCTGACTTAACTCTGGCTGCCGGTCGATAGTGATGGGGGCGATAAAGCGATAGCCCCGCCGGTGCAATGTCTCGATAAACGCCGGCTTCTTTGGGTCGTCACCTAAAGCCTTCCGAATCTCCGCAACATAGACCGACAAGACCGCTTCGGTGACGTGGGCCGCCGCCCATAGCGTATCCAACAGAGTCTCTTTCGTGACCAACTGCCCTGGGTGGTCCATGAGATAGCGCAGCAACGCAAAGGCCTTCGGATGGAGGCGAATCTCTTTCCTTCCCCGCCACAGACACTCGTTGGTCAGATCCAGCCGAAAATGACCAAAAAAGAATTGTCTTTCTTCCTGCATGACCCGACCTGAGCGAACCTTTTGGAGAAATTTTGGGATTTCTTTGGCCCATTTTTAAGACATTCGACAATTTCCTAATTAGCCTCATCGCATACAGAACGCCGAGCTACAAGAGCTCCAACTCAGATTAAAAGAAAGGAGAAATGACATGTATGCGGGAGACGATTAAATACTGTGAGAGAGAGCAAAATTAGTGGCTGATAAAATCAATTTACTAAAAAGGAGTCTAAGAAAATGAAAACGCCGCTTTTCCAAATAATATTTTTGCTCGTGCTGGGCGCAGCCGTGACTTGCGTGGGTGCCGAGTCGCCTGTGACCGTCTACGAGACCACTTTGATGGAGTCCAGTCAAAAGACCCGGGAGGTATCAACCAACGAGCTCCGCAAGATCCTTGCAGAGAAGAGCGCAACGGTGTTCGACGCCCGGCCATTGATGGAGTATTCCATGAGCCATATTCCCGGCGCCGTCAATGTCTCCGAAAAGCCCGGGGTCCCGATCTCGCAGTACGTGTCAGATGTCGCGGAGGTTGGGCGCGTCGTGGAAAACAACAAGAGCGCGCCCATAGTGCTTTATTGCAACGGACCCTTTTGCGGCAAGAGTAAACGGCTTTCGGAAGAATTGCTGGCTGCAGGGTATACGAACGTGCGCCGATATCAGCTAGGCATTCCCGTATGGCGTGCCCTGGTCGGTGTCACCGAGATCGAGCTTGCGGGCCTACTCTATGTGCTCAGAGATGATAAGACCGCCGTGTTTCTAGATGCGCGCAGCCCTGAAGAGTTCAAGGCCGGGACCATTCCTGGCGCGAAAAGCCTTATGCTTGCGGACGTAAAGAAGGCGAAGGACGACGGTCGGTTGCCGATGGCGGACCACAACACACGCATTATCGTGTTTGGTCGGGACGGAGCTCAAGCCCGGGCAGTGACCGAGGCCATCGCCAAGGAGGCGTTTCACAATGTCGCCTTCTTCGGAGGCACGTTCAATGAATTAATGCCGAAGGTAGCGAACAAATAGGCAATCACGGATTTGGGATGATCAATTGAGAGCAATCCATATGGATGAAACACTTTGTAGCCGACTCTTCCGCTCCGAGACCGAAAACAAATCGGCAATCCTAAACCCAAAATGGCTTGCTCTTGTGGCTGGGCTCTTAGCGCTGAGCGGTACAGCACAGGCACAGCAATCAACAAAAATTCCCCGCATCGGTTTGCTGACAGGTCAGAGCCAAGCTTCCTCTGCCTCCGGCCCCAATATCGACGCCTTCCGCCAAGGTTTACGAGAATTCGGTTACATTGAGGGAAAGAACATCGTTGTCGAGTACCGAGGGGCCGCGGGTAAGCTCGATCGACTGACCGAGCTTGCAGCCGAACTAGTCGCCCTCGGAGTGGATATCATCGTGACAACCGGCATGCCGCCGGTGCAAGACCCTAATCACTTTGTGGGTGCCTACGCCGAAATGACAAAGAGGAGCGCCGATGCTCTTATTATCTTTACCAGTAGCTTCACCTCGTTCCACCGAAGAGAGCTCCTGGAGCTTGCGAATAAGAACCGGCTGCCGACAATGTGTGCGCAGGTTCTCTGGATGGACGCTGGTTGTTTCATGTCTTACGGGCCCAGCCCTACAGAACTGTACCGCCGCGCGGCGTACTTCGTAGATAAAATTTTAAAAGGCACCAAACCGGCAGACCTTCCGGTGGAGAGGCCGAGAAAATACGTTAACAACTTAGGCAAACCGACACCGAAGATGCCCTGTTTTCTCTCCCAGCTCCTGTGTCATTTCGACCAGCGGGAGAAATCTTTCCCGATGTGAACATGTCGGGCCGGCTTGCTTCTTCAGAACATCAGGAGATCGAAAACTTCATTCTGTTTTTTATCGCATAACTAGCTAACTCCAGATTTGACCCCTTTCTGACCCTATAGGGATACTTTTCCAGTTGCTTCAAATCCTTGACCCGCTCCACCCTTAACGGATTCAAGTGAATGTAGCGCACCAGTTCAGTGAAATAGCGCTCGCCGTCGCATACAATCGATTTGTACCGGTTCTGAAAGACAGGTCCGTGCCGGCGGTGCCGCAGGTTGTAACTCACCGCATAACCGGTCAAAAGTCGCCGCATGAACTTGGCTAATCCCAATGCTCCGCTACAAAGCAAGATATGAACGTCACGGAGTGCAGTATAGGCATCTGGCGGTAACACTAACCACGGAATTCGTGCTCGAACCAACGAGTACTGATCCGTTCCGCCCATTCGATTAATTCCGCCGTAGAACTGAAGCATTCTCGCAAGGCGGAGTCCCACATCGGATTCCGAAAGTAACCAATGGCAAGCCTAGAATCACTCGCGAGGCCGATACAGACCTTGCCCAAACAATATGCGTACCCCAATTCGAAGCACACCCCGTCATCGACGCTCGAGCCGTCAAGTACTGCCACCAAAAGATCCGCCGCTTGAATAGCCGCCACATCCGCGTGAAAAATCATGCGACTAGCACAAGTGGAATCCTCTCCAGCTTCGCGTAATTCCCGCAACAGGAGTCCGTCACGCTGCGGCAGATATACTGAAACGTATGCCTCGAGCTGTTGAGTCAGTGCCAAATTGAAGCAGCGCTCAGCTTCACTGAACAGAGGAGCAGCGAGATAGCACCTTGGTTTCGTCATCACGCAACCCTGATCGGCTTCAAGGCGGTAATTTTCTCGTCTCGAATCTCCTCCAGACGTCCTTGAAGATTGCATTCCACGTATTCCCCGAGGTGGATTATCCGCGCGATTTCCTTGACTACTTGTCCAACACTCAAATTCCGCACATTGAGATGCGTCACGCCGTTCTCCCCATATACACGACAAAGCGCTTCCTGAATATCATTCGTGTAATTTTCGGGCGCCACTTTGTTCTTTGTCGCAGCACGAATCATGATTTCCGTCGGATCTCCGCTAAGTAAGATCACGTGTCCCGGATGGACAGCTCGATTTGATTCCCCCGGCGACACCGCGTCAAGAAGCGCCTTGGCCTTGTCGCTCCACCCCTCCGGTTGCGTAAAGCTCACTGCATCCGGGACGCAACGATCAACGAGCGTAATACCTATTCCTCGATCCTGCTCTGCGTCCAGCAGCCGTCTGTTCTTCAGTCCGACTTGATTCATAATCCACGCGTCGACCTTTTTTTCTTCTTCCTCGGTAAGCGTGGGAAAGGGCTTGCTCATTTCTGGGAGCCGTTCTTCCAGCCACTCGTCCCAGGTTCCAAGATTCTTGAAATGCGCCAGTGCGGTTGTCTTACCCACGCCGGGCACACCGGTGAGATAGTAAGTCACTGCTGTCCAAATTAGCCAGGGTTCAAACTATCGATCATTGATTTTCCGTCG
>JBBDNJ010000200.1:0-17598 GCA_040877705.1 Binatia bacterium | reverse complement strand
AGAAATCAATCTACAACAGTCGTCGATCGTCAGGCAGGAGCTCGTTTGGGATCAACGGGCAGCGGCGAGTCGACGGAGAACTCGATAGGATAATCGACTCTCATTTCGGCTCGTTAAAGTCGCGTTTCGCTGAGTTAACGGGGGTCACGAATTCCTTTCTCAGGAAACCTCGCGGACCGCCTTCGTAATGTACTTCGTACCAATCGCCGCGCGTGCCCAGCAAAATCACCCTTGTGCCGGTGGTGAATCGGGCAACCGCGGTGGCTGAGAAGTTAGGCTCCTTACGGATTGCCGTGGAATACTTCATCTGATAAACGGCTCCGCCGGGTGCGGGATGCACCGTCGCTGCCGGTGCCGCCTGATAAATCGCGGCGGCAACCTTATTGGACGCGGCTTCGCGGGATCTAGGATTTCTAGCGCGTTTGATTTTCTGGATGGGCTCTGCACTACCATTATTTTTCCCCGCTACAGTGGTTTTGCCGGGATGTGATAAAAATCTTTCCCAGTGAATCAGAGTGGTGATGTCCATGCCCTCGCGAACAAATAGCAGCGGACAGAGGATCGTTGCTCCTTCCGGTAAGAGCTGATCAAACCTCCATGCGGATGCCTCTGCAACCACGGCCTTGCGGAAGTCGCTGTCGCTAATGCGGGAAGTGACTTCCAGCGCCTTCGCTACTTCACCTGACGCGGTGATGTTTAACTGAAGCACGATCCGGCCCATGAGCTTCTCATTGCTGGAACTCTCCTGGCGATAAAGTTTGCGCAGACTTTGCAATTGACTCTCGATTTTTTCAGCGATCTTGGTCTCATCGACGGCCGCATCGTTTGGCGCTTTAACGCTGAATCCAAGATCCCGAGCCATGACGACGACATCCCCCAGCGCAACGTTCCAGGCCGGAAGTTTTTTCCTGCTCTCTTGTGTAACAGCGCTCGTTGCTCGGTCTTTTGAACTAGAACCAATGCCGAACCCAAATACCATGAGTCCGAACCCGAATGCGCAACCCACCAGCGCAATTGCGGTCCGCATCCCGTTGAACCGAATGCTCTGCTTGCCTATCATTGTTATGGCATCCTCCCGCGACCTATCGATGGCCGCGGATCAAAAGCAAGTCCCATACCGTGCCAGTTCAATCCTGGAAGCAAAGAAGGCAAATAGTCCTCCAATAGAGGGGCGTGGAGATCTTAGAGGACAATCAAGATAAACGGCGGTGAAATCCGGTCACCGGCGACGGCGCCTTATGCGGCGATTTTAAGGATGATGTTATGGGCAGGCGCATTGCCGGTTCGATGACCGCACAAATTCCGCCCTGTTCGACTGGCCAGCGAACATTTTATGCTTGCAAATGGGGAAGGGGAATGACGAGGGCCTATCGCTGAGTGGCTAGTGGTGCGAGGTGCGTCGAGACATGGCGTGTCTGAGTTTCAATGCGCTAATCTTACCTTCGCGGATAATTTTGATTTTATCTTCAATGATTTCGATTACGGTAGAGCCGATCTTCGATGGCAGTTTCCCGCCATCGATGAAAATGTCGATCTCTTCGGCAAAATAACTTTTTGCCTGTTGGACAGTGGAGGCCGCTTGTAGGCCCGATGGATTAGCGCTCGTGGCGGTTAACGGCCGGCCCAAGTCTTTGACCAATTGGTTTGCGATGGGTTGGCTGGAGACGCGCACGCCGACTCCACCGGTGCTATTCAATAACGGCTTCGGCAAGTCTGCATGGGCAGGCAACACTATCGTAAGCGCTCCGGGCCAGAATATTTGCATCAACATTTCGGCTGTTGGCGATATTTCAGCGACTAAACGGTGCAACATCTCTTGGTCGGCGATGAGTACGGGGATGGGATTGTGCGGATCACGGGCCTTGAGTTGGAAGACCTTTTCAACAGCCTTATCATTGAGCGCGTCCGCGCCTAAACCATAAAGAGTTTCGGTGGGGAATACGATCACCTCGCCGCGCTTGATGGCGACAATTGCTTGGAAAAGGTCCATGAGAATTTATCTATACTTGGAAGTATTCGCGGTGCTCATGGAGTTGGCGCCGGAAACATAGTTTGCGGAACTCGACAGCGGAAATTTCCGCCGGTGTCGAACTCGTACGTTTATTTCAAAGCGCGTCGCGCAATATCCTTGCGATAATGCATCCCATCCCAGGAGATTTCGCTGACGGCGCGATAAACTTCCTTCACCGCGGTTTCGAGGTCGCTTGCGCGAGCGGTCACTGCCAAGACACGACCGCCGGAGGTCAACCAACGGTTGCTGCTCCATGCCGTTCCAGCGTGAAAGACATAGCCATTCCGCCAATTTTTTAATCTTTCCAGCCCGTGAATTTCCGTGCCTTTGTCGTAAGAAGCCGGGTAGCCTTGCGCGGTTAACACCACACAGACGGCGGGATCGTCGTGCCACTCGGGCTGAATTTGATTCAGCCTTCCTTCGATGGTCGCTTCCAACAGCGGTACGAGATCGCTTTTCAGCCGCATCATAATCGGTTGGCATTCCGGATCGCCAAAGCGGGCGTTGAATTCTAAAACCTTCGGACCCTCTTTAGTGATCATCAGGCCAACGTAGATTACGCCGCGATAAAGAATTTCTTTTTGTTTTAAACCTGAGAGCAGCGGCGTGACAATTTCTTCCAGCACGCGCTGCTGCATGGCGGGCGTGATGACGGGCGCGGGCGAGTAGGCGCCCATTCCGCCGGTATTCGGACCCTGATCGTCGTCGAAGACGCGCTTGTGATCTTGAGAGGATGCCAGAGGAAGAATGTGTATGCCGTCGGTCAAGACCATAAAGGAGGCTTCTTCGCCTTCTAAAAATTCCTCGACGACGAGTTTATCGCCGGCTTCACCGAAAATTTTATCCACCAGAATTTTATCGACGACATCTCCGGTGTCATTGATATCCAGGCAAATCACGACGCCCTTGCCCCCTGCGAGGCCATCGGCTTTGATGACATAAGGAGCTGTCTGTTGGGCGAGGTAACTCTTGGCCAATGTTGCGTCCGTAAAGGTCTTAAAAGCGGCGGTCGGGATGTGGTTCTCATCCAGGATAGCTTTCGCGAAGGCCTTGCTGCCTTCCAACTGGGCGGCGGCTTTGTTCGGTCCGAAAATTTTTAGGCCGCGAGATTCGAACACATCGGTTATACCGAGCGTCAGCGGAAGTTCCGGTCCGACAACGGTGAGATCGACGTTTTCTTGTCGGGCGAAGTCGGCGAGCTGTTCGATTTGTTCGGGCGCGATGGCGACCTGTTCAGCTAAATCGCCGATGGCCGCGCTCCCCGGCGCACAATAAATTTTATCGACCTTCGGGCTTTGGCTGATTTTCCAAATCAGCGCATGTTCGCGCCCGCCGTTACCGATAACTAGAATTTTCATAATTGGAAGGAATTTAAAATTAGGGAGAATTCGGACGTTGCAAAAGTGTCTAGGTTCTGAATTCTGACTCCTGAATTCTTTCTTTTGTCGCTAATGTCTGAAATGTCTCATGCCGGTGAAGATCATTGCGATCCCGTGTTCGTTGGCTGCGGCAATAACTTCATCGTCCTTGATAGAGCCGCCGGGTTGAATGACCGATTTCGCGCCGGCGTTAGCGGCTGCATCAAGACCGTCCCGGAATGGGTAGAAAGCGTCAGAAGCCACCGCAGATCCTTTGAGATCCAGTCCGTGTGTCGCGGCGCGCAAGACGGCGATCTTTGTTGAATCGATGCGGCTCATTTGACCCGCGCCGACACCGAGAACTTGATCCGGTGAGGCAAAGACAATTGTATTGGACTTGACATGACGGCAAACGCGCCAGGCGAAATCGAGGGCTTGATATTCTTCTTCCATGGGCGTTCTTTCGGTCACGACTTTACAGGCACGCACGTCAACCGTTCCGGTATCCCAATCCTGCATCAACATGCCGCCGCGGACCCGGCGCAAATCGTAACCGCCGCCCTGGGATTCGCTCATGTCCAATTCCAAAAGCCGTATATTGAGCAAACGTTTTGCCGATGACAGGACGGCCTTGGCCTGCGATGTAAAGCTCGGCGCGATGACGATCTCCAGAAAGATCTCTTTCAGTTCCTCGGCCGTCTCTTCGTCAACCGGACGATTGAAAGCGATGACACCGCCGAAAATGGACACAGGATCGCAGGCTTTCGCTTCGCGGAAGGAGTCGGCCAGCGAAGTCCTAGATAAGGCGACACCACAAGGATTGTTGTGCTTGATGGCCACCGTCGCGATGTCGGAAAACTCCAATACCGTGCTTAACGCAGCGTCGGCATCTAAAATATTATTAAATGACAGTTCTTTGCCCTGAAACTGCTTGGCGCGTGCAATGGAAGGCCCCCTATCGCCTTGGGTGCCGTAAAAAGCGGCTCTTTGATGGGGATTCTCACCATAGCGCATATCCTGAATTTTAGAGATTTGAATGTTGACCGTTTGGCCCCAACGCGTCGATTGCTTGTTGTCGTCGAGGGAGGCGAAATAATTCGAGATCGCGCCGTCGTAATGCGAAGTATGCTGGAACGCCTTACAAAAAAGACGAAAATGCGTTTCGGCCGAGAGCAAACAATTATTTCGTTTCAATTCAACAACGACGGAAGCGTAGTCTTCCGGATCGACGATCACGCCGACCTGCTGATGATTCTTGGCTGCGGCCCGCACCATGCTAGGACCGCCAATATCGATGTTTTCAACGATTTCCTCAAAGGACGCGCCGCGAGCGACTGTGGCTTCGAATGGATAAAGATTAACGACCACCAGATCGATGGGCGCAATCCCGTGCTCTTTCATCTTGGCCACGTGTTCGGGATTATCTCTCAATGCGAGGATTCCGCCGTGAACCTTCGGGTGAAGAGTTTTCACCCGACCATCCATCATTTCGGGAAACCCGGTGATTTCGGCAACGTCTTTGACCGGAATTTTGTTGTCGCGCAGTAACGAGGCGGTGCCACCGGTCGAAATGAGTTCTACGCCTAACTCCGACAACGCACGAGAAAACTCCACTATGCCTTTCTTGTCTGAAACGCTAATTAGGGCTCTTTGAATCCTGCCCACGGGTAGTGATCCTCCTAAATATTGCGATGAATACGGGGAACTCTAGCACCGATGGAAGTGAGAATCTCGTACGAGATTGTGTTTGCCCAGGCGGCCATCTCGTCGGCGGAAATTATCGCATCACCTTGACGACCGAGGAGAACAACCTCATCTCCCTGCTGTATTCCCCGTATATCGGTAACATCAATCATAGTCAAATCCATGCACACTCTGCCGGCAACCGGCGCGCGCTTGCCGCCGACCAGGGCTTCTCCGCAATTTGACAGCAGCCTCGGATAGCCGTCAGCGTAGCCCATCGGCAGCGTCGCGATCAGGCTCTCGCGCTTGGTGATAAACGTCTGGCCGTAGCTGATGCTGGTTTTGGCAGGAACTTTTTTAAGTTGCAGTATGCGCGTTTTCCAAGACAGCACAGGTCTTAAGAGAATCTGTTTTGTCATCGCCGGCGCTGGGTAGACGCCATAAAGTATTAGACCGGGTCGCACCATGCTGAAGTATGCCGCCGGCAAAGTGATTGTTGCAGCACTGTTGGCAAGATGCACCAGGGGTGGAGCAATGCCTTCGGAGCGGAGCCGTCGGACGACGCTCTGGAAAATTTTCAATTGCTTGTGGGTATATTGTCCTTCGACACTTTCAGCTTGTGAAAAGTGTGAAAAGACTCCTTCGAGGTTGATCGCCCTGAGCTCTTGTAATCGCGGCAACCATGAATCGATTTCCGCTGAGGGAAAGCCGATCCGTCCCATGCCCGTATCGATCTTTAGATGCGCTGGCAGAGTAGCTGCGCGGCGCGAAACTTCGGCGTCCAAGCGTTGCAGACCGTCAACGTCATGCACGACAGGAGTCAAGCCGTGCTCGAAAAATAAATCGAGCTGTTCGAGATAGACGCCGGCGAGCACGAGGATCGGCGCGACGATACCATGGCGGCGAAGCTCAATTCCTTCCTCGATCGTTGCGACTCCGAAGGCCTCGCTACCCTCGGCCGCGAGGGTTTTAGCGACGGCGGGAGCGCCGTGGCCGTAGCCGTTGGCTTTGACCATGGAGAGAATTTTTACTTCAGGCCCCACCGCAGTGCGGATCTGGCGAAAATTCCAGCGTAGGGCGTCGTGATCGATATAACAAAGGGTCGGGCGGCCCAAAGAATGGGTAAGCATTATTTTCTAAGCTAAGACCATGAGCATGCTCAGGAAACTTTCGAGCCCGGCAGAACCGGCTTTTCGGGCGTCAGGAAAATAACCCGGTCCTCATCGGAGGCAGCCAACAGCATCCCCTGACTCTCTAGACCACGAAGTTTGGCTGTCTCCAGGTTCGCGACGACTACAATTTGCCGGCCGACCAACTCTTCCGGGGTGTAATGGTTTCGAATGCCCGCGCAAATCTGCCGTTGTTCCGTGCCCAGGTCGATCTGAAGGACCATCAGCTTGTCGGCGTTGGGATGCGGCTCGGCGCTTTTGATGGTTGCTACTTTGAATTCTACTTGTCTAAACGCATCTATTGAAATCATCCCGCATCCTCTCTCTAACGATCAACCCTAGTGAGAGAAACATAGCAGAACGCCGAAGTCAAAAAAAGAAAGTCTGTAGTTTGGTTAAGTTTCCAGGCACAAAAGGAACAATCAGGCGCTTGACAGCTAAAATGCTTTTTACTATTAGTAACCGTTATCAATAAATAGGAGGAAGATTTTATGGCCAAAAGTTTATCAGGCACTAAGAGTCACCAGAATCTAAAGGAGGCGTTTGCCGGTGAGTCTCAGGCAAACCGGCGCTACCTGTATTTTGCACGAGTAGCAGACATTGAAGGTTATCCGGACGTCGGTGGGCTTTTCAGGGATACCTCTGAGGCTGAAACCGGGCATGCCTTTGGTCATCTCGATTTCCTCAAAGAAGTCGGCGATCCCTGCACCGGAGTACCCATCGGAAGCACCGATAAAAATCTGAAGTCCGCCGTGGAAGGTGAGACTTATGAGTACACCGAGATGTATCCTGGGTTCGCTAAGACCGCGCGTGAAGAAGGGTTGTCTGAGTTGGCCGAATGGTTCGAAACTTTGGCCAAGGCAGAAAAATCCCACGCTGGAAGATTCAATAAGGGGCTTGATGGTCTCGGCAGTTGAAATCCGGATGAAATGATCTTAGCGGATAGGTCGGAATCCGCCGCCTGTCCGCTAAGCGTTTTAGTTGATAGGGGACAAGCGAATGAGAAAAGTGGTTCTCGACGATATTCTGGGTCTTGCCGCCTACGAAAAAGTGCGGCAGGATTTTCGCCAGCGAATCATCGAGCTCAAACAAAAGCGGCGTGTCTCGGTGGGGGACAGGGTCTCTGTTGTTTTCGAAAACCGTGATACAGTTGTATTTCAGATCCATGAAATGTTGCGAGCGGAGAGAATTACTGATTTAGACAAAATTCGCGAGGAAATCGCGACCTATAACGAACTTATTCCTGAGCCGGGAGAACTGAACGCGACGCTGTTTCTGGAAATTGAGGACCAAACCCATTTGCGCGATGAACTGCTTAAATTTTTAGGCATCGACAAAGCGGTTTTTCTTAAAATCGGAACGCATGCGGTACCCGCCCTTTTCGAAGCGGGACGGAGCAAGGAAGATAAGATTAGCGCCGTGCAGTATGTCAGATTCCGCTTCGACCCGCAGGCGCTGCAGGCAATTGTCGGGGGCGAAAGAACTGAACTGGTTATCGATCATGAGGAATATAAAGCGGCAGTTGTGCTGCAACCCGAGACGCAGAGATCGCTTGCCGAGGATTTAATTACATAATGTCGAGCACGCGCAAAAACGCAAGAAACACGAAACAACTGGAAGTCATCTGGGATGTCATTAAAGACGACAAGTCACATCCGACTGCCGACCAGATTTATGATCGAGTTAGAAAGCTGATACCGAAAATCAGCTTGGGAACGGTTTATCGCAACCTGCAAAAGCTGGTTGCCGACGACAGGCTGCAGGTGTTGATGCATGGGCGTTCCCAACATTTCGATCCTCTTCTCGAGCGCCATCAGCATTTTATTTGCGAGAATTGCGACCGCGTGTACGATATCTTTTTTGCGACCCCAGACGAGATAGATTCGGCAACCCTTCCAGACCAAGTCTTCAAAGTAAGTTCCCACCAGCTCGCTTTGTATGGAACATGCAAAAATTGCTCTTCCTGACTTCTATTCCGATTTCACAATCCTTGTAATGGCTTAGCCGCAGCGTTAAAGTGAATCCGGTTTGTCGCATGTCTTAGGCAAATTGACCTCAATACGATTGGCGCTGGCCCGACGGGGTATCCGGGTTTAACGGCGGAAATTATCGAGGGAGGAGCCATGAAACGGCGTGGCTTTGTCGCTCTAGTAGTAGCGTTGTTTCTTCAACCGCTTCGTAGCGTCGCACTGGCGCTGTGCAATCCGGCGCTTGTTCGTTTGCAGAAAAAAGGCCGCAGTCTCGTGCAGGTTCGTTCCGGCAAGAGTCCTCAACTGGGCCACTATTTCATTCAGTGGTACGGCCATTCAAGCTTTTTAATCCATTCCGGCAGTCAGACCAAAGTCGTCGCGGATCCTAACTTCGACGTGACTCCAGGGATTCAAGCGGACGCCGTGACGGTGAGCAATGACCACTTCACCCATAACAACACGGGAGCAGTCACCGGAAATCCGGTGATCCTGCGCGGCATAACCTTCCGGCAGACCTGGAACCCAATAAGGACCAGCGTCAAAGATATCACGATCGTGAATATCCCGAGCCAGCGAGGGCAGAGTTGGGGTGGAGCGGCTAACTCCATTTTTATTTACGAAATGGGAAGCCTGTGCCTTGCCCACCTTGGCAATATCGGTCATCTGCTTACCGCTGAGCAGGAAAAGGTAATGCAACGGATCGATGTCATGATGATTCCGATCGACGCGATGACTAACCTTGGATTTGAAGACATCATAAAAGTGATCGACCAGGTGAAGCCCCCTATCGTCATACCGATGCATTTCGACGTCGTCAGGCAGGGGGAGCTTTTTGCCGCTTTTGCGCAAGCGCATTATACCGTGAGAAAATTCCCCGGCTCGCAGGTGGTTCTAAGCCGCGCCATGTTACCCAAGTCAACCGAGGTTTTCGTGCTTGCGCATCCGCGCGCCACCTCGTTAAGGGACTGATGGCCGCTGTTGAGCCGATCTTCGAGTCACGAAGGCTTTTCCCACCCGTTGCTGTTTTTATTACAGTTCCCTATAATGATGATTCATTTCCTGTAGGCTGAAATTCCGTGAACAAAAAAGAAACTGAATTTTTCCGTGGATTGCTCAACCAACGGATACAAGAGTTACGCTCCGAGGCCGGCAAAACAGTCGAGGACATGGATGAAGACGAAAACTTTCCGGACCCAAGTGATCGGGCTTCCATGGAGTCCAACCGTAATTCGATTTTAAGAATCCGCGATCGCGAACGAAAGCTGATTTTCAAAATACAGGAAGCCTTGCAACGGCTCGAAGCCGGCGAATTCGGCATCTGTGAAGAATGCGGCGAGAAGATCGGCATTGAGCGCCTCAAAGCCCGTCCCGTGACGACCCTCTGTATCGAATGTAAGGCCAGTCAAGAAATTGAGGAAAGGAAAGCAAAACGCTTCGTATAGAATTGTTCTACTTGATCCAATGAAGATTAGGAAAGCAGTTATTCCTGTTGCCGGCTTGGGGACCCGTTTCCTACCCGCGACCAAAACCGTGCCAAAAGAACTTTTGCCGATCGTGGACATTCCATCGATTCAGTACGTAGTTCAAGAAGCGGTCGAGGCCGGCATTCAAGAAATTATTTTCGTGACCGGTCGGGGAAAGGACGCCATCGAGGATCACTTCGATGAAGCGCCCGAGTTGGAGCAAATTCTCGCAGACCGGGGGCAAAAGGAAATGGTTGAGATGCTTCGGCGAATCGCGGAGATGACCGAAGTGGTATCCGTTCGCCAAAAGAAGCCGCTTGGTCTGGGCCACGCGGTTCTTTGTGCTCGGGACCTGGTGGGAGATGAGCCTTTTGCGGTCATGCTGGCGGATGATCTCATCGATGCGGAGACTCCGTGTATCAGGCAGTTGGTGGATATATTCACCGAGACACAGGAGTCCGTTATCGCACTTCTGGAAGTTCCGCTTGAGGAAGTTCACCAGTATGGTGTCATGAAGGGCAAAGAACTGAAGAGTGGTCTTTATCAGGTCCAAGCCACCGTGGAAAAGCCTGCGGCCAAAGATGCGCCCTCCCGGATGGCCATTATTGGCCGTTATGTTCTTCGCCCTGAGATTTTCACTATTTTACAGAATCTTCCTGCCGGAAGGGGAGGCGAAATCCAGCTCACCGATGGACTGTCACGGCTGGTTCAGGAGCGAAAAATATTTGGTTGCGAATTTCTGGGCGACCGGTACGATATCGGCGACAAATTCGGCTTTGTTCGAGCGACTATTGCCTACGCATTGAAACGACCAGATCTAAAAGATAAGGTAGCTGAGTATTTAAAAATTCTAAATATGTAATACGGGGCCGTAGCTCAGTTGGGAGAGCGCTAGAATCGCACTCTAGAGGCCGTGGGTTCGACCCCCATCGGCTCCACCAGTTTCACAAAAGGGCGGGTAAGCAACCCGCCTTTTTTTTCGCAGTGACTGGAATAAAAGTGATGCTCTTAGTTGCGTGATTCTTAGTAGAAACCAACGCCTCAGACGCTTAGTGCTTGACGGCGGCTTTTTCTTCCTTGATAAGATCGTGGATCATGCGAGGTACGCCGCCGCAGCTAAAGCATCGAGGCGGTTCGAGCTTTGTTTCGCCCTCGGGATAGCGCATGAAACGCTTGTAGAAAGGTTTTTCCGTGCCGACGTAATCGTCGTAATAAAAGGCTAATTTGCCACACTCGCTGCATTGTAGATATTTTGCCATCTGCATTCCTTATAACTTAGCTGCCGAACGTCCCGGTAATCTGCTGCCGGCCGCCGTTTTCGCTGTAAGGTTCTTCCCTATAGAGCCCTAGGGTTTGCATCACAGGTGTATCTTGGACGGAAAAGAGGATTACTTCCTCTTTGCTTTCGTTTGCGAATTCGTGCCATGCCCAAGGTGGCACAACGAAAAAATCGCCGCGTTCCCAATCGAACCGCTTACCGTTGATGATCGAATGGCCCCGTCCGTCGAAGACGTGATACACCGCGCTGTTGACCTGCCGATGGGCCTGAGTGTGAACGCCCGGGCGGATTAGCTGAATATAACAGCTCATGGTCGGTAAGGTCGGCCCGCCGGTGTTGGGATTTAAATATTCGAAGCAGACATCGTCGAATGGGCTGGCCGGACCCTCGCCGATTCGTTGAAGTGCTTCATAGGTCGGCGCCCATTTGTAATTCAATAATGGAGAGTGATTGGTTGGTGGTTTGTCCCAGGTCGGCTTTAAGTGGCCGCCGCTATACCTTTGCTCGGATCCATTTACCTGGTTGACGGGATGTTTGTGGCGCGGGAAAGGCTCAAAAAAAATCCCGTCCAGATCATTGACCAAAGGAAGATCCAGACCGTCCATCCAGATCATCGCTTGGTCGGATTCATTGCCGTGATCGTGCCAGGTCCAGTTTGGAGTGAGAACCAAGTCCCCCCGGCTCATAACGCATTTATCTCCATCGACATTGGTAAATGAGCGACTGCCCTCAACGATAAAGCGGATCGCCGATGCGGAATGGCGATGGCATGGCGCGATTTCCCCTGGAAGTACGATTTGTACCGCGCCCCAGAGCGTATGCGTAGCTGCATACTTGCCACCCAAGCCGGGATTGACAAAGGCCAGAACTCGTCTTTCGCCGCCTCGCTCAATCGGGACGAGGTCGCCCGCGCGATAGGCGAGCCGGCGCAGGTCTGACCACTTCCAAAGGTATGGCATGACCTTGGTCTGCGGTTCCGGTGGCAGTAGTTTGGCCGTGACCTTCCACAGTGGAATCAGGTGTTTTGCGTCGGCTTCTTCGTAGAAGTGTTCCAGTTCGTCGCGATCTATCTCGGTGCCGTTCATAAAGGCCCCCCTTTTCCGCGTGTCAAAAAGGATACTCATGAATACCCAGCAGGTCAATAAGTGCAGCTCGGAGGCGGTTGGAAATGTGCGAATCCTGTTGCATGGCTCACAAAAGACTTCTAGAATCGGCGTCGGTGTCTACGCGACAATTCAAAACGATTCAAAATAGAATAACATCATAGAAGGGAGAAATAGATTATGGGGATCAGACTTTTTCAATCACAGACGTCGATGTTTTGCGAGAAGGTACGAGTTGTTTTCGCTATGAAGAAAGTTTCTTATGAAATCGTCGACGTGCGCAAAGATGAGCGCAAGTCGCTCGTCGAGTACACCGGTCAAAGAAAAGTTCCGTCCATGGACTACAACGGCCAGTGCGTCATCGACTCTACTGTCATTGCTGCTTTGTTGGATGAAAAACACTCCGGACCCAGCATCTATCCCGAGGGACCGGCGAATCAGGGACTTTGCTCGGCATTAGAAGACTGGTCGGATGAAGTTCTCATTCATGCCAACCATGCGATGCGCCGCGCCGAAACACCGGAAGCTCGCAAGAATGCCGAAAAGGAATGGGCGGGCCATTTCAAGACGTTGGATCAAATGTATTCCGGAAAACGATTTATCTTTGATCGCATGACGATCGCCGATATTTCGATTTTTTCCCAGCTCCACTACCTCTATACAACAGTGAAGTATGACATTCCGGCGAACTATAAGAACGTCCATGCCTTCATGGAAAACATGCGCCAGACTTTGAAATTGAATTCTCTGGAGGACAGCTTCGAGGCTCAGTCGCTCTAAGGTTCATCCGATGACAAAAGATGTGGTCATCCCGCGCGACGAAAGCGACGAAGTCAGAATCCTACGTTGGCTGAAGGAAAAGGCGTGAGAGTGCAAAAAGGCGAAGCTCTCCTCGAGGTCGAGACGGATAAGGTAAATGTCGAGATAGAGTCTCCTGCCGACGGGCTGCTGCGAGCGATCAATGCTCAGGAAGGCGAATTCGTGAAATTCGGCGCGGTTGTTGCGATCATCGAGCATGGTAGCTGAGCCGATCGCACTTTGGCGCTCTCAAACCTGATTTGCTTCCGCTGCAATGTTTATGCGCGCACCAGAATATCCGTTCCGGTAAGCGCGCTTCATCGGGAAGTCTTGATTTTCAATCTACATTCTAAACAAAAGATCGCGTAATCGAGGAGCGGGTAAAGGCTGTGATGACGTGTTGTCTCTAAGAGCGCGTTCTATGGGTGGTTGGCTGGATGTTTGAAGAGCGGTTATCCGCCCTCTTATGTCGAACCTGTTTGGTCGGCTGTCTTATGGGCACAGTCGGGACGCTCTATTTTTTGGCCGGGCTTGCTGGTTACGTGCACAGCCTGTTTGCGAACTTCGCTGTCGTAATCGTTGTCGCCGCCAGCGCGTTTTTTTTCTTATTTCATTTTTTTGCACTGCCGTTCGAAACGAACTGGGTTGGACGGTGGATTTGGGCCGCCCTTTTGGTCATTGTCATTGCCGAGGTTCTTCTTGGGTTCCTGCCGCCCACGGCACGCGACGAGCTGACTCATCATTTGGCGATACCAAAACTTTACGCGCGCGCGGGACGAATCATCGAGGTGCCGATTGCGCCCTACGCCTATTATCCGATGCTCCTTGATATGCTTTACACGCCCTGGGTGTACTGGCGCTACGATTTCGTTGCCAAACATATTCACGCGCTGTTCGGCTTTCTCACCGGACTCTTGATCTACGCCTACTCGGCGCGCCGCATGAATAGTGTCTATGGCTTGCTCGGGTTCTTTTTTTTCATGTCGACGCCGGCAGTTTTACGTTTGAGCCATTGGGCTTACATCGACCTCGGAATAACCTTTTATTCAACCGCCTCACTCTTATGCTTGCTGCGCTGGCGTGAGAACAGGGATGCCTTGCGCTGGTTGGCACTCTCAGCGCTGTCTTTAGGATTTGCTTTGGCGACAAAACCCAATGGGCTGGTGGCCTGTCTGCTGTTGTCGTTACTGTTTGCACTGGTACTTGCGAAACCGCCCAGAAAGAATCTGCGCGGCGTGGCTTGCGAGCTGGTCCTATTTGCCGTTCTAACGCTGCTGCCGTTTTTGCCCTGGCTAGTCAAGAACTGGCTTCAAACCGGTAATCCTTTTTATCCCCTATTAGGGCGGTTCTTTGCGGCCAAGACTGCGGCTGTTACGGATGCAGCGAGCTTCGTTGGACTCGGCATCTTCGAAAGAAGAGAGTTGTTATACGGCGAGAATATTTGGCAGATTGTCGGCTTGCCGCTGCGCGTTTTTTTTTCCGGACAGGATGACAACCCCCAGTACTTCGACGGGGTGCTGACGCTGGTCCTGATTCTCTTTCTGCCGTGGGCGTTCAGAGGAAAATGGAGCGAGGAAAAAAAGCTTGTCGCGATCTTTGCCCTGTTTTACTTCCTCTACGCCTTATTTCTGGTGGATTTTCGCATCCGCTATATTCTATTGGTCGTTCCGCCGCTCGTCGTATTACTCGTTTACGCTATTTTTAATATCTACCTGAGCATCCAGCGGCCGGTCGTTCTGCTGGCCGGGCTATTCATTTTCGCCGCATGGCATGGGATTTATCTCTGGCATTATTTGCGTATCGAGGAGACGTTCAACTACCTCCGCGGAAGCGAGACTCGCGAGGACTTCCTTACACGCGCGCTGCCCGAATATTCGGCGATGCAATATGTCAATCATGAAGTGTCGCCTGCAGCGAGAATTTATCTTCTCTTTCTCGGCCGTAGGGCGTATTATTGCGAGCGGGATTATTTTCATGACGCCGGCGAGCTCCCCGCTTTTCTGATGGGAGCCATTCGGGCGGCAGAGGACCCAAAAGAAATTGGACGAACACTCAAGAACAAGAATGTTACGCATCTCATGGTCCGTGAAGATCTCCTGACACGCTTTCTCAGCGAAAACTTAACACCCACTCAGAGCCGCCTGTGGAAACGCTTTGCGGCTACTCGCCTCAAATTGGCTTTCCGAGAACGCGGCTATGCGGTTTACGAAATCGATGTCTAGCGCTTGCACAGTTTCGATAATCATCCCGGTTTTCAACGAGGCGGAGAGCCTCGTGGAGCTATTGAGCAAAATCCACGCCCTCGAACTTCCCCAGGCTGAGATCGTCGTGATCGACGACGGCTCGACCGACGGCAGTGCTGAGATTGCCTTCAACGCCGGTGCTAACGTTGTACGCCACCCCTACAATATTGGTAATGGAGCCGCGATCAAGAGCGGTATTCGAACCGCTCGGGGACGAACCTTGGTTTTAATGGACGGCGACGGTCAGCATCGACCGGAGGATATTCCTAAATTGTTGCTGGAGTCGGAGCGGTATCACATGATCATTGGCGAACGCGCTAAAGGCTCAAAACTGCGCTTTCATCGTAATGCCGCCAACATCCTTTACAACTTCCTGGCCTCTTATGTGACGCGCTTCAAAGTGAAGGATCTTACTTCCGGATTTCGCGTTCTCTCGCGGCGCGATGCCTTGCGCTTTATCGATCTCTTACCCAACACCTTTTCCTACCCCACAACATTGACCCTGGCATTTTTGCGCTCCGGGTTAACCGTAAAATATGTGCCCATCCAGTCGCTCTACCGCGCCGGTCAAAGCAAAATTACTTTGCTCACCGATGGCATCAGGTTTTTGTTGATTATCACCAAAATCGCGACTCTCTTCTCACCTTTCCGCGTGTTTCTGCCGGTGAGCATTTTTTTCTTCCTCGCCGGCATAACTAATTACATTCACACGTATGTCACCGAGTATCGCTTCACCAATATGTCGGTCTTCTTACTGACCACGTCGGTGATTATTTTTATGCTTGGCCTGATCTCCGAGCAAATCGCGCTTTTACGGATGGAGCGGCAGCCGTCTTCGCCGGAGCCGTTTTCTGATATGCAAGATTGAAGAGCAGGTAGCTCCCTGACGGCAAAACTTCATTGGTTCATTTTATCAGTGTTTTATCAGTCGCGATGATATGAGCGCACCGCAAACTAAGAGGGTAGAGCCGCCTCTCGACCACGGCACCGTCAGCGATTTCTATGACCGCGTCTACTACGGGAATACAACCGGCGGTCAGTCTCCATCGCGGCACTTGCGCCGGCTGGCTCGGTGCTTCGAACCTTGGGAAGCCCGGCGGCTTCTCGATGTCGCATGCGGAACGGGACATTGGCTGCAGGCCACCGCCGAGCGCGGCGCCATTCCCGCCGGAATAGATATCTCGCAGGTTGCATTGGATGTTTGCAGGAGCGCGCTGCCCCAGGTCGAGCTTCACTGCGGGCCGGCCGAGCAGTTGCCGTTTGCCGACCGGCAGTTCGATTTCGTTTCCTGTCTCGGCGCGCTCGAACACTTTCTTGATCCCGAGGCCGCGCTACGAGAAATGAAGCGCGTCGCTAAGCCGGATGCCCGTTTTCTATTGCTTGTTCCAAACACGGATTTTCTGCCTAGCCGGTTGGCTCTGTACAGGGGTACTCTGCAATCATCGGTGAAAGAAGAGACCCGATCCCTTCTTGAATGGCAGGAGCTTTTCGAATCCGCGGGACTGCGGGTTCACGCGCGCTGGAAGGATCTCCATATTCTATCTACCTCGTGGATTTTCCGAGGGCCGTGTTATCGATGGCCGCTTCGAGCCGCGCAAGCGCTCGTTCTGCCGTTTTGGCCGCTGGCTTGGCAGTACCAGGTTTATCACCTCTGCGTTTCCAACAACTAGCCTGAATCCCGCATGGACATTCTCGTGGTCACATGGAACTTTCCGCCACGGCGGGGTGGCATGGAACAGCTACTTAAGAATCTGTGTGACGGGCTCGGAAAGAATCATCGGCTATTTATCATTACATCCCACGCGGATAACTCGGATCCGTGCGAAGCGAGGATCTTTCGTCCAAGCCGGCCGGGCTTGCTTACGTTCTTTTGTTATGCGCTTTGGAAAGGCGTGCTGCTGCTGCGCCGGTACCGCGACATACGGGTGGTCTTCGGTGGCAGCGTTCTGGTGACACCGCTTGTGCTTATCCTTGCTCGCCTGTTTCGCCGAAAGGCCGTCATCCAATCTCACGGTTTGGATCTTCTTTATCCAAAGTTTGCTTATCAGTGCCTGGTAGTCCGGTGGCTACGTTTCTGCGATCACGTTATTGCAAACAGTGGCTACACGGCTTCTTTGGCGAAGGACAAAGGCGCCTCTGAAGACTTAATCGCTATCATTCCTCCCGGCGTGGATTGGCGGAGGTTCGTTCTCAAAACTTCCGCTGACGCGCTCAAGCTGGAGCGCGGACTGCAAGAAAAAAAAGTCATTCTTTTCGTCGGCCGTTTGGCGCGCAGAAAGGGCGTTAAGGAGTTCATCGAAAAATCTCTGGTCCGAATCGTTCAGGAGATCCCGGCGACCTGCTTTCTCATCGTCGGAGACAATCCAACCGAATCCCTGATCCATCGGGCCGACGTGCTCAGCGAAATCGACAGGACAATTTCGGCGTGTCACCTGGAAGAACATGTCCAATGGCTCGGCGCGTTAGCCCGACTTCGCGGATTCGGTGCTGAATGAAAAATTTTCGTTGTGGCAAGTAGTTG
>JBBDNJ010000199.1:0-17614 GCA_040877705.1 Binatia bacterium | reverse complement strand
CCAATCAACCATTGCGTCAATTATGCGCAATTACATAAGACGCTGTGTATAGTTCCGTATAGTACGCCGTTATTTCTGTATATTACCATCGGATTCTCGTTCAGTGTTGCTGCTTTTATAACGAGGATAGCGCGGAATTTCCGGGAACATAATACCAATTTTAATTCGTGTCCAAGCTTTTCCGGCTTCTAACAAAGTTCGCGGTCCTCATGACCATCACCGTTTCCCGGTTATTTCAAACTCCATGCAGGCGGCGGTCAATCGTCGCGTGATATTACGTTCTGCTTCCAGGCCCGCGGGAAGTCGGTTTGTTTTCTTTTGTAATCCTGATGAGAAAACGCAGCGCTTCATTCACTGCATCCGCCGTGGGGAACGCTTCTGCAACGTCAGACTCAAGGCGGACCACCGAGCCTCCGAAACTCTTTCGACCAGGGCCGAATCGGCGGACCGGCAAACTTTTTAGGTCGTATTCTGGCCGCAAATCATCTTTTATGTCGGGTTTATTCTTCTTCATACGCTTTTCTCTCCACAGGAGTGACTTCTCTAGCGCTAATCAGGCGCGCGGTATTTCCACGTTCTGTGTATGACACGATCAACAAGCGACCTTGCTGCGACTCGCCGACGATAAGATATCGATGTTCATCGTAGGAATGGTCGGGATCGTAAAAATCCACATAGAGCGGGTCATCGAAAACCGTTTTTGCTTCTTCAAACGACACCTTGTGGTTTGCTAGATTGGCCGCTGCTTTTTCCTCGTCCCACTCGCATTCCACAGCCACAGTATCGCATTAGACTTTTCGTTTTGGCAAGGGACCTGTCAAGGCATCCTCCCTCGCCGGTTCGCTCGAACCGCGTGTTGGATGGCGATCGAGCGATCAGGCGTATTTCTTGACCGCCTGCTCGATCGCGCCGCCGGCTGTGGCTAGGTCGTCCGGTATCATGACCGGATGAATCTCAACGCTGGCATTGAACGCAAGGAACCACGGCTCAGCGATGGCTGGGATTTGAGAAGCATCTTGCATGTCGAGAAAAATGAACGCCGTTCGCTGACCGTTGCTGTCGGTGAAATAGACGGCTTCCGGCTTCAGGTCTGCTAAAATGGATTGGATCGTCGCGCCGAGCTTTCCGGCTTCGCCACCGCGTTCTCGGACTCAACGGGGATGTTGACTTTCAGCAAAAATCGCATGGTTCACCTCATGACAGTTTGGTTTTTTGGATTCGCGCAACGTCAACTAACGTAAAGCTCAGCCGGCGCTATTAGCGATCGGTCTGAGGCGCCCTGTTAGCCGAGGACTCAAATCGACTTGACTCTATCGCGCCAATACCACGGTTTTCTTCTAAGATGGGCCACGGCTATTACCAGGATCTTGTCACCCCTGATCTGGTAAACGACCCCTTATGGAAACCTCTTTGTTCTACACCGGCGAGTTCTTTTGGAAAGCTTCGTCCAGGCTTCGGGGTATCTCAATATCCGAGCGATCGTGTCAGCGACTTCCTTGGCGAAGTCATAACCCAGTCCAGGCTGCTGTTCATTGTAGTACTTGACTTCTTCCTCCAGTTCAATTTGAGCAGGTTCAAGGAACTCATAGTCTTTCATCTCTTCTTCCTGGGTTTCAATCGCCGAAATACTTCTTGCCCCGGAATAGCCTTTAGTTCCCCTCTTTCATAAGCGTCGATCCGGTCCTCTACCTCATCTGCCCAGAGACGATCAATTTCCTTTTGCTTTGGATCTTCTAGGCTTTCGAGCAACTGCTCAGCAAGTTTTGCCCTAGACCTCGGCGGCAACGACAAAGCGTCACTGACGATCTTGGCACTGTTTCTAATCATGAATTACCCTCCATTCACTCATCGCGGAAAGTTTAACTCAGCACGGCCACGCGTATCAAACCGGTTAACTATTAAGTGAGCCGTTTAGGCTGCGCCGTTTCTGGCCGCCTATTCCAAACAGCCTACTCGAACTGCAAGATTATTGGTTGAACTGTATCGCGCACTTGCGACTTGAAAGTAAAGCCACGTTTTCTGACAATTCACCTTCAAAAAGGCGCCGCTAAGCGCCTGGGCCGCTCCTATGTTGCAATCTTTTGTCGCCGGATCAATAGATTTCGTAGGTTCTCGCGGTTCTCACTCCCGGTTCTCATCACCTCTTCTCACCCGGCTTGGTGAGTTATAGATGATACGGTTTCCTCCGGTAACCGCATCCTACTTAACTAAAAACCTGGCCCACTTCGGACAACGGCGTTGGATGAACTCGTCCATCGCCTCGGCGGAAGCCGTATCTTGGTGTCGTTTCCGCCACGTGTCTAGCAGGTAGCCGGCGCATTCAAGAGGAACGTCCACGCACCACTTCCTAAACTCTGACTTAGACTCATGCTCGTAGCGGTAGATTCCTAGAATCACCCCCATGCAGTAAGTCGTTTCTTGCTCGGGCATACCCAACTCTCGGTATGTTTTGGCTTGGTCGTAAAACGGTTGAAGTTCTTCCTCCACGAGTTCGACCGCCGCTTCACTGGGCTCGGTGTAGCCATGGCGGGAACGGCCTGACCGGTTCCAACAATCCTGTACGTCTCTCGAATCGAGAACAAAGAAAACGTCATTGGCAGTTTCATCCACGTTGACCGCCGTCAAAAGGTTCCTCGCCTCGGCGAGCAGCGCTTCGCCAATTTCGCCCCCTTTCTCGCTCAGCCGCTTGACGACGTCGAGAGCCTGTTCCGCTGTCAGTTTTTTGATCACATCGTTCATAGATGATCTCTCAGTCGCTCCGGTGACAAAGCACAACACCAAGGGGGTCAGGTCTAGATTCGAAGCGCGGCAGACTCCATGCCTAACATACTCTCTGCTCACATTCTTAATGAAAAATACTGCCCCCATCCACCACAATCGGTTGACCGGTCATAAAATCACTATCAGACGAACAGAGAAAAACCAGGGAAAAGCGAGGTCAGAGAACTTTTTCATTAGCGCTCGATATGGCCTTTTTTGGTTGTCCTCCCGACTCGCCTAGAGCGTTTACGTCCCCGGCTCTTGCATTACGACAATGTGTGATTGCAAGACCTGTCCCCACGTCTTTCCACGGTCTTGATGGTTCCGTCAGCTTGAGGAACCGGAGTGAGAATTACGTCGCCTTCCTTCATCATATTCAGGATTCGCCTCTCTGATGGAATCTAACGAGTATTCCTCCTCGTCAGGGCCGTAAGCATTTTCGAGACCCGATCCAGATAGACGCAACCATGAGTCATGATCGGCGTCATGATTCCCTAACACGGTAACGATGAGTTTGGTGTTTGGTTCCAGCTCAACGGGCTCGTCCAAGAGTATGCGTTCGCCGTCAAAATGAGCGGGAATTGAAACGTTACTCATGATCTAACCTCCGGCGTTGTCCTAGCATTTATTCCGTGCTGATTCTTCGATGCATGAAGCCCATACTTTCTCATTGCCCCAAGGTATCACGTTTTTTGAAACGAGGGTATTGCCAACAACATCGTGCACGTAACGCAATATGTCAAATAGCCGTCGTTGGGACTTCCCAACCGTTGATAAATTTGCGTCGCTAAAACCTCGCATCGTTAGCGAGAGTGAAGTTTTAAAGGATCTGGTCTTGCATTACGACAATGTAAGATTGCAAAACCTGTCCAGGCATCCTTCCGCCGACGATGGACTGCGCCGCCACCGTGAGATTGATGTTCGTCAGCACTTCCAGGCCGTCGCCGGCGGCGGCGAAGCTTTTGCCGATCCCGGCAAGGCGTATCGCAGGCGGGGAGTCCCCCGCATCGGCGCACGTTGTCTGAACTGTTCCAGGAGATTCCACCATACGTTTAAAACAATTGAATCGTTATTGCCGAGCTGGAAAAGCCGAGGTACCCCCGGAACGGGCGTGCTCCCGCGCCGTCAGACCGCTTCCGCTTCCTTTTTCCAGCGAAACAGGTGGTTCTCCAACGGCTTCAACAATCCCATTTCCATTGTCGCCATCAGGATCACCAGCGTCAACGTCCAGGCAAATACCTGGTCGGTCTGAATTAAATCCGCGGCTTGGCGCAAACGATATCCGACACCGCTCGAAGAACCGATGGTCTCGGCAACCAGTGAGACGCGCCAACCGAAACCGAACGCTAGACGCGCGCCGGAAAAGAAGTAAGGAAGTATCGTCGGCAGGTAAATTTTCGTCATAACCTTCCATTTCGGCATGCGCAGCACTTGGGCGAGCTCGATGAAATCGGCATTTACTGTGCGCGTGCCTTGCCATACGTTGGTAATGATAAGAGGCATCGCCGTCATAAAAACCACGAAAATCGTGGTGGCGTTGGCAATGCCGAACCAGATGATGGCGAAGATTGCCCAGATCGCCGAAGACACCGTGTTCAGCACCGGAATCACCGGTTCGAAGAACTCGCCGGCGCGCTTGTTCGCTCCGAGAATGATGCCGAATGGCAAGCCGACGGCGGTGGCGATGACGAATCCGACGCTGACGCGCCATAGTGTGATGCCCAAGTTGCTCCACAAGTCGCCGTTGTCGGCAATGAGCTTGAGTGCGTCCCATACCCGCGCCGGTCCAGGCAGAATATAATGCGGCACGGACAGCGAGAACAACCACCAGATGGCCATCAACACCCCGACCAGCACGAGACGCTGAACAATCAGGTCAAGCCGCAACTTGCGCGAAGCAGAACGCGCCCACGCTCTCTCGGCAACTGCCTCGGTTGTTTCTTCTTTCATAAAGACGCGGAGTTTTTTTGAATTGCCAACCTGCACTCAAGTCAAAATAAAGGGCCGGACCTTCTACCGTCCAGATCAATCGAACAGTGTTAGCTGCCTCATTTGACTTGCCCTATCTCATGGGCGTTTGCCCTCTATTGCAACGGCAGCGTGAGCAATCTCTGATCCGGCATAACCAGATGCTGGTGTCCTTCGTCGGTCACCGCGCAAGTGTATTCAACCTGCACCGTCCCCCAGCCGGCTTCGTGGTTCGAGGCTTCCAGGTTGACGGTCATGCCGGGTTCCATAGGGACGTTGGTGGTGTTGGGAAGAAACGGGTCGTCCACTTCTTCGGCAGGTCCGAGAAGGAATGGAAACTCTCTCGCTTCGAGACCGATGGTGTGACCGAGGAAAAAGTTGGCGTAGTTCGGCAAACCGTTGGCACGCACGCCGGCGATCATAGTTTCATAGAGCTCCTGCGGACGAACACCCGGCTTGAGCGCTTCTACCGACTTCAGCACGCCGGCCTGGATCGCGTCATAGCGTTTGCGATGCTCCGGTGTCGGCTCGGCGCCGACGCAGCCCGATTTACAGACATCCGCATGGTAAGCGTTGATGGAGCAGCCCATGTCGACACGGAAGATGTCGCCTTTTTGCAATACGTTGTCTTTGATAGCCGGGAAGTTGCCGCCCCGTGCTACCGCCATGTGCATCCAGTAAACTTGGCCGCCGGCCTTGGCGATCTCGCTCTTGTAGATACTAGCGAGCTCGCTCTCTGTGACTCTGGGTCTACAGGCGCGCAACATCGTGTTGATCGCCCGTTCGTTGATTTCGGCGGATTCTCTGAGCCGCTGAATTTCCCCAGGGGTTTTGATCATGCGCACGTTACGGAAAAACATTGACGCCGGCAGAAGATTCGCCTGCGGCAGCCCCGCTTTGATTTTTTCCCAGATCGTCACCGAAATGGCGAAATGATCCACGCCAACACGCCCTTTGTCCATGCCCTTGTCATGGATCAGTTGAGCCAGGGCTTTTTCCGGCGTGAGGCCTTTGGAATCGCTGCCCGCGAGCTTCACGGTTCGCCGCTCGACAGGCGACAGCTTGGACATGTCGGCGATTTGCGGGTGCCGCGGCCGGCCATAGATGTACTTCTCTTGGAGCCAAACATCGTCGAGCGAGGCGTAGCCGACATCGCCGCCGGGAATCAGCAACGCCGGAGACTGCTTCGGATCGCGCGGATAGACGACATAAACCTGCGACCCGCCGTAACGATAACCGTTCTGGCTCCACGAAGCATGGCCGCTCAGGTAGTAAATATTCTCCGGTGTCGCGGCGACGACTCCGGCGAGATCGAATTTGTCCATCAGGGCAAGCAAACGTTCTTTGTTGTAGAGCATTGCGCGGTACCTCCGAATTGATTTCTGATTTCAGTTTTACGTGGCTTGCTCGTGGCGCGTTAATATCAGGGGTATTTGGCCGCTTTGATGAAGCGCATCGAAGATCGGCAGAATATCGTCACCGGGTAAGGTGGAAACAAACTTCACGTCCTCGGTTTTCAGAATATCGACTACGGCATCAGCGACTCGCACCATGGTTTACCTACTTTGTGGAAAATTTTTTAAAGAAGCCTTCTTCCTCGAGTTTGCGCACGAACGTGGAATCGACAAAATCAGCGCGATTTTGGGCCTTGAGGCTGGGTTGCTTCTCGGCTAAGAACTCGAGTAACAGACCGACACATATTGGCAAATGCCTTGGCGGTCAAGGTAAATTTTATAGGAGACGCTGCGCGCAGGCCTGAGTGTTAGTCACGTTGGCCGATGTTCAACCGAAAGCCGGAGCACGTACCCAGTGAATTATCCGGAGAAGATCTTAGCGGCGTTTGCTGTCCAACACGCGCTGCGCCGATGCGGCGGCTTCGGCGATGAGAGAGCCCATCTTGGGATGAGCCGGTTCGATGTCCGGCTGGATGCCGAATTGTTTCAGCACTTGCGTGCAGATGGGACCAACCGAGCCGACAACAATGCGTTGGAGAGCGGGAAGCAGGATATCGGCGTTGTTACTGTCCGCCGCCACGCGGAACAGATGGTCCACCTGCGCGCCGTTGGTAAAGAGCACGACATCCGCATTGCCCCGCGCCAGCGTTTCAATGGCTTGCCGCAGAGGTTCAAGGTCTTCGGGCAACGCCCAGCGATAAATCGGGATCGGCGACACCGTTGCGCCGCGGCTCTGCAGCGCCGAGGTCAATTGCGGATTGGGAATGCCGTATTCCTGAATCGCAATCCGCTTGCCGCGAAGCTCGACGGCGGCATCGAGCGTCGAGAGGACCTCGCGCCAGGTATTCGGCTCCGGCACGGTGATCGCCGGTTGGAGGCCCAACTCTTTTAGAGCGGCGACCGGTTTCGGTCCACGCGCCACCACCTGCGCACGCTGCAAGGCTGCAATAATTCTTTCTTGAGAAAATTGCGTCAGCAGTGCGTTGTTTAAGGTCCTGGTGCCGGCGCCGGTCATGAGAATCAGCAGATCGAATTCTCCCGACTCCAACTGCGGAAGCAGTTCCAAGGCCGCGCGGTTTTCGTTCAACGGAATCTCGCGCATGGCGGGCGCGACGATAGGCTCGCCGCCATAACGGCGAATGAGTTCCGCCATCTCCCGAGCGCGCCGGCTTTCGAATGAAACGACTTTAAGCCCGTGCAGATTGGCTCGTGAGCTCGTTGGCATAATGTCGTCCGATGACCCGATCTTGTCAGATCTCCAGCGCGTGGTACATGAATTTTTCCTCAGACGGCGACCACACGTCCCGATCCGATCCCGGAGCAAGCTCGAACCATTTCAACCGGCTTTGCAGTTCAACGACTCTGCCGACAACGATAACCGCGGGAGACTTGACATGAGCGGCCTTGTCGACAATGTCGCCGAGCGTCGCCGTTACGGTTTCTTGCGCCTGGGTTGTGCCCCAGCGAATGATCGCAACCGGCGTGTCAGCGGCCAGGCCATGCCTAAGCAGCTCAGTGGTAATCTGCGTAATGTTCTTCAGCCCCATGAGAATCACCAGCGTATCGACGGCTGTCGCCAATTTCGCCCATTGGATTGAAGATTGCGTTTTCCGCGCTTCATGCCCCGTAACCACGGCGAAGGAAGAAGAATAATTTCTATGAGTCAGTGGTATGCCGGCATAGGCCGGCACCGCCACAGCCGAGCTGACTCCAGGGACGATCTCAAACGGAATGCCGGCATCTGCCAGCGCCTCAGCCTCTTCACCGCCGCGGCCAAAGACAAAAGGATCGCCGCCCTTTAACCGCACGACTTCATAACCCAAGCGAGCATGGTCAATAAGCACTTCATTGATTTCTTCCTGCGCGATGCAGTGGCGTCCAGCTTGCTTGCCGGCAAAAACTTTGATGGCGACCGGAGATGTCTCTTCCAAAAGAACCGGATTGACGAGCTGATCGTAGACGATAACTTGTGCCTTGCGCAGCAATTCGAGCCCGCGCACGGTGAGCAGACCCGGATCCCCCGGACCGGCGCCGACGAGATACACTTTTCCTACTCGCATGACATACCCTCCAACGTGGCGAGAAGAAGTTGCTTCGCCTCGCCCGTTTTGCCTTGTTGAATCAAATGGCGAAAATCACCCGTCAAAGCCCTATTCCAAGCCTCCGCGGTCGTCTGGAGCGAACGTTGCCGCAGTTCGCGCCGGACTTCGGACGCGGTTTGAACAAGCTGGGCAAAGTCATCCGTGAGGAATTTTTCCAGCTCTTCGCGAACGGCACGAGCCAAAGCCGGGCTGGCGCCGCCGCTGGAAACCGCGATGGCGAGCTCACCGCGCCGGATCACCGCCGGCAAAATGAAATCGCAGTGACTTGGATCGTCCGCGCAATTGACCCAAATGCCACGGCAGCGCGCCTCGCAGAATACCGCTGCGGTAATCGCTTCGTCGTCCGTGGCAACAAAGGCCATGGCGTAGCCTTCCAGATCCCCATTTTGGTATTTGCGCGCCACATGCTTTATCGATCCATGCATAAGCAACAGGCCGAGCCCTTCAGACATTTCCGGACTGACAACAGTGATCTCTGCTCCTGCTGCCAAGAGTCCCTCGACTTTTCGTTCAGCGATGGAGCCGCCGCCGATCACGACGCAGCGCCGGCCGGTGAGGTCGAGGAAAATTGGATAGTAAGTCATCTGTTCACCCGCCGATTCCCTGATCTCCATCTGTTACCCTCGGCTCTTCGATTTGAAGATGCAGACCGCATTCTTTGGTGTCCGGATTTTCCCACCACCACCGGCCGGCGCGCAGATCTTCTCCAGGCTTCACCGCCCGCGTGCAAGGAGCGCAGCCGATGCTCGGATAGCCCTGGTCATGCAGCCGATTGTAAGGAAGTTTGTTGGCGCGGATGTAGCTCCACACCTGTTCGTAAGTCCAATCAACCAGCGGGTTGATCTTGAGGATGTTGCCGTGGTCTTTGTCCAACTCGACTTTGCGCGCGTCGGATCGAGTGACCGCCTGTTCGCGCCGCAGGCCGGTCATCCAGGCCTTAAGACCTTGCAACGCTCGGTTGAGCGGTTCGACTTTGCGTATTGCGCAGCAGAGCTTGCGTTGCTCGATCGAATCATAAAAGAGGTTTTGCCCATGCCGGCGCACCATAACTTCCAGTGCGGTAGTTTCAGGGACGAAAACCTCAATCTGGACTCCGTAGCGAGCTCGGATCGCCTCCATGCAGTCGTAGGTTTCTTGATTGAGCCGCCCCGTGTCGAGTGTGAATAACCGAAAATCCGCACCGCGGGTGCGGTGAATCAAGTCGATCAAAACCGACCCCTCTGCCTGAAAAGAACAGGCCAGCGCCAGTTGCGGATGTAATTTGGAGAATGCCCACTCCAAAAGTTCCGTCGTCGAGAGTTCCTCTGCCTCTTGCGCCTCAATCTTCAAAGCCGCCGCCATTGATTTTCACCCCTCTCATTTCTTAAAGCTGCACGTTTCAGTGATAGCTGAAAGGCTTGGACGTGCGCACCGCGACCGAGAAACGTTGTCTTGGATCATCGTTATGTTGCAATGTAAAGCTTGCATCTCCCACTAGTCCGCGAATGGCATTTTCTAAGTCCGGCTTAAGCGCTGCGAAGATCTCCTCAGTGTTAGGCGCGAGAAGGCGGTCGTTGATGTAAATCACGATCTCGCTGTCCGAAAATTTCAGCTTGCCGCGGAAAGCAGGCTCTTGTTCCAAGCGCCGGCAGTAGTCCAGCGCCGCGCGCACGACTGCGCGAATCTTCTCATCGTTCGAACCGCTCAGACGGGCCTTTTGACTGTAGAGAAGCCCGCGCCGGTCGTCGGTCTCATCGATGCTCAAATTGGCGTGATGTGCGACCAGAACGATGCCGGGGCCCGCTCGCATGTGGCTATAGTCGGCAACGTCGTGATAGACACCGTCGGTGGCCTGGATCCAGTTGTGAAAAATATCGATAAAATCAGTCAAAGGAATGTCATTCGGCGCCGCGGAAAACATTTTCACGGCAATTTTTTGCAGTTCCATTATGTTCCCCAGCTTACGCGCTCGATTGAGTCACGTTGTCCAATTTGACAGCATTGACCACTCCGCCACTCAACTTGTTGTGGCAGTCGTGCGCCGCGTCAATAAACAACTGCGCTTCCTGCAGCAATTGAACCGCGCGATCGGCATCCGCCGCCCTACCCTGGCCAACGAACTCCTTTGCCTTGAAGAAATATTCCGCGAACTTTCCGCCGGCGTACTTGTCCCAAAACAACTGCGTGTCATAGAAGCGGCTGGTGAACTCAGCAAGAATCTGATTCTCATTTTCAGAAATCGCCGGGTTTTGCGCCTGCACCAGACCCCGCGCGGCTCGCAGCATGGAGGCATAAGCCGCTTTGGTTGCTTCTTGAGGCCGGCCGCCGTCGAGCAGCAAATGGGCCTCGAACAACTCCCGCTCGCTGGCGGCAAGCGTAAACTCCGCCTGGCTGACGACTTCGCCGGCGCACTCGCCGACTCCCATGTCCACGAGAGTAAATTCGCGCGGATCGCCCCAATCACTGTAGTAAGACCGATCGACTTCGTGGGCGGGGATCTTTGTCAGATCCTCCAGCAAATTCTTGATCTCTTTTTTGCCGATGCGCCCGACAAAGTCCTGAAAGCTCTCAGCCTTCTGGCGCTTGCGCACGAAATATTCTGTGATCGACAACACTGCTTCCGGAATACGCTTGGACGGTACCGCGCCGATGGCGACGCCGTACTCGCCGGCATTATCGTGAAATTTGCCGCCCAGGATCACTTGGAAATGCGGCACCTGAAATCCCTTGACGTTGCGGTTGATACCGTAAAAGCCGATATCCGCGACGTGGTGCTGACCGCAGGAATTAAAGCAGCCGCTCACTTTGATGCGCAGGTTCTTGACCGCCTCATCGAGCTGTAGGCTCTTTTCGCCGAGACGAAGCCGCAGCTCGCGGGCGAGTCCGCGCGAAGATGCAATTCCCAATTTGCAGGTGTCCGTCCCTGGGCAGGACGTCACATCGACAATGGTCGCTGCGTCCGCCGCGCCGAGTCCGATGGCCTTGATGGCTTTGTAGAATTCAGGCACATCCGCTTCACTAACCCAACGAAAAAGAAAGTTTTGCTCCACTGTGGTGCGCAGCGTGTCTTTGACGAAACGCCGCGCGATGTCGGCGAGCGCGCGCATTTGGTCCGCGCCGGCGTCGCCCAACGGCAAGGTGACCGTGACAGCCACGTATCCCGGCTGTCTTTGCTTGTAGACGTTGGTGGCATACCAGGCATCGAATCCCTCGGGCCGCTCGCTGCCGTTCAAGCTGGTGCCCGGCTTGAGCGCTTCTTCCGTGTTTTCATTCACGGAAGAGAGATAAGCGGTCCAGCGCGGATCGCTGTCCAGTTTCTGCCGCTCTTCCAAGACGAGCCTGCGGAATTCATCAATGCCAAGACTAGCGATCAAAAACTTGAGCCGTGCCCGCGCGCGGTTGCGCTTCTCGCCGAGGCGCGCAAAGACACGTGAGATCGCCTGGGAAACCGGCAGAAACTCTTCTTCCGGGAGAAACTCATCAAACAGCTTTGCCTTGTACGGCACCGAGCCGAGGCCGCCGCCGACGTAAAAAGCAAATCCTCTCTTCTCTTTGCCGTCGATGACTTTCGTCTTAGCGATGGCGCCGAGGTCGTGCATCGTCACCAGACCGCAGGGATGTTGCTGGCAGCCCGAGAAGGCGACCTTAACTTTACGGCCGAAGTCTTGAGTGTCGGGATGACCCATCAAAAACCTCGAGCAGCTCTTCGCATAGGGGGTCACGTCGAACTCTTCGTCGCGGCAGATACCGGCCAAAGGGCAAGCCGTCACATTGCGCACGACATTGCCGCAGGCTTCGCGCGTGGTGATGCCCACCGCAGCGAGACGGCGCATCAGCGCAGGAGTGTCGTCGATGTGCACGTAATGGAATTGAAAGTCTTGGCGCGTCGTGACGTGCGCGACACCGTCGGCGTATTCTTCCGAGAGATCGGCCAGTGTTTCCAATTGCTCCGGCGTCACGCCACCGAACGGAATTTTAATGCGCATCATCCCGGGCGCGTCCCACAATGTCTCAGGTCCTTTTATTACGTTGCCGGGGAGCTTGAGTTTCTGGACGCGTTTGCCGTCATGACGCTGGCCGTTGTCGTAGCGCTGGCCATAGATTCCCCGGCGTAATCGAGTTTCGGCGAATACTTTCTCGTCGATCTTGCCTTGTTTGCGCAGTTCCATCTGTTGCTCGAAGATGTCGATCTCTCGGGCCATGTCCGCCGGAATCTTTTCCGCAAGTTTGTCTTTCCAGTTCAATTCTTTATTCATCGGCTCCTCCGAAATTTCTTCGAAGCCCCGCATGCGGCGGTTTATTTAGTGAACCAATCGGTTTAGTCAGAAATAGCGGCAAAAAAATTTTAAATATAATACATGTACGATTCCGCGTTCGGCCTACACAGGTCCGCCAGGGTCGTCTCCTCTAACACCTGCTCCATGGCTCGCACACCGCGCGCCCACGTCTCAATCAGTTTCTGCGTGATTGAAGATAGCCCGTTGGGTCCTCTACCGGCCATGAAACCTACTCCCACCACCGGCCCTTCGAGGGCCTGCAAAATCTCCTTGACGGTAATGGTTTCCGGCGCGCGAGCTAGGACGTAACCGCCGGTCGGTCCACGCGAACCATGCACCAGATGGGCGCGCTTTAACACCACCATAATTTGCCCAAGATATTCGGGTGGAATATGCTGATCCTTAGCAATCTCTTTGACTTGGACCGCTCGACGCACCTGATAATTTGAGGCCAATTCCGCCAACGCCAACAATCCGTAATGGCCTTTCGATCCGATCTTCATGACTCGTCCCCTTCGCGGCCAATCTAAGTGAGCGAATCAGAAATGTCAAGAACTTGCATCGCAGCTCACCTTTTGGCTCGGCGCATTAAAAAGCTTTTGCGACTCCCTCCGAATAGCCCTTCATAAAGCGGCGGATCAGATCTTCAACCGCTGAAAACTACTGTCAAGGAAATTGCACCTTGACATGCGCTGTCGAAGCCGACTATTACCGTCTTGAAAGCTTATCCACTGTCGGTGCGTTCAAGTTAGCGGATCATGCGCCACAACATCCCATCACCACAGGAGGAAGTTCGATGAGTATGCGAAGGGCGTTCCGTCTCGGCATTGTACTACTCATTGGCTTTTTACTCGCTGCTCCGACGGTTCTCTTGGCGCAAGACTTCTACAAAGACAAGATCGTCCGCTTCATCGTCGGCCAGGCGGCGGGCGGTGGCTACGACACCTACACACGCACCGTCGCGCGCTACATGATCAAACATATTCCCGGCAATCCGGCGATTACAGTGGAAAACATGACCGGCGCCGGCAGTTTGGTGGCAGCCAATTACCTTTACAACAATGCTAAACCCGATGGCTTAACCGTCGCGAACTGGAACAGCGCCTTCGTTCTGAATCAGGCCCTCGATGATGCCAACGTCAGGTTCGATGCCCGCAAGTTCGGCTGGATCGGCGCGCCCAGTAAAGGCGTGCCAGTTTGCCTGATCATGGGTTTCACCGGACTCAAAAACTGGGACGAAATCGCTAGATCCGCGAAACCGGTCAAGATGGGCGGCACCGCGCCGGGCTCGCACAGTATCGATTTGCCTCTCATGCTCAATAAAATGCTTGGCACAAAATTCACCATCGTGTCCGGTTATCAGGGGACCGCTCAAATTCGATTAGCGATGCAGCGCCGTGAAGCGGACGGTACCTGCACGAATTGGGATTCCGTAGTCTCAACCCAAAGAGAGTTACTGGAGGCTGAAGGCGATAGCAAGATGAGGCCATTTCTGATTCACGCACGGCTCAACGATACGGAAGTGAAAAACGTGCCGCTGTTTAGCGACGTCCTCAGAAATGACACTCATTTACAAACCTATAAAGCTTACATGTCGCAGATGGAGTACCAGCGCCCGTTGACTGCCGCGCCGGGAACACCCAAAGATCGTCTCGACATTCTCCGCCGCGCGTTCCAGGCGACTCTGACAGACCCGGAGTTTCTCGCTCAAGCGAGCAAATCCAGATTGAATGTGACCTATGTGTCAGGCGAGGAGATCGAAAAGATCGTCAACGAGGTCTTGTCGATTGCACCCGGCGTGAAAGAGAATTTGCGATTCCTTTCGCAAGCGAAATAGCCGAACCGGTAAATCAAGAACTAGCCGTAGGAGATTCACCATGGCGAAAAATGGCTTTAAAGTGATGGATTCCGATATGCATGTCTTCGAACCCGCCGATCTGTGGCAACGCTATATCGATGCGAAATTTGCCGATCGCGCGCCGGTGGGACTCAATCGTTCTTTTAGAGACCTGGGAATAGAAGTCGAGGGAAAGATTCTGCCAATCCCACGCCAACCAGAGAATCCGGCGTTGGCGAAATATCGCCAGGATTTCTTCGAGGAAAAATACGGTGACGCAGGCAAGCGAAACTTCGACGGCGTTTCTCAAATCCAAGCGATGGACAAGGAAGGTCTCGATGTCGCAGTCCTCTTCCCCACCCGCGGCCTCTGCGTTTTAGGAATCGACGGTCTCGATCCGGATTTTGCGGCGGCGATTGCCCGTGCCTACAATGATTGGCTGCACGACTTCGCCCAAACTGCGCCGGACCGAATTTACGGAGTCGCCATGGTCGCGCCGCACGATGTCAGCTCCGCGGTCCAAGAGATTCGCCGCACGTTCAGAGAATACGGCTTCCGCGGTATTTTTATCCGCCCAAACCATGTGAACGGGCGGAAGTGGAGCGATCCGTATTACGACCCTCTATGGGCCGAGTGCGAAAAATTGAACCTCCCCGTGGGCTTTCATGAAGCCGGCAGGGTTTATCTGCCGCAACCCGCCATGTTCCAGTTCTGTTCAACTTTCTCGATGTTCAACACCTTCGGCTTTCCCTTCGCCAACATGCTCGCCTGCGGCGATATGATTTTTGGCGGCGTTATGGAGCGTTTTCCGAAACTCAAGGTCGCTTTCCTGGAGGGCAATTGTTCCTGGGTGCCATGGCTACTCTGGCGCATGGGGGAATACACCGAGACTACGGGTAAAGCGGAGTATCCCTATCTCACATTGAAGCCTTTGGAATACTTTCAACGTCAGTGCTATGGCGCGGTCGAATGCGACGAGATCACCGCCAAGCACATTCCCGAATATGGACTTGAGAATAACATGGTCTTCTCAACGGATTATCCGCATCTCGACGTTAAATATCCTCACGCCATCGATACGTTTCTCGAATTGCCGTTTTCCAGCGGGACAAAACGAAAATACCTGTGGGACAATTGCGCGCGAATGTATAACTTCGAGTAAATCGTCCTTTTGAAACGTAGGATGCCTTCAGGCGTCTCGCAAACATGCCAACCATTACCGCTATTGAGAACATTACCCCGAAATTAGCCCCACTCGTCTAAGTTGCCGCCGTAGCCAAGGCTCCGGCTGAACGACCTGAATCGAACGGCACTCATAGTTACTGACCCGTTTGGTCATGCCGCTTTTCCGAACGAATTCCTCCGCTTCCTTCATTAACTCCTGTTTCTGTAATTGTTGTTGTGCGGGATCTTTTTCCGCGGCATCGGGAAACCTTTGGCGCATTTTAGCGTTTGCATACTCTCGTGCTAAACCCGCCACATCTTTAACGTAAACTGTGATGGCTACGGTCCCGACACTTTCGTCGAAAATAACCTTACTGCCTTCTCGTTCATCCCGTTGAACCCTTTCTTTCAGCCCGGCCGTGCATTCCGCTCTGGAGCCATAGTTATTCGAATGATTCCAACGTCCATCAGGTTTGGCGTCGGAAATGTTCTGCGACGGTTCCACGACTATCTTCTCGAGCAACGCCCAGGCCGTTGCCACTCGCGGCTCGTAAGTTACGGCATGAGTAAAAAAGGCTACTATAATCCCTGCGGCGATACCTCCGGCAAGCTTGACACGAACGGGGAATTTCCATCGTAAGGTGAATTTCTTACGGGCTTTCGATACCGGCCGTGAAGGTTTAGTCGATGTCTTAGGAGTTGACGTTCGATTGCGAGCGGCCCGGTTGATCGTGGGCCTCTTAGGGCGCGGCGCATTTTGCGCGCGAGCCTGATCGTATTCCTGCCGGCGTTGGGCATTTCCTAGAGTCGCGTAGGCTTCGTTAATTTCCCGCAGCCTTTCTGTGGCACGCTGCTTAGCGCTGCTGGCGGTATACAAGTCGGGATGATGTTTCTTGACGAGCTCCCGGTGCGCTGACTTTATTTCCTGTGCGCTCGCAGCCGAGGGCACGCCAAGAGTTTTGTAGAAGTCAGGTCCGGCCATTTCTGGGATCCAAGCAGAACATCACAGGGTTGAGTGCGTCAGATACAAGAAATCCGGACCCGTCTCGGAGATAGCCGAGGATGACGAATTGGCTAACTACTTTTAATGATAACACCACACTCCTCGCACCGATAGTGGGCGGTGCCGCTCTCTGCGGCCGCCAACTCTTCGAAGTTGTAATGCTTGGCGCCAGACATCTCGAAACATTCCGGGCAATAACCATCTTCCAGATCCTCTCCCACAATGGTCAAATGGCACTGGCGGCAGCGTAATCTTTTTTTCGGCTCTGGCAACAACTCGAGCGTGGTGTGAGGGCACGACGTCATCTTGAATAGGCGTATGAGTCGCCGGACACGGCTGCGAGCTTAGGTTTTGTCCGAGTGTTGGATGATCTCATGCATCTCAAGAACGTTCGGGCCGGCAAAGATCTCCGCCCGCGGCCGATTGTTGTGCGCCTCCTGAAACTCCTGACTTTCGGTCCACGCGCGAAACGATGCCTCGTCTTGCCAGTGCGTCAGCACGACATAATAGTCGCTCTTGACTGGGCGAAGTATCTCAAGCCGAATAAATCCCGGCCGCTTATCCACGAGACCCGCCCTTCCTGCAAACCGAGCCTCGAACTCTTTTTCGAAACCCTGCGAAACCTTTATCCTGTTAGACACGGCGATCATAGGTTCTCCTTAGCTTCGTTATACCCACACCGGCGTCCGTCCATTTGTCCCTCCGCAAAATCCTTTAGCTGAGCCGCCGCGCAGGATCGTCGCCGATGATTCGCAGAGATCATCTCAACGGGATCGCCGGTCGATCTCGTAGAACATTGGTCACGGCCACTGACCGGGCCAAAACTCTCAATGCATCCAACCCCACCTCCAGTGCAATGCCTGGGATTACTTCATAACGGCGCGTGATCCTATATCTTGTGTCGGCTAATTCAATCAGCAAGTAGTTTTGCGCAGCGGCGATGGCCTCTCTCTGTGCGAGCACCAATTCCTTGCTCAGCGGTCCTTCCGGGCTCCAAGGCGTTTTCAACCCGACTAACACCAGTACCGCTCCAACATCCGTCACCTCCATAAAAAGTTCAGCGGGAACCA
>JBBDNJ010000198.1:0-17647 GCA_040877705.1 Binatia bacterium | reverse complement strand
AGGGAGCAAGCTGAGCGCCTTGCCAGGATTGTCTAGAATAGAAAGTCTGACCCTCAGGGATGCCCCTGAACGAGTAACAAACGATAAATTGTGAAAGCTGAAAGCTGAAAACAAAGAATCATGTCTGATCCTGCTTTCATCCTTGATGTACGATCACGCCCAAGCTTTTCTTCTCCGACTCACGCAAGACTTGGTTGTGGCTGCTGTAGATTGAATTCAAATCAACAGACGTCACCCAACGGTGATAACGCTCCTGCGCGTTTCCAGATGCGGAGAGCCAAAGGAACAGTTACTTGCCAGGCTGTGATACCACTCGCAAATACGGTTTGAGCGTCTTGTAGCCCTGCGGATATTTCTTCTTGGCGTCCTCATCGGAAACCGAGGTCGGAATGATAACATCCTGGCCCGGCTTCCAATTCACTGGTGTCGCCACCGTGTGCTTGGCGGTGAGTTGCAGCGAATCGAGCAGACGCATCACCTCGTCGAAGTTGCGGCCGCTGGCCATCGGATAGACGAGCATCGCCTTGATCTTCTTGTCGGGCCCGATGAGAAATACCGTGCGTACAGTCTGGTTGTCTGCCGCGGTGCGCTTGCCGGGGGTCTCGCTGGCCGCGAGCATGTCGTAAAGCTTGGCGACATTTAGATCCGGGTCGCCGATGAGCGGATAGTTCGGTGCGTGCCCCTGCGTTTCCTGGATGTCCTTGGCCCAACCCTGGTGATCGCTTACCGGATCGGCGCTCAGTCCGATGATCTTGCAGTTGCGCTTGTCGAACTCGGGCTTGAGGCTGGCCATATAGCCAAGCTCGGTGGTGCAGACCGGCGTGAAATCCTTCGGATGCGAAAATAGGATCGCCCAGCCATCGCCGATCCATTCATGGAAATTAATTTTGCCTTCGGTTGTGTCAGCCGAGAAATTCGGCGCGACATCGTTTATTCGAACAGCCATGAGTATTCTCCCTTCGTGATAGTTTCTCGTGTGATACAGCTATCGCGAGTACGAGTCTCAGTCAATGGCTTTTCGAGACATTTGCCAGTTATTTAACCTGCGCTTAACGCGGCGACGGCGATCTCCTGCCAAGGGCGCTAGGGCAAACCAGATGTCCCTTTCACCGATCGATTGTCCTGCAGGACCTGACCGGTCCGGGAGCGCCTCGTCGCATAGAGCCAGCAGGTCGGCCTGGCTGGTTGGTAACCAGATCTCCGCCGCCTATATCAGCCTGTCTCGATGCCCTCGGCCTCCTCGGTTCCAGCGGCTCAGTGGGTTCGTCTCCTCTGGTGTAAATGATCGTGCGCGCCGCAGCGTTATCATCTTGCCTTTAAGTCTGTTTGGCCGCGCAGGCATTTGCAAAGCCGCGAAGTGATGACGTAGCATCCGATAGAATCAATCTAGAGGGGGAGAGCGCGATGGCGAAATTCATCATTCAGCCGCATGGCAGGCTCAACGATTGGGTCGCCGACGAAAAGGGCTATTTCCGCGAGGAAGGTCTCGACTACGAACTCAATGTAGAGGGAAGCCGCAAGAACACGCCCCGGCTCGCCACTGTCGATGCACCGGTTCCGCTCGAGGATAACCGTTTTGGCGCATTCGAACGTTATGCCGAAGGACACGGACGCAAGGGTAAAAACGCTGGCGATGTGAGCTGTGCGTGCCATTGGACGGTAAACCAGTCCGCAAAGCTTCAAGAAGGTGTGATGTGGGGGAAGGCTTACAGTGTTTGCGAAGCGGCCATCGTCGTCCCAGGCGATTCCGGCGTTTCCGAGCCCGGCGATCTAGCGGGCAAGGACATTGCGGTCGGGTACCATTCGGGGAGCCACTTCTCCGCTTTGCAGGCTCTAGAGATCTTTCTGCCGCCTGAAGACATCGCGCTCAAGTTCGTTGGAACTTCCTGGTCTCGCGTCGATGCTGCCCTGGCGCGGAAGATCCCCGCGGTGAACGTCTGGGGACCGCAATTGTACCTGTTGGAGCAGCATGGCTTTCGGAGAATCGTGTCGACGACTTTCATGATGGCCTTTATGTTCCCCCGCGACGCGGATTCAGGAAACGTCGAGCGGTATATGCGTTCGCTGGTCAGGGCACAAACCGATATCGACGTGGAACCGGAACGCTACAAACACTACTTCATCAACGAGATTCCCGAGCGCTTTCGCGACAAAGTCGACGTTCGGCGTTTTGGGGTCGGCGAACGTGTTGTCCCGCAGTCCTACACTCAGGCGACATTCGAAAAGACGCAGGCATGGATGGAGCAACGCAAACTTTTCGACGACGCGCCGGATGCCGGCGTGTCCTACAAACAGGCGGTTGATTAGCTGAAGGGCGCTCCGTGTTTAAATCCGAACCGGCTTGCGCATTTCGACTATAAGAGAATCGCCACATCTCTATTCCTTGCCAAACCCGGCAATGACCCTGGCCAAAGACTTGACAGCGGGCGGCTTTAGGAGTGTTTTAAGACGTGCCGACTTTTTTGTTGCCCGGTTGAACCCAAGCCTGGAAGAAAACTGCCGGCGAGACGCTCAGCAATAAAAATCTCACTCTTTACGGAGGTGACCATGAAAACAATTAACAAGTTCGCGCTGTCCGCGTGGGCTTATACGATTATAATTGGGCTATCGGCTATTTTGCCGGCAGGAAATGCATTCTCCCAAGCGGACTTCTACAAGGGGAAAACGATTAAAATACTTCGCGGCGGCGGACCCGGAGGTTCCGGAGAGTTCCAGACAAGATCGCTGATGCGCGTGCTGGAAAAGCACATTCCCGGACAACCGAAGTTACAGCTTGAGTTTGTACCAGGCGCCGCCGGGAGAAAAGCAGCCAACGTCATTTACAGTAATACCCGGCCCGACGGACTGACCATCGGATCGATCGGCGCGGGACTGGTGGTAGGGCCGATCTTGGGACTCCCCGGAACAACCTATGATCTCGATAAGTTGATCTACCTCGGGTCGACCGACACCGGGGATCCTTACATCTTCTATACCAAGGGGGAGCTGGGGCTGGATACCCTCCAAAAGCTGCAAGCGGCAAGCGGCCTGAGATTCGGCGCGCATAATGTTGGCCATCCGGTCTACGCCACAGCACGCATGTTCGCGTATTTTCTCAATCTGAAAGAGCCGAAGTTCGTGACTGGTTATATCGGTCCGGAAATATACATCGCGCTCAAGAGTGGCGAGCTGGACGCTCATTCGACCGGCGCGGCCCGATTTGTGGTCGAGAACCCTGAGTGGATCGAAAAGAAGCTGGTCAATTTTCATGCGACGCTTACGGTTCCCAAAGGTCGTCATCATCCGACTTTTGCCCAAGTGCGCGAATTAGAGAGCTTTGCCAAGTCGGACAAAGAACGAAAGCTGCTCGACATGTTCCGTGCCTTCCAGTATCCGCGCTGGCCATACATCTTCCCTCCGGGAACGCCCAAAGATCGGGTCAAGATCATCCGGGATGCCATGCGCAAGGCGTTTGCGGATCCGGAATTTTCCGCGGAATATGAAAAGCTCATGGGCAGTAGCGCTTCGCCCCTTGGCGGCGAAGAACTCGAGCAGGCGATCCAAGAATTGCCGCGGGATCCAGAAGTCGTTCAGCTGTATAAAAAGCTTGCGGGTCCGGATCCATTTCCTGCTCGATGAACGAATAGTCTGCGGAACGTGATCTGGAAAGTATTCTCCGAGTATTGAAAAGCGTGGGATCGTCGAACAGGCGTTGAGCGGCAGGCTCGCTTCACGCTGACAAGAAAGGATTTGATTATGGCCATCGACGGAATGAAGGTGATCGATCTCGACAGCCACCTAGTGGGCGATTTGGAGAGCTGGGAGCAGACTGTCGAGGCAAAATACAAGGAGTTCTTGCCGCGCAAGCTGCCGACCAAAGACCATGAAAGGCGCAAGACTCTCGTCGGCAATCGAATCATGACCGGCTCCGAGCTTGGCCGGCAGAAAGCGGAAAAGAAAGAGTGGGTCACACCCGCCGATCTGACATCACAGGGACGTGTGCGTAATATGGACCTCGACGGCATCGACGTGGCGGTACTCTCGCCCAATTCGCCGGCTTTGGATATTCTCTGGTTCGTCGACGATCCGGAGCTCGCGGCGGCCTATGCGCGGGCGCAAAATAATTACATGAACTACTATGCGGCGCAGCAACCCGGGCGGCTCATGTGGGCCGGAGTGATTCCGCTTCAGGATCCGGGAGAAGCGATCAAGGAACTGCACCGCTCTAAAGAATTAGGCAGCAAGGCGCTCAACGTCAAGGCGACGCCGATTCCTGGGAAAGAATGGACCGATCCTCACTTCGATCCCATTTTCGACGAGCTGGAAAAGACCCATACCCCAATCATCTTTCACGATACCAAGACGGGTTCGATGGGACACGAGCGGTTCGCTGACAACTTTTTCTTCTCGCACATGGTCGGCCGCACCCTCGAAAGTATGGTTTGTTTGATGGTCTACCTTTGCGGCGGCGTCATGGAAAGACACCCGAATCTGAAAATTATTTGTCTTGAGACCGGCGCGTCGCAGATGCCCTGGTGGCTATCGCGCATGGACGAACATTTTGACAAGCTGCCGCATCTGGTTCCTTGGCAGAAACGCAAGCCCAGCGAGATTTTTAACCAGAGTGTCTACGTGGGCTGCGAGCCATTCGAAGACGGCCTGTTCGAGTGGGCGGTGGAGTATCTCGGCGGCGACCGGCTTGTTTTAGCCACCGATTCGCCGCACTGGGATTCTTCTCAGCCTGGACAGGTCACCGGGCCGGTGGCGAAGAGTACCAAGATATCAAAAGAGAACAAGAAGAAAGTGCTCGGCGAAAACGCGATTAATCTGTTGAAGCTCGGGCTTTGATCGAAAAGGAGTTATCCGCCTTAGGGGCAGCTTTCACGATTGGGTCAAAAATAAGGAGACAGGGATGGCTAAGTTTTTTTGCGCTTTGGTGCTTTCGTTGTTATTTGCATCGCACGTCCAGGCAGCGCCGGCAATGCGTAAAATCGTCGTTGCCTACGCCGCAATGAACGCGCGGGTAGCGCCTTTATGGGTCGCGCGAGAGCGCGGATTTTTCATGAAGTACGGATTTGACGGGGAAACGTTATTCATCCGCGGCGCGCCGACACTGGTCGCTGGGCTGACGTCGGGAGACATCGATGTCGGCTATACCGGCGGAACCGCGGTGATCGGAGCAGCCGCCGGAGGATCAGATCTTAAGATTCTCGCGGCCCTTACCAATCGCGTTACCTATGATCTCGTCGTCAGACCGGGCATCAAGACGCCGGAAGATCTGCGTGGTAAGACGTTTGGCGTTCAAAGCATAGGCGGCACCGTATGGATGGGCGCCATCCTGGGTCTGGAACACCTCGGATTGGATCCAGAACGCGACAAAATTAGCATCATTGTGGCGGGAGATCAGACGGTGTTGGCGCAAGCTGTTGCGACGGGCACCATCGACGCGACGGTCTTGGACGGCGTGCAGAGCCGGCGGCTGCAAGCGAATGGGTTTCCCATACTGGCGGAACTGAATAAGGCTAACTTGCCGATTCTGAGCACCGGCATCGTCGCCCGAGAACCCTATATCCAAAAAAATCCGCAAATCGTCGAAGGCGTGATGAAAGCGATGATCGAAGGCATGGCATTTTCTCTCTCGCCGGCGCAAAAACAGAACACGCTGAAGATCATACAAAAATATCTTAAAGTTGACGCGCAGTCTGCCGAAGAGGGCTACAAGGACATGGTAACCGGCTTTGACCTCAAGCCATACGCCTCGCCCAAAGGCGTCGTCAACATCATCCGGCTAATGAAGACACGAAACCCCAAGGTGGCAAAAGTCAAACCCGAAGACGTAATTAACGATCGCATTTTGAGGAAACTCGATGAGAGCGGTTTTATCGACGAGATCTATGCCAAGTACGGGGTAAAGTGACACGAGCAGGTGAAAACGCCCCATCTGCTTCGTTGCGCTTGTTCGCCTCGCTCCAACGTACTCAAAATGTACGCCTTGGCTCGTCGAATCGTCGCGCGCCTCGCACCCGGAACGTTTTGACCTGCTCGTCAATGCAAATAAAACAGGAGGAGCAATAAAAAATGTATATCGACGGCGATACTCATTATTGGCCGCTGCGATTCATAGACAAGGTTTCTCATCCGGGAAAGGGCCATGTCGAAGTGACACCCGATACGGGCGACTATCTTCGTTACGGTAAGGCCGTACCGGGTAAAGTGGCCACCTACTACCGCGACGGCAAAAAAGTTCATTCATTCAAAGAAGGGCGCTGGAGCCTTCCTGTGCGCGCCGAGTTCATGAAGAAGGACGGCTTCGATATCCAGGTATTGATACCCGACAACCGGCCGTTGATTTACGAGTGCGATGCCGAGCTCGGCCGCCAGTTGGCGCGTGCGTATAACGATACCGTGGCCGAAGACATTGCCGGCGACGATCGCTTTATCGGCGTCGCATGGATCTATCTACCGGATGTCAAAGAGTCGGTGCAAGAACTTCGGCGCGCGGTCAAAGATCTTGGTCTGAAAGCGGTAAAGCTCAACGGCGGTTGGGGCGACGGCGATCTCGACAACGAAGTCCTATGGCCGCTTTATGAAGAGATCGCCGAGCTCAATATCCCTATTATGCTTCACCCCGCCGCTCGGGTCTTCGAGTTGCAGCACAGCCATCCGTGGCTCGTCGGCAGCGAGCGATTCCAGGGTTTTCAGCATTTTCCCACCGCGCTGGGATTTTCCTTAACCTATATGGTCAGCGCTTCCCGTTTGATCTTCAGTGGCGTACTGGATCGCTTCCCGACATTGAAGTTTGCTTTCTTCGAAGGCGGCATCGGCTGGGTGCCGTGGCTGATGCATACCCTCAATGCTCATACTCCCAACGAAGCTGGAGTATCGGTCGCCGTGCAACAGTTCTTCGAAGGCAAGCAAGCGATCAAGAAACTGCCGAGCGAATACTTCAATCAATTCTACATCGCCGCGGTCTCGTGGGAGTCCTATCTGGCCGAGACGATCAAAGGCTGGCCCAACCACAACATCATTATCGGCAGCGATTTCGATCACGGTGACGCGGTGGCCACCTGGCCCCGAACCGTGGACGTCGTAAAGGCGATGAAGGATGTGTCGGAAGCCGATAAAGAACGAGTGCTAGGGGGCAACGCTATGCGGTTGTTTGAAATAGACGGCAGCGGCGCTGCGAAACATTAAGACCGCTTGAACAGCGGCCCTTAAGTAGGGGCGAACTGCGTTCGCCCATCCGAGGGCGTATGCAATACGCCCTTACATAAACCGGCCGTAATATTAAAATTTGAACGCCAACACTTTCGCCGATTCATCGACTAGGGTCCTGATCAGAACGCTTAACGATCAACGTCGCCGAAACAAGCCGCTCTTGAACCGCTTCAATTGACAATGAAGACCGCATTGGATAAAGATTTTTGCATAAAATCTTGCATATACGTTCGTTAGGAGGAATCGATGGCCAAGGATCTCAGGACCTTTATTGCAGATTGCCAGCGCGAGCTGCCAGGTGAAGTCATTCACATTACTAAAGAAGTGGATCCGGCAAATTACGACGTCACCGCGATCATCAAACATCTCGGCGCGCAAAAGAAATTTCCGATTATCGTTTTTGATAAGCCGTTAAACCTTAACGGTAAGGTGGGACCGATCAAGCTGACGATGAATTGCGAGATTTCCCAGGGCAAGACGCAGATCGCTTTAGGAATGCCAAAGGCCGCGAGCCGCCCGCAGATGGCGGAAAAGTGCCTGGAGATGGAAGAGCATCGCGTCGCTCCCAGCATTGTCAGCAAAAAGGAAGCTCCGGTCAAAGAAAACATCATGGTCGGGAAAGATGTCGATCTCTATCAAATGCCGATCATGCGGCATCACGAAATGGACGGCGGTCCGTACATCGTTCTTTCGACGATCACCAAGGATCGCAAATCAGGCATTTATAACTGCTCGTACCACCGCATGGAGGTGAAATCGAAAAACTCCACCGCGCTTTATGCATCGCCGCGTCACTTGTGGAAGATCTTTAAGGACTACGAGGAGAACAATCTGGAGATGCCGGTCGCCACGGTGTTGGGCCACCACCCGGCGTATCACATGGGCGCATGTTACAGCGGTCCCTTCGAGGTGAGCGAGTACGACGTCATCGGCGGTTATCTCGGCGAGCCGTTGCGGCTTGTCCCTTCCGAAAGCTTCGGCGACGACCTGCTTATTCCGGCCGATGCGGAAATCGTCATCGAGGGTGTGCTGAAACCTGGGCATCGAGTCGTTGAGGGGCCGTTTGGCGAAGCACCCGGCTATCTTGGACCGCAGCGTTATACCACTTGCGTCGAATATGAGGTTCGCGCCATCAACTATCGCAACGGCGCCATGTACCAGTCGGTCATCACGCCGGAAGGCGACAAGCCGTGGATGGATCTGCCGCGGGAAGGGGCCTATTTACGCCGCTGCCGCGAAGCGATTCCCAGCGTGACGGCGGTCTGCAAACAAGGACGCCACGCGCACTACAACGTCTTTATTTCCATGAAGAAAATGTCTGAAGGCGATCCAGGCAGGGCTGCCGCTGCGGCTTTGACGTTTGATCACACTAAGAACGTCTTTGTCTTTGACGACGACATTGATGTGTTTAACCCCACCGACATTCTCTGGGCTATTGCGACCCGTGTGCAACCGCACAAGCAGGTCAGTATCTTGCAGCCTTTGTTCCGCGGCAATTTTTTGGATCCGTCGTTGCTGGACGAGATCAAGACCTCCGGCATGATCGTCGATGCGACCCGGCCGCTGGATCGGCCTTTTTCGCCGGTGTCGAAATGTCCCGACGAAGCGATGGCGAGAATCAAGCTGGAGGATTACGTTCCCGGCGAAGTTCTCCAGCATATTCCAATGGACCGGACGACCTATTGGGCGTAACCGGCGGCAAATTAATTCATTCATACGAGTTTATTGAGGAGGAACCATGGGTCAGGCCGTTGAAGTGACTTGTCCGACGTGTAAAAAAACTTTCGTCGTTAATCCGCACATGCTGGGATCCGGTATGGATTTCCATTGCCCATATTGCAATCTCTATTTTCCGGAGAAAGATAGTCCTAAAATTCGCAAGTAATCTTTCCGGCCACGGCGCGATCGCACCGTGGCCCGTCGATTGATCCCCATATATCATGAAGACTACGCAAACTTTCGATGTCGCGGGCACAAACGCGCACCGCGTCGACGGTATCGAAAAAGTCACCGGCAAGGCGGTCTATACGGGAGACATCGAGCTTCCGGGAATGGGCTACGCAAAAATACTTCGAAGTCCGGTGCCCCACGCCCGTTTGTTGAAAGTCGATGCCTCGAAAGCGAAGGAATTGCCGGGTGTCATCGCGACCCTGACCCGCGACGATATCAAGGGCTTCAATTACAAATATGGCGCCACCTACAAAGATCAATCCATTGTCGCTGTCGACAAGGTCAGATACGTCGGCGATCCGATTGCGGCGGTGATGGCCGAGGATCCGGCGATTGCCGAAGCAGCTTTGGATCTCATCGAAGTGGAGTACGAAGAGCTGCCGATGGTGACGACGATCGAAGCAGCGACAGCGCCGGGAGCCATTCAGGTGCACGAAGGCGACGTGGCGCGGGCGGAGTTGCGCGGATCCACTTATGGGGCGCCGGCGCGATTCAACGGCACGAATATCTGCTACTACCTCGGCTTCGGCCGCGGCGATGTAGAAAAAGCGTTTGCTAAAGCCGATCACATTTACGAAGACACCTTTCGTTTTCAAAAAGTGCAACACTACTCGCTCGAAGCGCACATCAATATCGCTTCTTTTGACGGCGAGAAGCTGACTGTTTGGGCGTCCTGCCAGGACCCTTTCACGTTGCGTGATCATTTGTCGGGGATTTTCCGGCTGCCGCTTAGCCGCGTCCGCGTCATCGTTCCCTATGTGGGCGGCGGCTATGGCGGGAAATTGTACGTCAAGGCGGAGCCCATTGCGGCGGCATTGTCGTGGAAGACTCGCCGGCCGGTAAAACTGGCGCTCTCCGTCAATGAAAGTTTTAAAACCGTGACGCGCCATCCGGCGCGTGTCACGCTCAAGACGGCCGTGACCAAAGACGGCCGCTTGCTCGCGAGGGAATGCCAGATCTATATGGACACCGGCGCTTATGCCGACGCCGGACCACGCGTCACACAGAAAGCCGGCTATCGTTCGCTGGGTCCCTACAAGATCCCACACGCCAAGGTCGAGGCTCACGGCGTGTATACCAACACGGTTCCGGCGGGCGCCTTCCGCGGCTTCGGCGCGCTACAAGTGACCTGGGCCTATGAGTCACAAATGGATATGATCGCCGATCGGCTGGGGATCGATCCGCTCGACTTTCGCTTGAAGAATCTGCTCAAAAAAGGCGACCTCTATACGGCAGGCGATACGCCGGTGGATTGCGACTTGGAAGAAGGATTACTCAAGGTCGCGGATACCATTAACTGGAAACAAAAGAGTGATGCGCCGAACCGCGCCAAAGGTCTAAGCTGTTGCATTAAGGACGGCGGCGGCACTTACAAAGTGGCCGGCGCCACGGTGAAAATGTCCTCCGACGGCAGCGTGGTGCTGTTGACGGGAACGGTGGAAATCGGACAGGGGCCGCGCACCGCTTTGACCCAGGTTGTGGCGGAAGAGCTGGGCCTGAGTATCGACCAGATCACGGTTGCGCAACTCGACACCGACGTCATTCCTTATGATATTTCCACCAGCGCCAGTAGTTCGATGGTGGTCATGGGACTTGCGGTGCAGCGCGCGGCTCAGGATGCCAAGCACCAGCTAATCCAGTGCGCCGCTAAAGTACTCAAACAAAAGCCCGACAGTTTCATTCTGAAGAACGGCGAAGTTCATGCCCAAAATGGCCAAAGCATCAGCTACAGCAAAGTCATTGTGGATTTCTTCGGCAGCAAGGCGGGTGAAATCATTGCCAAGGGACTCTACAAAGATAAGAGAAGTCTGAAAGCGGTATTGGGGTCCACCGCGACGTTTTGGGAAGTCGGTTGGGGCGGTGTCGAGGTCGAAGTCGATCGCGAAACCGGAGTGGTTCGCCTGCTCAACTACGTTTCCGTCTGCGATACCGGCAAGGCGATTAATCCGCAGCAGTGCATCGGCCAGGATGAAGGCGCGGTGATGTTCGGCATCGGCCACTCGCTCATGGAAGAGATGGTTTACGAAGACGGCCAACTGTTAAATGCCAATCTCGTCGATTATCGCGTGCCGACGTTTCGCGATCTGCCGGACGCTTTCCACACCATCTTGATCGAGAATGGCAATGGCCCCGGGCCGTTCGGATCGAAGGGGATTGGCGAGGGAGGTTTGCTGCCGGTGGCATCGGCCATCGCCAACGCGGTTTCCCGCGCCGTCGGCGTAAGAATCCAAGACCTGCCATTGACGCCGCCAAAGATCTGGCGTGCGTTGCAGGCCCAATCGCAAACTGAAGGATGAAAGCGGAAAGCTGAATGGAAGACTGGGCAAGTTGCCTTTCAGGTCATGATTCGGTTAATTCATACTAAAACAAGCTGTTAGATACGTTTTCGCAGCTGATACATTAATGCTAAATTTACAGCTCGAGGACAGCACCGCAATTTTTACAGGTAGCCAGATTTTTATCGCTACGCATCGCCTCGCTCGCTTTTAGCACCGCGTCTGAAGGATCATCGAAGCGGATATCGGTCTGGTAAAGTTTCGTCTGGCAATGTTCACAAACCCAGATGAAGCGGTCGATCTCGTCCTGGCGGCGTTTCCTTTCCACGACAAAAGTCCAGGAGCCTTCGCCGCGCCGCGGCGAATGGGGTACTTTGCCGGGCATGAGAAACAGATCGCCGGTTTTTAGAATCGCCAATTCGGGCTTGCCGTCCGACAAGTAGTGGAGATTGAGTTCGCCTTCGAGTTGATAGAAAATTTCATCGCCGGGATTGATGTGAAAGTCTTTGCGCCGGTTCGGCCCGCGGGTCACAAATGCAATGAAGTCCGAATCCTCCCATATGACCCGGCGCTGTCCCCAATTGTTCCGGTTATCGTTGATCCATTGATGTAAGTTAAAACCTTTCAGGTGGGGAAACATAGAACCTCCTTCGGTCCGAAACTGAATATAGAATCGAGCCCACCGGAGAATCAAGAGCGAAGTTCGATGTCAGTCCGAAAGCAGCAGGCATTCGCGCTAAAAACCGGCCGCATCGGTTTAGTTTCCGATACCCATGGTTTGATTCGCCCGCAAGCTCTCGCCGCGCTGAACGACGTCGACCTCATCGTTCACGCCGGCGATATCGGCAAGCCTGAAGTGCTCGAGGCATTGCGAGCCATCGCACCGGTGGCAGCCATCAAGGGCAACAACGATACAGGGCCGTGGGCGCGGCACATCCCCGAAATTCTCGACCTGCACGTTAAGGACAGAACCCTGCGCGTGATTCACAACGTCCATGATGTTGAAAGGAATCTGGCTTCCGCAGGCATTCACGTCGTCATCAGTGGACATTCGCATAAGCCCTCGGTGGAAATGCGAGACGATGTGCTGTTCGTTAACCCCGGCAGCGCGGGGCCGCGACGGTTCAAACTACCGGTGACCGTGGGGCTCCTATTTTTGCGTAATGACGATGTGAACGCAGAAATTATTCAGCTACTCTGACGTTGAACCCGTTTTCTTCGAACTGTGTTTTCGCCGTTGACTTTATTTCCGTCTCAGGCGATAAATAAAATCATCCTTTTAAACCGGTCCTGTGAGATTGGTAAGGGAACCTATGCAAGCTCTGCGTCATCATAAGTTCTTATTATCGTTAAGACCTCCTCTTGGCCCCGAGGGGGTCTTTTTTTGTCTATGACTACAGAAAAGCAACTTCTGCTGGGCAAGGACGATCTCGCCAAAGCCATGACTCGGATGGCGCACGAGCTGATCGAGAAGGCTGGGAAAGTCGATGACTTGGCTCTGATCGGCATCCGTTCTCGCGGTGTGCATATCGCCCGGCGTCTGGCGCGCAAGATCGAAGAGCTGACCAACCAAGCCCCACCCGTGGGAATCATCGACGTCACGCTCTTCCGCGACGACAGGCCACGCGATCAGACCTCTGCCCCGGCGGTTGCCGGGGAAATTTCGGTGGCCGTGGAAAATAAAATAGCGGTGCTGGTGGACGACGTGATTTTTCGCGGGCGGACCATCCGCGCGGCGATGGAAGCGGTAGAGCGGCTTGGACAATCGAATCGGATCCTGTTGGTGGTTCTGATCGATAGAGGGTCCCGCGAGTTGCCTATTCGTGCCGATATCGTCGGCAGGAATGTCGAAGCGTCGGATACGCAGCGGGTGAATGTCTTGCTCGAAGAATCCGACGGCATCGATCAAGTGGTGGTGACACCGTGGGACAGCCGCAACGTAAACTAAAGGAACCTGGATTTTGGGCACGCGTCATTTAGTTTCTATAGCAGACCTGAGCAACGACGACATCGAAGAGATCTTCGAATACGCGGACTCTTGTGACAAGTTGCGCAGCGATAAAGTCGGCAGCGGTAAAATCATGGCCACGCTCTTCTACGAACCCAGCACCCGCACGCGTTTGTCGTTTGAATCTGCCATGCAGCGGCTTGGTGGGACGGTCATCAGCTGTTCGGACATGCAGTCGTCATCAGCCGCCAAAGGGGAAAGCGTCGCTGATACCGCCAAGGTAGTTTCCAGCTACGCCGACGTTCTTATCGTGCGCCATTATTGGGACGGCGCGGTGCAGGCCATGGCCGAGCACGCCGATGTGCAGGTCATCAATGCCGGCGACGGCGGCCACGAGCATCCGACGCAAACACTCTGCGATCTCTACACCCTGCGGAAAGAAAAAGGCGATCTCAAAGGACTTAATGTAGTCATCTGCGGCGATCTTAAAAACGGCCGAACTATTCACTCTCTGGTTTATGCGTTGGCCCGCTTCGGTGCCAATGTGGTGACTCTCGCAGCCAACGGCATGGAACTACCGCAATATGTCCTGGAGCGGCTGGAGCGTGAATATCAATACACGCTTGCGCCGGTTGCCGGCGACGACTTGAGCGCCGTCGTTACAGAAAGCGATGCTTTATATCTCACTCCTAAACAACCCCATCAACTTGCTTTATTCACCCAGGTTGACAGCACGATACAGACCCGGCTGACGAGCATGGTGTCGGGCCTGCGCTATGACGCGTTTTATATGACCCGTAAACAGAAAGAGCGCATCAAGAACGGCGCCGGCGGCGGCAGCTATCCGAGCATCGGTTCAAAGTTTCTCACGGAGCAGCGTTTCAAAGACACCGTCGTGATGCATCCGTTGCCGCGCATCGATGAGCTTTCCTCCGAGGTGGATAAAGATCGCCGCGGCGTTTATTTCAAGCAGGCGGCCTACGGCGTGCCGATTCGCATGTCGCTGCTGCACTTTCTATTTGAAAAGCAGCGCCAGCACCAATTTATCAAATCCGGCAAAGGCGCGGCGATATTCGAAAGCCCGCACAAAACGGGTCCGCATTGCCCAAACAACAAATGTATTGCCGTCAACGAGCCCGGTTCGACGCGGCTTCGTTACGAGATTCTTGCCGGCGGACCGGCCGGTGCGTTGGTTTTGCGTTGTCTTTACTGCGACCACCGATTTAAGGCTCACCTGGTCGGCCAGACGGCATCGAAGAAATATTGTGCCTACGACATCGCGCTTGCCGAGACCGTGAAGCAATGGCTCAAGAAGAGCGAATTAGCGATCTTCGATTCAATCAAACAAGCCGAAGAGCTTGGCTACGAACCTTACAAGAGCGGCCCGCAGCGCGCCATCATGGATGTCAGCGAAATTCAATCGGCAGTGCGGCAAATGAGCGAACAGATTCTGAAAGATTGCGAGGATTCGGATCGCCTGCTCGTTTTAGGCATCAGAACCAATGGGTCCCTCATCGGACAACGTATCACAGCGCAGATGGAGCAGCTGCAAAAGCGCAAGTTTGAAGTGGGCGAGGTGGAAATTTACGGTACCGGAGATGACCTTCGCCGGATCCTTCCCGACGAGCCGGAACTGGGGCCGGTCTCGTTGCGCGACCGATCAATTATTCTAGTCGATGATGTCATTCATACCGGACGAACGGTAAGAAGTGCTCTGACTATTATCTTTAGATCGGGAAGGCCACGGTCGGTGCGCCTGGCGGTCTTGATAGACCGAGGCCATCGCGAAATTCCGATCAAGCCCAATTATGTCGGCAAACATATACCCAGCGCGGAACACGAGCGGGTGCGCGTTCATCTTGGCGCAGTAGAGCCTGACGAGAAAGACAAAGTAGTCATTTATTCGATCACAAGCCCAGGTGAGAGCTAGAATGGAAATGCAATGGTAAGGAAACGAGCAATACTGGCCCTGGCCGACGGCCGATGTTTCGAGGGCAGCCCCTTTGGCGCGGAGGGGCAAGTAGCGGGGGAGGTCGTGTTCAACACCAGCATGACCGGGTATCAGGAGATTCTCACCGACCCGTCATACGAAGGACAGCTCGTCGCCATGACTTATCCGCAGATCGGTAACGTCGGCATCAACCCGGAGGACGTGGAATCCCGCCGGCCTTTCGTGAAAGGGTTTATCGTCAAAGAGTATACGGCCGTGCCGAGCAACTGGCGCGCGACCCGGGCGCTGCACGATTACATGCAGCAGCATGGCATCGTCGGCGTCGAGGGGATCGATACCCGGTCGCTGGTGCGCCATCTACGCGATCGCGGCGCGCAAACCGGCGTGATCACAACCGTCGCTCGCAGCGTCGATGACGCCGTCGCCAAAGCCAAGATAGCTCCCGGGCTCGAGGGGCGCGATCTGGTGCGCAACGTGACCTGCGCGCAGCCCTACGAATGGGACGAAGGTTTATGGCGATTAGGCGCGGGCTATCGGATACGCAAAGCCGGCGCGCGCGAGCAAAAAAGCCGCAGCAGCCGCAAAGCGGATAACTTCACGTCTCCGCCTTATTCGGTCGTCGCCTATGACTTCGGCGTCAAATTCAACATCCTGCGAAACCTCGCCGAGAGCGGTTGTCGAGTGAAAGTCGTTCCCGCCGGTACTTCCGCGGAAGATGTTTTGGCCTTAAACCCCGATGGCATATTTCTGTCCAACGGCCCCGGCGACCCGGATGCGGTGCCCTACGCGAAAGAGAACATTCGCAAACTGATCGGCAAGAAACCGATTTTCGGTATTTGCCTGGGCCATCAGATTTTAGGTTTGGCGCTAGGCGGCAAGACCTATAAATTGAAATTCGGCCACCACGGCGGCAATCAGCCGGTGATGGACCTGACCACGCGCAAAGTAGAAATCACTTCGCAAAACCACGGCTTCGCCGTCGATGCCGATTCTCTTAAGGGATCGGTCGAAGTTACCCACTTAAACCTCAACGACAACACGGTGGAGGGCCTGGTGCATCGCGATCTGCCGATCTTCTCGGTGCAGTATCACCCGGAATCCTCGCCCGGCCCACACGATGCCGGCTATCTTTTTCGACGCTTTATAGAACTGATGGATCAACACCGAGACTAGCGACGCTCCATGCCTAAACGAACTGACATCGAATCGATCCTGCTGATTGGTTCCGGTCCGATCATCATCGGCCAGGCTTGTGAATTCGATTACTCCGGCACCCAGGCAGTGAAGGCTCTTAAGGAGGAAGGCTACCGGGTCATTCTCGTCAACTCCAATCCGGCGACCATCATGACCGACCCCGGGTTTGCCGACCGGACTTATATCGAGCCGATCACCACCGACATCGTCGAAAAGGTTATTGCGAAGGAACGACCGGACGCGCTTCTGCCGACGTTGGGAGGACAAACGGCGCTCAATCTGGCCATCGATTTGGCCGAACGGGGAATCCTTGAGCATTACGGCGTCGAGATGATCGGCGCCAAACTCGAATCCATCAAAAAAGCCGAGGATCGCGATCTCTTCAAGGAGGCGATGAAAAGAGCCGGCCTTGACTTGCCGCGCAGCGGCTACGCCCGCAATATGCGCGATGCCATGCGCATTCAAAAGCGTCTTGATTTTCCCGTCATTATCCGGGCATCGCGCACCCTTGGGGGCAGCGGCGGCAGCTTTGCGTTCGGGCCCGAAGAGTTCAAGGAAGTTGTCCAAGCAGGCTTGAGCGTCTCGCCGGTTCACGAGGTTCTGATCGAAGAATCGATTATCGGTTGGAAAGAGTTTGAACTGGAAGTCATGCGCGATCACAAAGACAACGTGGTGATCATTTGTTCCATCGAAAACTTCGACCCCATGGGCGTTCATACCGGCGACTCCATTACCGTCGCGCCGGCGCAAACCCTGACGGACAAAGAGTATCAGATCATGCGCGATGCCTCGCTGCGCGTGATCCGCGAGATCGGCGTCGAAACCGGCGGTTCCAATATTCAGTTCGCCGTTAATCCACAAGACGGGCGCATGGTCGTCATCGAGATGAACCCGCGAGTATCACGAAGCTCGGCATTGGCGAGCAAAGCAACCGGCTTCCCGATCGCCAAGATCGCCGCGAAGCTGGCGGTCGGCTACACTCTGGACGAGATCCGCAACGACATTACCCGGGAAACACCGGCCTGTTTTGAACCGACCATCGACTATGTGGTGGTCAAGATTCCACGCTTCACCTTTGAGATATTTCCGGAAGCCAAAGATCTACTATCGCCCCAGATGAAATCGGTGGGT
>JBBDNJ010000197.1:0-17714 GCA_040877705.1 Binatia bacterium | reverse complement strand
TTTCCAGAAAATGAGTCTTGGGAATATGCCAGTGACACAAGGCGGAGGTTTCGTCCGCATAAAGCCCGAGATGCGCGCGAAAGGGGACTTTGATCAGAGCGTCGGCAAAGCGCAGGTCCGCCGGCGCGCTGAAGGCCGGATTGCTGTCGAGAATGAAGATCGCTTCGACCGCTCCTTGCGCCATCTCGCGCGTAAGCTCCTGAAGCGATTCAACGCTATTGGCGAAGGGTTCTTCGACAGGCTCTGTATAGACGACGGTGGTTCCCGCGTTGCCGAGGAGCTGGTTGAGTGCGTGCGCGAGCGCGTGCACGCGCGGCGGCTGACTGCCGCCGGCGAGGACGAGGCTCGAACCGCGGTGCTCGCGCAATTCGGCGGCGACCGCATCGATCCAGCCGGCATGGGGGGTAAGCGCTTGGGCGTCATCGCCGGCTACCTCCTTGATGCCGAGCCGGCGCGCCACGGCTTGCGCCAGCGCGGCGATGTCGCCCGCCGTCATCGCCAGCCGGTGGTCGGCCATGGCGCCGGTGATCGATGGGGTCGGCTCGGCGGCATAGAGACGATTCATCCGCGCTGGCGTGCCGCGCACTTTGCGCCGCGCCGCGAAATCGCGAGCGTAGCGTAGCGATCCCGGCTCGCTGAACAGAAAATCCGCATCCAGCGCCAGAATGACGTCGGCCCGGTCGAACCGGTAAAGGGTGTTCGCGTCCTGTCCGAATGCGAGCCGAGCGCCGTCGCGCGTGTTGTCCTGAGAAACCGCTTCGTACTGCAGCCATTTGGCTTGCGGGAACTGCTTGGCAAGCGCGCGCATCTGACGCCCGAAGGTGGGCGAAGTGACACCGCCGGTCACGATGCGTAACCCGGCGCCGCGTTTCTGCCGTTGCATTGCCATGCGCGCGTCGGCGGCGATGGCGAAGGCGTCCCAGGTGCTGATCCTGCCGTCCTGAAGCAAGACTTGTGAACGCTCGGGGTCGTAAAGATCGAGAATGGCCGCCTGCGCAAAGGCATTGGTCGCGCCCAGACTTGCCGGATGCTGCGGGTTGCCTTCGATCTTGACCGGCCTGCCCTCGTGGCTTTCGACCAGCACGCCGGTCGCAAAGCCGGCCAGGGTAAAGGCAGTGGCATAGAAGACCGGTTTGCCGAGAATCAGGTCCTCCGGCTGCTGCACGTATGGAATGATGGGTTCGTTCGGCTTTCTGCCGCAGGCTCCTAGTCCCGCCAAAGCCAGCGAGGCCGCCATCAGGCGCAGAAAATCGCGGCGGCTGACGCCCGCCGACAGCAGCGCCGCCGCGCGCGGATATTCTTTTTCCAGGACGGCTTCGAATTGTTCCGTACCGGCCAGCTCTTCGAGGCTTCTCCAGTGAGACTGCCCTGGGATCTCGTTCAGGCGCTCGGGCAGTGTCTCGGTTGCGGCATTATGGGTTTTCGTTTCGGTCATGTGTTCCTTACCTGTGGCAAATCGAACAGTCGGTCAGTTGTTCCACGCGGATGTTGTACTTGCGCACGAGCTCCGCTCCCAAGTCCTGCTGGTCGATGGACGGCGCCCAATCCATCTGAAACACGTGCTCGCGCGGCCGGATGAAACGGGCGGGAGCACGGTGGCAGGCGAGGCACCATTCCATCTGCAGCGATTCCGCCTGGCGCATGAGCGGCATCAAATCGACGCGCCCGTGGCAGGTGACGCAGCCCACGCCTTTTTGCACATGAATGCTGTGATTGAAATAAACGAAGTCGGGCAGGTCGTGCACCCGTGTCCAGCGCAGCGGCCGGCCGGTGCGAAAACTCTCGCGCACGGGCTCGAGCATCTCGCTGTTGGTCCAGATGTGCGCGTGGCAATTCATGCATGTGCCCGTGGAAGGAATGCCGGCAAACGAGCTGTTTTCAACCGACTGGTGGCAATACCGGCAGTCAATGCCGATGCCGCTGACGTGGTGTTGGTGGCTGAAGGGGACGGGCTGAGCGCGCACGACGTCGACGTCCGTAACATAGGGCGAACGGTTGATCTGGGCGAGCAGCCACAGCGAACCGATAATCAAAAACAGCGCGCCGAAAATCGTTACGCGTGAAAGCGTATTAGTGCTGGGATGAAATATTTGAGCCATGCACGAGCCGTTTTCGCGCCGTTAGGTTCGAAGCAAAAACTACACAGAAACGTTAACCGCGCGTCTACACTTGCAAAAGCATGCGCACGGGTTCTTCGATGGACTCTTTTATCTGCTTTAGAAACGTTACCGCTTCGCGGCCGTTGATGATCCGATGATCGTAGGTCAAGGCAACATACATCATGGGACGAATCACCACGGCGCCATCCCGGACCACCGGCCGATCCTGGATCGCGTGCATTCCCAGGATGGCGCTCTGCGGCGGATTGATAATCGGCGTTGACAGCAGCGAGCCATAAACACCGCCGTTGGTAATGGTGAATGTGCCGCCTTGTAAATCGTCCGGCCGCAACTTGTTCTCTCTCGCGCGGCGCGCAATGTCACTGACGGCCTTTTCGATGCCGGCGAAGCTCATGCGCCCGGCATTGCGCAGCACCGGAACGACCAACCCGCGGCCGCCGCCCACGGCAACACCGATGTCGAAATAACTTCGATAGACAATGCTTTGGTCGCGGATCTCGGCGTTGACTTCCGGGATCAGCTTGAGCGCCTCGATGGCGGCTTTGACGAAAAACGACATTAAGCCAAGTTTTACGTTGTGCTTGTCTTTGAAATCGTCCTGATGCCTTTGCCGCAAAGCATCCACCGCAGACATGTCGATTTCGTTAAAAGTCGTGAGCAGCGCCGCGGTTTGCTGTGCCTGGACCAGGCGCTCGGCGACGCGGCGGCGCAGTTGGGTCATCGGCACAACTTTCTCTTCACGCGTTTCACGGGCGTGATCGGTGTCAGGCGTCAACGGCGCTTTCGAGCTTTCGGCGATCTCTACGCGGTTGGGGCTTGGCACCGGACCGGCATCGGATTGCCGTTGTTCATTTTCCACCGCGGCAAGCTCGCCGGTTTGTCGGGGTTGCGGTTCCTCTATAAATTGGCTCTGCCGCTCCTCGTCGGACCCCTGGGCGGCTTCGGTCGAGGCCGGCTCTGTTTCCGGCAGATCGTCCGTATATTTTACCGCTTCGCCGTCATCGCCGCCGCTGCTGTCCGGGGGGTTGGTGTCCGCCGGCTTTATGTTTTTGTCGCGCCTGTTTCTCGGCGGCTTTTTGGCGGCCGCCGGCTTGGCGGAGCTGTTTATCTGATTGTCCGCCTGTCCATTCTTAGTCGTTGCATCGCCGATTTCGAGATGACCGATCACCTCGCCCACATGGGCCGTCTCACCGCTGTTTTTGAGTATTTTGCTCAGGGTGCCGGTTTGCGGCGCAAAAATCTCGACCGTCGCTTTATCGGTTTCGATGATGACGAGGTCCTCGTCCTGTTGAACGGAGTCACCGACAGCTTTGAGCCAGTTGCCGATTTCAACTTCGGTGATCGATTCGCCGACCTCGGGTACCTTAACTTCAATCTCGACGGCCATGGCCGACCTCCGATTTGTTGTTCATGATCATCATCCGGCTTTTCGGCGCGCATCAGTCGGCGCCGAATGCAGCGTTCAGTAGCTCCGTCTGTTGTTGTTGGTGCCGGCTTGCCGAGCCGGTTGCCGGACTGGCCGAGGCGGCGCGCGCGATCACCGAGAAGGGGAAGCGATCGAAAAGCTTCGCTCCGAGCTGCAAGTGCCAAAAACAGGCGGCACCCATGTTTCGAGGCTCTTCCTGCACCCAGAACACCGGCGTATCGCCGGCATAACTCTCGATGGCGGCGCGTAGCGCGTTTTCCGGCATCGGATAGAATTGCTCAACTCTCACAATGGCGACGTTATCGCGTTGCGACTCGGCGCGTTTCTTTTCCAGGTCGTAATAAATCTTGCCGCTGCAAAGAATGACTCGCTCGCAACCCTCGTTAGATCGGCGCGTGTCGGCGATAACCGTTTCGAATTCTCCGTTGGCCAGCGAATCGAGAGCGGAAAACGAGCCCGAATGGCGCAACAAACTTTTGGCAGTCATCACCACCAGCGGCTTGCGCCATCGGCGCAGCGCCTGGCGCCGCAAACAATGAAAATATTGGGCCGGCGTGGTTGGATAAACTACCTGGATATTGTCCTTAGCACAGAGCTGTAGAAAACGTTCTATGCGCGCGCTGGAATGCTCCGGCCCCATGCCTTCGAAACCATGCGGCAGCAACAGCACAAGACCGCTGAGCCTGCGCCACTTTTCTTCCGCGCTGGTAAGAAACTGGTCGATGATGACTTGGGCGGCGTTTACAAAGTCGCCGAATTGCGCCTCCCATAAGACCAAGGCATCGGGGTAGTCAAGGCTGTAGCCGTACTCGAAACCCAAGACGCCGGCTTCCGACAGGGGACTGTTGTAAATATCCACCGGCGCTTGCCCGCTTTGAAGGTGCTGCAGAGGAATATAGGGATGGCCGTCGTTGTAATCGCGGAGCACCGCATGACGTTGGCTGAACGTGCCCCGCGCGCTGTCCTGGCCGGATAAACGAATCCGGATTCCTTCCACCGCCAAGCTGGCAAAGGCCAGCGCCTCGGCGCTGGACCAATCGACCGGCCGTTTTCCCCGAGCCATCGCACGGCGCACTTCGAGGGCCCGCTTGATCTTGGGGTGAGGCTGAAAATCTTCGGGAAATCGCATCTGGGCATCGAGCAAGGTTGAAAGACGTTCTTTATCCACAGCCGTGCGGACGGGCTCCGCCGCGGTTTCGAGTCCGCCGGCATAGCCGGCCCAGAGCCCGCCGAAACTTTGTGGCAGCGGTAGTGCATCTGCGCTGCGCGCCCGCGCGAGTTCTTTTTCCAGATGAGTGCGGCGCTGCGCGAGGAAGCGCTCCGCCTCCCCGGCATCGATGGTTTTGCCTTCGAGCAAGCGGTTCAAATACAGCTCGCGCACCGGCCGGTGCTTGGCTATCGCTTGATAGAGCTTGGGCTGGGTAAACGTCGGCTCGTCGCCTTCGTTGTGACCGAGGCGGCGGTAGCAATATAGGTCGATCACGGTATCGCGCTTGAACGTGCGCCGGAAGTCCATGGCGAGGCGTACCGCCTGGGCGACGGCTTCCGGATCATCTCCGTTGACGTGAAACACCGGGATCTGCAATATCTTGACGACGTCGGTGGCATAGCGGCTAGAGCGGGCTTCTTTAGGCGATGTCGTAAAGCCAATTTGGTTGTTGATAACGACGTGCACGACGCCGCCGACGGTATAGCCTTCCAGCTGGCTGATATTCAAGATCTCCTGCACGATCCCTTCACCCGCGAATGCGGCGTCACCGTGGATGAGCAGCGCCATACCGCGCCGGCGTTGCGGATCACCGGAGCGGTCCTGTTTCGCGCGCATGCGGCCCAGAGCCACCGGATTGACAAACTCAAGGTGACTTGGATTGAAGCAAAGTGAAAGGTGAACCTTGCCGGCCGATGCCGTGGCGTAGTCGTTGCTGTAGCCGAGATGGTATTTCACGTCCCCAGCGCTGCTGCCGGCGGCCCCCGGAGGATCGTCGAATTCGCGGAAGATTTCCCAAGGGCTCTTGCCGATAATGTTAGCGAGTACATTCAAACGGCCGCGATGAGCCATGGCGACAACGATTTCCTGCACACCGTCTCGGGCCGCTTGCTCGATGGTTAGGTCGAGCAACGGTATCAGGCTTTCCGCTCCCTCCAAGGAAAAGCTCTTGGCGCCGACGAATTTTTTTCTTATGAACTCCTCGAATGTCACCGCGTCCGTCAAACGGCTGAGGATTCTAACCTGTTCTTCCCGGTTCAGCTCCAGACGATTTTGGCTTTCTTCCATAAGTCGCTGTAACCAATCTCTGACCGGCGGGTCATCGATGTGCATGTACTCGACACCGAGAGTGCCGCAGTAGGTACGGCGTAGCCGCTCGACAATCTCACGCAAAATCAGCGGTCCATTCCAGGGCATGCCCGCGCAAGGAAACAATTGGTTCATGCGATCGGCAGTAAAGCCATAAAACTTCGGGTCGAGATCAGGGTGACACTCATGCGCTAAGCCGAGAGGATCTATCTGTGCCGTTTTGTGGCCAAGGGTTCTGTAGGCATTGATCATCTCGTTGAGTTGCTCCTGCAGCGAGAGGTTCGGCAGCGCGCGGCGCGTTTCAATTCGGGATGGTTGAACCGAATCGTTTGCCACGTCTGGGGTAGGTAATAAATCTCCGTTTAGGGCGGCAAAATAGGCGCGCCAATCGCGATCCACTGACAACGGATCCTGGACGTAAGCTGCGTACTGCGCTTCGATGTATGCTAAATTTCCGAGATGAGCGATTTGTTGCATGTGTAGGCGCGCCAAAAAACTCCGCACGAAGACCTCTCCTCCGCTCACACCACAGGTCTTGGTAATTCACTGCCGGAACGCTGGCTGGCGGAAGACTCAGTTTCCGATTTTGGAATCCCAACTCGTAAGTGATTGATACTAGCTTCTCATTATCGTGAGCGGATTGATGTCCACGTCGCTTTGGAAGCGCATGATTTTGTTTAGAGTAAATGACAGCAAGGCATATGCCACGGAAACTGCTCATCTCCCCGGATGAGTGATGCGATGTTGCGATCAAAATGTCCCGGTGTCGAGACGGCGATGCCAAGCAATGTCCGAATGATGCAACATAGAAGTGATCTTTAAAAACGGCAAAACTAATACCCGCTTTGGCATGTTTGTTGCGCATTAACTTGTCAATTCAATGGCGTGCCTGATGGATATGGATTTCGACTCGGCCCTTCGCCTTCATAACAGCCTTCGATCTGAATCTGCAAAAGGTGCAGATGATGAAGAGCAACGCGGAGAACTCGGAGGTTTCGAAGAAGTGTCGGACCAGCTCAATGACGGGGAGCTTGACACGGCGCCGGTTCAACAAGCAGAGGTCGAAGCTACCGCAAAGGACGAGCCGCTCACGCTCTATTTAAAAGAGATCAGAGGCGTTCAGCTATTGAGCCAGCAGGAAGAAGTCGAAATTGCCAAACGGCGGGAGGAAGGAGGGTCTCAGGTTATCGAAAGCATCCTTTCGACGCCGCTGGCTCTTGACTATGCGCTGGCCCTCGGCGAAAAAATGACAACCGCTGAACTGAGATTATCCGACATTGTCGATGGATTAAAAAAGGAGGACGATGCCGGCGACGGCAATCATGATTGTGGCTGTGCAAGCCAAATAGAACCCAAACAAGCGTTTCTGAAAAGTGTCAGTGGACTTCGCCGCCGCGCGGGAGCCGTCAAATCGCTGAAACAAAAACTCCGCGCGAAAGAAACCTCCAACCACGAAAAGTCTATGATCGAGACACGTCTGGCGAAAAAGAAGCAAGAGATCGTCGCTATTCTGCGCGCGCTCGGGCTGGCGCGTTCGCATCTGGCAGCGATTGCCGAACCCCTGAAGAAAGCTTCTGACCGGATTATCGAACGTGAGCAGGAATTGCGACACTCTGTAGGAAAAGAACGTGATGAGGCGCTCAAGGAAATTCATCACATCGAGGAAGCGATGAGGATGGATTCAGAGGAGCTTAAACGCAACGTACAATCTATCTTGGCAGGCGAGCGTAAAGCGGGCGAAGCAAAAAAGGCTTTTACCGAGGGCAATCTTCGCCTGGTGGTCAGCATCGCCAAGCGTTTCCGTCGTGCCGGCATGGATTTGGCGGACCTCATACAAGAAGGAAACATCGGACTGATGCGCGCTTCGGAGAAGTTCGACTATCGGTTCGGATGCCGATTCTCCACCTATGCAACCTGGTGGATACGTCAGTTTATCGCGCGCAGCTTGATCGACTCCGGTCGCATGATCCGCGTGCCGGTTCATATCGTTGAAGCGAGAAACAAGTTGCTTCGGATGTTCGAAGGTCTCGCGCGAAAACTGGGCAGGACGCCCCTGCCGGAGGAAATGGCCAACGAAGCGGGTGTTCCGCTTCAGGATGTCGAAACAATCATAAGACTTCCGGGAGAACATGTGTCTTTGCACGCGCCCATTGCCGATGAAGAAGGAAAGCCGCTGGAGCACTACGTGGAAGATCGTTGCGGCGAGGAACCTGCCGAGACGCTGACGCAAAAAGATCTCTGTTCGGCGACCAGAAAAAATTTATCAGTTCTGACCTCTAGGCAAGAAGTCGTTCTGCGGCACCGATTTGGTATCGGTTTGAGCAAGGAGCACACGCTCCAAGAGATCGGCGACATGTTTCTAATAACGCGTGAACGCGTGCGCCAGATTGAGGCTAAGGCGTTGCTAAATTTGCGGCTCCCCGCGGCGAAGAGAAAGAAGAAACGAAGCCGCCGCGACTCGGGTAGTGCGGGTTCGATGGAGTCGCCGACCCTTCCGGAGCCTCTCTCAGGTCCGGTGCAGCAATGTCCGAACGCTGCCGTATCCTATCAGTTGGCGCGCTCCGAGATGGAATAACGGATCTGTAAAAAATCCATAAAGAGGGAGATCAAAAAATGTACGTATCGCGTCTGATGTTTCTTACCTTACCCGGCAAAACCGGGGAACTCGAAAAAGAGTTAAAAACCTTGCGCGAAATCGTCACGAAAGCAGGGGGCGAACATGCGAGAATACTGCACACTCGTTTTGCCTCCCCCGACGCTCCGAACGTAATCTTTACACAAGAGGCCCTGGACCTAGAGAATCTAGAAGATCAAATTCGCAAAGTAACGTCCGAGCCCAGCTTTCAGCAATGGAGCAAGAAAGTATCTCCGCTGTTGCGCCAATCGCCCAACCGGGAAATATATATGGTCGTGGATTAGTAGGGCGCCGTCGCCTCGTCCGATTACTTCGCAGTAGAGGACGGTCGCGACCGTTGCCTACCGGCGCCGTCTCCAGCAACTAAGATCTTGTGTTGATTCGAAGGCGACCGGAATTTAATCGGGGGAGAGGTAAGCCTCGCTCTCGTTGTTCAGGGACGCGAATAACGGGTCCGGAGAAACCTCTTGGCTCTGTAGATCGATTTTGGCCAAGGGAGCGGCGTACCACGAAGGATGTACCTGGCATTCTTCAAGCCGTAGCCGAAACGCGTCGAACTTGCCGATCTCCTGCACAGAACGCAGAATGCTTGCGACTGTTCCCCAGTCGCTCCATCCGACATTGGGTACGGGTATGACACGCAGCTTGCCGGCCATCGGCGCGCAAATATCAGACGAAAAGTTGACGTTCGGAATCGTTTCGTAGATGTGTTCTATAAAACGCGGTGCATGAACGTTGTTTAGCATCGCCTGAATCAATCCGAAAACATTGTAGAGCGCAGGGACTGCGTCGCGCACCATTTGCCAAAGCGCGGCGCTGGTAACGGCGAAAACCATGGTATTCCACAACGCGCCTTGCTGGATCAAGCGGCGCGCAAGCTGCAGGGGAGGCTTTTCAACGAAACCGGCGACAGGAACTGCGCGCGCCGCGCGCGGTTTTTTCTTCACTTCAATGTAGCCGTATTCGGTTTCCTGTCCTTGCTCCGGGGTCATCCCCAAAAGCACCATTTCGTTGGGATGTTGCTTGAGGCCCCGCAACGCGGTGTTTACCGATTCCATGAAAGCGCCTTCGTCGCGAACGAAGTGGTCCGATGGAGATACAACGATGGTCGCGGCGGGGTCCCGATAGGTGATATGCGCCAGCGGCAATAAAATGCCCGGTGCGGTGTCTCGATTCGCCGGTTGATAAATGATGTTTTGTTGCGGCCAGTGGGCGAGCTGCCGCGCGGCTTCGTCGCGATGGTGCGCGGCGACCACGACCAGTATGCGTTCGGCAGGAATCAGTTGCTCCATGGTCCAGCGTATGCTGGACCATGGAGCGGCGGCCGATGATGGGTGAAAATTGTTTCAAGCCGTTGCCGCCGCAAAGTTGCTTGAGGAAGCCTCGTACTCTGGTACCTTCGCCGCCAGCCAAAACAATCGACCACACGTTAGATCGGCTCACTTGATGCTCCCTTCAGATTGCGGGATGATTCAATTCGGCCGCAGTTCCTCGGGCGAGCGCAAGCTGCGTGCCAATGTCTGTGCTTAGAACAATCCCATTTCATCGTCTGGTACTGGCCATTTTGTGCGCCAGTGCGATGCAGTTCTGGGACAAGATCGCCAAGACGCTTCCCGGAAACGAAACATTTTTAAATAACTTCTTAGCGTCTGTGTCGTTGCTTGTTCCCGCCATGCTCAAACAACTTCATAACGTTTCACTGCCGGTCGATCGCCGTGAAGCGATCTCGCGTGTTTCTTTATCTCTTCGTGCGTTTCGCTCTTTCTGTAGGTGTCGATACTGTGTTGATCGTTCCACTCGGAGTAGGAAATAAATTCTCCCGGATCGTCACTAGATCGCAGAAGTTTCTCTGATAGACAACCGGGTTGTTGGATCATTAAAGGAGCGCAGTGCTCCTTCCAAGTCCGCTCTGCCTTTTCGACGTCCTCTTGAACGACCTTGACAAAAATTAAACGAACAATAGGCATGGCAATCCTCCTGTGCGAAATTTATTCTCCGGCCTTGCCGAAAAAAGGACCAAATCTCGTGCCAACAGTGTTGCCTACGAGAAAGATCTCTGACGGAAGGTAGGAGAAAAATTCATGACGTCGCTGACTTCCTCGGTCTAATAGCACTCGGCAACCGCTGCGTGATCGGATTTATCCGCTGCTACGTACACACCAAACCGACACACGTTACCCAAGTGAATGGCAGGAACAGCGCGATCATGGCGCCGCGCCTGAATACGTAGTTTAGCGCCGAACGTCCCACGCAATCGGAATCCACTTCCTTCGCCGTCCCAGAAGCGGGAATGATTCTGGAAACAGACAAAGGCTGCGCCTTGAATTCCTTAGAATTCTGAAAGTGGCATACACGTTGCTCAGGTTCGAATCGTACTCAATTTGGTTGTGGAGGAATCACCTGATGAAACAAGAGTTAGGACGTGGTCGGCTGGATATGTCGGAGTTTTCCAGAACGCGATTCGAATCGAAAGAATCGGACTTTTCAGATGACGTATTGTTTCAAATAACGAGCTTGCCGTTAGCGACTCATGCGGCCAACAATCAGACGCGTCGGTTGGAAGTGATGGGAGAATTTATACTCGTGCAGGCAATCCTGCGCGAGGCGATTCGCGCCTATCAGAAATACGCCCTGAAAAAGGGAAATCGCGCATCGCGACTCTTTCGCGAAGTCGATGAGTGGTTCTCAGATGACGACCGCCAGTGGCTTTTCTCATTCGTCAACGTTTGTGACGTCCTTGCTCTCGAGCCCACTTATATTCGAACCGGACTTAGATTATGGCGCGAATGTAAAGCTCAGAGCAGCGCTCCTTCACCCATTATAGGAGGCTATCAACGGCTCACTAAAAACCCCCGGGGTCGCATGGTGGCCGGTGAGCTAAGAGGATAGCTAAGACAATCATCTCTCCCCGTCAGGTGAAAAAGCGAGCCAAGTGGCCTATCGTCGCACTGAATCGACCATTTTGGTCAAGTTTCAACGGTTCAGGACCTCCAATGGGCAAGACATGCTTTGCGCAGCGCGCTCATGTGGAATGTCCAAACTTCGGTGACTTCCAACACTATGATTGCCAAGCCGCTGCGAGGTCGAAAGGTGGTTGGCAATGAACCGCACTGCGCCTGCGGAATCTTCTCAAGCCGAACGTGAAATTGAAAAGTTGGTCGAAGAAATCGACCGAGTCATCCAGCGTGAGCAACCCGATCAACGGCGCGAGCTGCGCATGTATGCATCGGCGCTGATCGCCGACATGACGTCCGAGTCGTCAGCACAACCTAGCGAGCCGGTGGCCAAGAGCGAACGACGTCCTTTCGGTCTTATGGCTGGAAGTTTGGCTCTGCTCGCTATCGGTGGCGGGCTTTCCTTAATAATTCCGCAGATTGGAATGATGCTTATTTTCCTCGGCGTAGCCCTGGCAATTTGGGGCGCCGCAGCCGGCTGGTGGACGATGTCGAAATCGAAACGCGACTCGTAGCGCGTGGAGCGACTGAAGCCCCGCGCCTGCGCGTCCACCTTTAAGAAATCTGCTCATGACTCCCAATCGAATCAGGGGGCGCAATGAATTGCGTCCCTACGAGCGGCAATCTGTGGTCCGATGTTCTGCCCTGCTGGCGGCTTGGCTGTGTCTCGTTTTTGCAACAGCTCTAGGTTATTATGTCTCAGTAAAGAGACAATACTTGTTCAGGTCCTCGGAAAAATATAGGAGAGCCGCGGGACGGGTGGCGGCACGCGTTTTGCGCGTTAAGCCCAGTTGTTTGCATTGTTTGGCACCTCTGATTTACTCCCGGATCATGTCTAAATATCCTTTGGATAGAGTCTTGAAGTTCCTGATCAAAAGCTCCCAGCCAATAGAGAGTGAGTGTTACGAAGATGAGCGCGACTATTTTAGTATGTGACGACGATTCCGTTCCCAGACGAAATATCGCCAGCGTCTTAGAGGAAGAAGGCTATACCGTTCACCAGGCGGAGGACGGGAAAGCCGCCATCGAAGCAATCAACCAGGTGGATTTCGATCTGGTTTTGACCGACTTAAAGATGCCTGGTGTGGACGGCTTGAGCGTGCTTAAACACGTCAGAAACGTTTCGCCGCAGACGCTGGTGATATTGATGACCGCGTTTTCCTCGGTGGATACAGCCGTCGAGGCGTTTCGTTTGGGAGCTCAGGATTACATTCTCAAGCCCATCGTAATCGAGGATGTGATTCGAAAGGTCGGCCGCTTTCTCGAACATAAGAACTTGGTTTGGGAAGTCGAAATGTTGCGGCGCGAGATCAACCGCTCCTCGGAGCCGACGAGCTTGGTCGGCGGCAGCAAACCAATTCAGGACATCTTTAAAATCGTTTCCAAGGTCGCAACGACGAACTCTACGGTTTTGATCACGGGCGAAAGCGGGGTCGGCAAGGAAGTCGTCGCTCGCACGCTGCATTTGCAAAGCCTGTCTAAGGATAAAGTGTTTTTGCCGGTGAATTGCAGCGCCATACCGGACACGCTGCTCGAAAGCCAGCTGTTCGGTCACGCCAAAGGGTCTTTCACCGGAGCCATAAACGCCCAAGAGGGACTTTTTCAAAAAGCCCAAGGCGGGACGATTTTTCTTGATGAAATCGGCGAAATGTCGCTCACTCTCCAGCCTAAACTTTTGCGCGCGATCGAGACCAAAGAGGTGTTGGCCGTAGGTTCGACTCAGCCGGTGCGTTTGAACGTGCGGATCATCGCCTCGACAAACCGTGATCTTGAGAAGGAAGCCGGCAATGGCCGATTTCGTGAAGACCTCTTTTACCGGTTAAATGTGGTACACCTCTGGGTGCCGCCGTTGCGAGAAAGACGCGAAGATATTCCTCTGTTGGTGGATTACTTGATGTCCCGGCATAACCGGGAAATGAAGAAGGCCTACAAAGGCGCAGACAATTCGGCAATGAAAGTTTTAATGTCGCTGCCGTGGAAGGGTAACATTCGCGAGTTGGACAATGTGCTCGAGCGCGCCATGATCTTGGGCGATGGCGAGTGGATCACTCCTGAGTACCTCCCCGAATCCGAAATTCCCGAGAACGACAGAAATATCACCGCCAACAATTTACGCGTTGCCGTGGAGTCCTACGAAAAAAGCCATATCGCCAACGTTCTCAGAGACACCGCCGGAGACCGCACACGGGCAGCGGAACTTCTGGGATTGAGCCGATCCTCGCTTTATCGAAAAATGGAAAAACTCAACATTCATGACGATTGATAGAAACCGGATCGTCATTCCGTTAGCTAGTCGCCGCCCCACTGAACGCGCCTTTTAGTCCATTGCCTTTTTTAGCCCGCTAATTTACATCCGTCTCCAAAGTCGCTACGTTGAACAATGGTAACCAACGTCGCCGGCGACGCGAGCATTCCGCAACCTTGCGCCGACAGACTTTTGAGGGATGCGAAATAATAAGAATGATTCAGGACAAACCAGACAAAAGCCGCCGGCAAAATCGAAAGGCAACGGAGCCGCCCTTGTTTCAGGGCCGGCGTGCTCCGGTTGCGGACAACCTGCGGCACGATCAGACCGGTGCACGGATACGCGTCGTCATCGAGGGAGTACAACCCGAAATCGATTGCGGCCGGTTTCCCGCCAAAAGGGTCGTTGGCGACGACGTAACGGTGGAGGCCGACATTTTCACCGATGGTCACGATGCGCTAGCGGCACGGTTGCTCTACCGCGCGGAGCGCCAATCCGAGTGGCGGGAAACAGCCATGGAGCCGCTGGTGAATGACCGCTGGCGCGGCGTCTTTCAAGTGACTGAGCTGACGGATTATCACTATACGGTGCAAGCGTGGGTGGACCGGTTCAAGTCATGGCGTCAAGGGTTCAGCAAAAAGGTGGCGGTGGAACAGGATGTGGCATTGGAACTTATCGAGGGTGCTGAGCTTGTCGGTGAGGCCGCCAGGCGGGCCACCGGTACGGACGCCGAGACGTTGGCGAGTTATGCCGCGGCGCTTCGGTCGAGCGATGCCGGCGCCGCTCGCAAGGCGCTGGATGACGAGCTGGCCGCTCTCATGAGCAAATACATTGAGCGCCGTTGGCCGGCGATTTACGAGAAGGAACTGCGCGTGGCCGTCGACCGCCAGAGGGCGGAATTTAGCAGCTGGTATGAAATGTTTCCCCGTTCCTGCGCCGGTGAACCAGGAAAGCACGGCACTCTGCAAGATTACATGGCGCGCTTGCCTTACGTCGCCGAAATGGGATTCGACGTGCTTTATGTACCGCCGATTCACCCCATCGGCCGATCGTTTCGCAAGGGCAAGAACGGCGCGCTCACGACCAGCCCGGACGACGTCGGCAGTCCCTGGGCGATCGGTTCGGAGGAGGGCGGTCATAAGTCGATCCATCCGCGGCTCGGCACGCTGGCCGACTTCAAGCAGCTCCTGGCAAAAGCCAACGAGCACAATATCGAGATCGCGTTGGACATCGCCTTTCAATGTACGCCGGATCATTCCTACGTCAAAGAACATCCCGAATGGTTTCGCAAACGGGCCGACGGCTCGATTCAGTATGCGGAAAACCCGCCCAAAAAATATCAAGACATTTATCCCATCGATTTCGAGACCGATGAGTGGCAAGCGCTGTGGGAAGAATTGAAAAGCGTCATGCTCTTCTGGTGCGAACAGGGGGTACGAATTTTTCGCGTCGATAATCCTCACACCAAAGCATTTCGCTTTTGGCAATGGGCCATCGCCGAGGTTAAAAAAGATTATCCCGACACGTTATTTCTTGCCGAGGCGTTTACCCGGCCCAAGGTCATGTATCGGTTGGTCAAACTCGGCTTCAGCCAGTGTTACACCTATTTCACTTGGCGCAATACGAAACGGGAGCTGACACAGTATTTTACCGAACTGACTCGGACCGAGGTGGCCGAGTTTTTTCGTCCGAATTTATGGCCGAACACTCCCGATATCTTGCCGGAGTACCTGCAGTACGGTGGGCGTCCGGCCTTCATGGCGCGGCTGATTCTTGCCGCAATGCTGGGCGCGAACTATGGTATTTACGGCCCGGCTTTCGAGCTTGCCATTAATGCGCCGCGGGAACCCGGCAGCGAAGAGTACCTCGATTCGGAAAAATATCAAATCAAACAATGGAACATCGAAGCGCCTGATAGCTTGCGAGGGCTAATCGCACGGGTGAACCGCATCCGCAAAGCCAATCCGGCGCTGCACCGCAACCGCAGTTTGCGTTTCTATCCGGTCGACAACGAAGATATTATTTGCTTCGGTAAACAGACTGATGATCGCAACAACATCATTCTCGTGGTGGTTAACCTCGATCCGCATCACACTCAGTCCGGTTGGGTGGAGCTGGAGCTGGCGGATCTGGGTCTCGATCCGGCTCAGCCGTTTCAGATGCACGATTTATTGACCGATGCCCGCTACCTGTGGCACGGCGCGCGCAACTATCTGAGCCTCGATCCCAATGTCGTGCCGGCGCATATCTTCCGAGTGCGCCATGGCATTCGCCGCGAACAGGATTTTGATTACTTCATGTAGCCAGCAACAAGCCATGAGCCGCAGAACCGCGAAATCCGCATCGCTTCATTTAGAAGTTAATCCGCTCTGGTACAAAGATGCGGTGATTTACGAGCTGCACGTGCGCGCTTTTCACGACGGCAACGGCGACGGCATCGGAGATTTCCAAGGGCTCACCGAAAAACTCGATTATCTCCAGGATCTGGGCGTAACGGCATTGTGGTTGTTGCCTTTCTACGTCTCGCCCTTGAAAGACGACGGCTACGACATTGCCGACTACAGCCAGATTCATCCCGACTATGGAACGCTGCAGGACTTCAAGGTCTTTTTGCGCGCCGCCCACGAACGCGGTATCCGCGTCATCACCGAGCTGGTTATCAACCATACGTCCGATCAGCATCCGTGGTTTCAACGCGCCCGCGAAGCCAAGCCGGGCAGCAGCGCGCGCGACTTTTATGTTTGGAGCGATACTCAGGAGCGTTATCCGGACGCGCGCGTCATTTTCAAAGATTTCGAACCGTCGAACTGGGCGTGGGATCATGTCGCGAAAGCCTACTACTGGCACCGCTTTTATTCGCATCAGCCGGATCTGAACTTCGATCATCCGGAAGCGCACAAGGCGATCCTCGACGTGCTCGACTTCTGGCTTGATATGGGCGTCGACGGGCTGCGGCTCGATGCCGTGCCCTATCTGTACGAGCGCGAAGGCACCAATTGTGAAAATCTTCCGGAGACGCATGCGTTTCTTAAGAAGCTGCGGCATCACGTCGACAATAAATTCAAGAATCGCATGCTGTTGGCCGAGGCCAACCAATGGCCGGAAGACGCCGTCACTTATTTCGGCAATGGCGATGAATGCCACATGGCGTTTCATTTTCCCGTGATGCCGCGCCTGTTCATGTCGTTGTACATGGAAGATCGTTTTCCGATCATCGACATTCTCGATCAAACACCGCCCATTGCCGAAACCAATCAGTGGGCACTTTTTTTGCGCAACCACGATGAGCTGACGCTCGAGATGGTCACCGATGAAGATCGCGACTACATGTACAAGGTCTACGCCACCGATCCGCGCGCCCGGATTAATCTAGGCATCCGGCGGCGCCTGGCGCCGTTGCTGGGCAATAATCGCAGAAGAGTGGAACTGCTTAACAGTTTGCTGTTCTCTTTGCCCGGAACGCCGGTGGTTTACTACGGCGACGAGATCGGCATGGGGGACAACATTTATCTCGGCGATCGCAACGGCGTCCGCACACCCATGCAATGGAGCGCGGACCGCAACGCCGGTTTCTCACGGGCCAACCCGCAGCGACTTTATCTGCCGGTGATCATCGATCCCGAACACCACTACGAAACCGTCAACGTCGACGCGCAGCAGCAAAATCCCGGTTCGCTGCTCTGGTGGATGAAGCGGCTCGTGTTGCTGCGTAAAAATTATCAGGCATTTGGGCGAGGAAGTATCGAATTTCTCTTGCCCGATAACCGCAAGGTGCTGGTGTTTATCCGGCGTCTCGGCGATGAAATCATTCTGGTGGTGGCCAACCTTTCGCGGTTCGTCAACTTCGTGGAGCTCGATCTGTCGGCATACAAGGACATGGTGCCGGTGGAGCTCTTCGGCTATACGCGCTTTCCATCCATCGGTGAATTGCCGTATTTTCTCACTCTCGGGCCGCATGCATTCTATTGGTTCAAGCTCGAGCAGCCGCGTGTTTCCGAAACCCGCGCAGGCGCGGAGGGCTTCGAGCCGTCGCGGTTG
>JBBDNJ010000196.1:0-17754 GCA_040877705.1 Binatia bacterium | reverse complement strand
ATCCGACACAGAATCCGCCGGAAAAACGTCCCTATGGATCAAAGGCATTGATCAATGCCTGTAAGGAACATCGCCACCTGCCGGTTTTTTCGAAGAGGACGGCGCTCCGCAAAGAAATGTACGATAAAGTCGCCGGTGAATGGAAGAAACTCGGCTTACCAGGGCAGGTTCCAACCGTAAGAGCCTTTGAGGAAGACAAGAAAGTCGTTTACCACGAAGTTGGTGGCTTTGAGCCTGGAAAGCAACCCGGAGAAGAAAAAAGATAGGAAAAAAAAGATAGGAAGTAGTCACAACGGAGATGATCAAAAATTCTGGACAGCGCTAAGCTCCAGTCCGCTTCAACACTTCGGGACGGCCCGGCAAAGGCTGGGACGGGTCGTCGCGAGCAAGTTCGCTACCAAACTTACTCGCTTATTCGCAGATACTTGGCTGAACATATCGCGCTGGAACTATTTTTCAGACTGCGAAAAAGGGTGAGTAAAAACTAACTTATCGCTTCTTCACCCCGCTCACTAGTCCGAATACGGATAACTTCTTCAACCGTCGACACGAAAATTTTACCATCGCCGATTTTTCCGGTTTGCGCCGACTCGAGAATCGCCTCGACAATCTTTGGCGCCATCTCGTCGGCAGCGAGAATTTCTATTTTCACCTTGGGAAGAAAATCAACGGTATATTCGGCTCCACGGTAAAGCTCCGTGTGCCCTTTTTGGCGGCCAAAGCCTTTAACCTCGGTTATCGTCATACCGGTAATTCCAGCCGACGTCAGTCGTTGTTTCACTTCATCCAATTTAAAAGGCTTTATGATTGCCTCTATTTTTTTCATTTTCTCCCCCTGCTAAACAATTGGCTGGGGCGTGATCGCTCTGGAAGTAATAGCGATTACGTTGGCCATTTTTTAGATATCGAAGTACAGAGCAAACTCCCAAGGATGGGGTCTTAGCCGGATGGCATCGACTTCATGCTTGCGTTTGAACTCCAACCAGGTCTCGATCACGTCCTTGGTAAACACATCGCCCTTGAGCAAGAACTCATGATCCTTCTCCAAGGCATCAAGCGCCTGGTCCAAGGACCCCGGCATCGATTTGACCTTGGCCGCTTCCTCGGGCTCAAGCTCGTAAAGATTTTTGTCGATGGGCTTGGGTGGCTCGATTTTGTTGCGTATACCGTCGAGACCGGCCAACAGCATGGCCGGAAATGCAAAGTACGGGTTGCAGCTGGGGTCGGGGGTTCTAAACTCCAGCCTTTTGGCCTTCTCGCTGCTGGAATACATCGGGATACGCACGCAGGCACTGCGGTTGCGGGCCGAGTACACTAGATTAATCGGAGCTTCGTAGCCGGGCACCAGTCTTCTGTATGAGTTAGTGGTGGGGGCGATAAATGCGCACAGTGCGTGGGCGTGTTTGATTAGACCGCCGATATAATAACGGGCGGTGTCGCTGATCAGTCCGTAGCCCTTCTTGTCGTAGAAAATGTTTTTGCCGGCTTTCCATAGACTCTGATGGCAGTGCATGCCGGAGCCGTTGTCTTGGAACAGCGGCTTGGGCATGACCGTGACGACTTTGCCGCGCTTTCTTGCGGTGTTCTTGACCACATATTTATACAACAAGACGTTGTCGGCCATCTTGGTCATGGTGTCGTATCTCATGTCGATTTCGGTCTGCCCGGCGGTGGCGACCTCGTGGTGATGGACTTCGACGGTGATGCCGCATTTCTGCAGGTTTAATACCATTTCGGAGCGCAGGTCCTGGTATTGGTCGCTGGGCGGAACTGGGAAGTATCCTTCTTTGTACCGAATCTTGTTGCCGAGGTTGGGCCCTTCTTTGCCGGCGTTCCAGAACCCTTCTTCGGAATCGATGTGGTAGTAGCCTTCGTGATGGTTCTGGTCAAACCTAATGCTATCGAAGATGAAAAACTCGATCTCAGGACCCCAGTAGCTGATGTCGGCGATGCCGCTGGACTTTAAATACTTCTCAGCTTTTTGCGTGATAAAGCGCGGGTCTCGACTGTAGGGTTCGCGGGTGATGGCGTCGAGAACGTTACAGACAAAGCTGACGGTGGAGTGTTCAGTGAACGGGTCCATCATAGCGGTATCAGGATCCGGAAGCAGGATCATGTCGGATTCATTGATGCTCTGAAATCCCCGGATGCTCGATCCGTCAAACCCCAGCCCGTCTTCGAAAACCCCGGCGCTTAACTGCGATGCCGGAATCGAAAAATGCTGCCATAATCCCGGTACGTCGATAAACTTGAAATCCACGATCTCCGCTTTATTTTTCTTGGCCGTCTCTAAGGCGTCTTTCACACTCATCTAGGTACTCCTCTTTATTTCTTTGCGCACATTCAAAATCGTCAACCTTGTTATCATATTCTCCTAGGCGCAGCTAGCCTTAACACAAACATTAGCATCATGCGTAGCCGCGCTCGTTGTGCTGAGTCAAATCCAATCCCATACGTTCTTCTTCTTCGGAGACTCTTAGCCCTATAGTTACCTTTAAAATCGACAAAATGATGAAGGTAACCACAAATGCGAACACAATCGTCGCTAAAACGCTAACTGCTTGCACTCCAAGCTGCGCTGGGTTGCCGTAGAACAGTCCGTCATTGCCAGCAGGATTGATCGCCTTGGAAGCAAACAATCCAGTCGCGAGAGCTCCCCACGTTCCACCGATACCGTGGACGCCGACAACATCCAACGAATCATCATATCCGAAACTGGCTTTTAGATTACACGCTTTGTAGCAGAGCATCCCACCGACGGCGCCGATAAACATTGCGGATAGGGGGCTAACAAATCCGGCAGCGGGCGTAATAGAGACTAGGCCCGCAACCGCGCCGCTGGCTGCGCCTAGAGCCGTCGGTTTTCCGTGCGTTATCCATTCGGTAAACATCCAGGCCAATGCGGCTGCCGCTGCTGCGGTATTCGTCGTCACAAAAGCAACGGTTGCCAAACCATCTGCGGCCAAGGCGCTTCCCGCATTGAAGCCGAACCAGCCGACCCACAGGAGAGAAGCTCCGATGACTGTGAACGGTAAGTTGTGCGGTGTCATCGTTTCATAACCGTAGCCGACACGCCTCCCGAAAAATAACGCGGCCGCGAGTGCCGAGAATCCGGAGCTGATATGCACTACCGTACCGCCAGCAAAGTCGAGCGCCCCCATCGCGCCCATCCAGCCCTTGCCCCACACCCAATGCGCCAGGGGATCATAAACAAAGGTCGCCCATAACAAAACGAAAAAAATAAACGTGCTGAATTTCGCTCGCTCCGCAATCGCTCCGGTAATCAGCGCTGGAGTGATGATTGCGAACATCATTTGGAAAACCATGAACGCTTGATGCGGTATGGTGGGAGCATAATTCGGGTTTGGCTCCGTGCCGACACCGCTCAAGCCGAACCAAGCTAGGCTGCCGATCCATCCACCGACGTCCGGGCCGAACGCCAAGCTATAGCCCCATAGCACCCATTGAATGCTGATTAACGCAACAACGACGAAGCTCTGCATGATTGTCCCAAGGATATTTTTTCCTCGGACCAGACCGCCGTAAAATAAGAAAAGGCCGGGAATAGTCATCATCAATACCAGCGCCGAGGATGTCAGAATCCAAGCCGTATCACCCTTGTCGATCTGCGGAGCCGAAGGCGGTGCAGGCGCGGAGGAGATCGATGGAGCAGGGGCTAACGACGACGGAATCGCCTCTTGGGCGATGGCGACTACTTCCGGGAAAGCCCAAGTAAGTAAAGAGAGAATTAATAATAGGCTTTTAAGCTGTTGTTTCACGGCACCCCCCTTGGTCGCCCGAACGATTGGCTAGTCAGGGAAACGCAACCGATGTGCCATTCGGAGCTGCTAAACTCCCATCTAGTTTACGATAGGTTAGTCTTCTAATGCCCACGTCGTGAACAAATTGGGAGCATAAATTTTAGGCAAATGCCCAATTCCAAGGCAAGCGAGCAACCCCATGGAAACTGTAAGCGATCAGTGAATCTATGTGGCCGTCTTTCGGTTCTGTTGCTACTGTGCTTGGACGATCTCAGTTGGTAGGGCGAAATGGATATTTTCTTCGATAAATCCGAGATGAGAGATTTCTGCTCCCTGGCGTTTAAAAAAATCTGCGGCCTCCTGGACCAGATGCTCAGGTACCGAAGCACCGGAGGTTATGCCGATCCGAGCCACACCGACGAGCCAATTGGGATCGAGTGAACGGATCTCGTCTATTAGATAAGCAGGAACTCCCTGTGACCGTGCTACACCGCATAGCTGATTTGAATTTTCACTGTTACGTGAACCAATTACTAACACCAGCTCGACCTCGCCAGTAAGCTGTTTCACCGCATCCTGGCGGTTTTGTGTCGCATAACAAATATCCTCCTTGGCCGGCGTGATCATTTTTGGAAATCTTTGCTTCAAGACCTCAATCACTTCACGGGTGTCGTCAACGCTGAGAGTTGTCTGCGTCAAAACGGCGACCTTATCAGCATCAGGTACGTTAACAGTCCTGGCTTGCTCCACATTGGCGACAACCCTAACATGCCGCGGCGCTTCGCCGCTGGTTCCAACGATCTCGTCATGCCTTTCGTGGCCCACCAAGATAATCGAGTACCCCTGCGCGGCAAATTTTCTTACTTCCCGATGAACTTTTTCTACCAAAGGGCAGGTGGCATCGATCACGATCGCAATTTGTCTCTCTTTTGCTTGCTGCCATACAGCAGGTGAGATTCCATGGGCGCTAAAAACAAGTTTCGCGCCGGCGGGCACTTCATCGACGGATTGGACAAACCTCACGCCTCGGTCGGTAAATTCTCGAACTACATGCTGATTGTGAACAATCTCATGGAAGACATAGAGCGGCGGTCGATGTTTTTCTAGAGCTCGCTCCACCGTTGCGACCGCCATTTCTACACCCGCGCAAAATCCTCGGGGCTTAGCAACAATGACTTTTTCCACCGCCATAGGTAATGATTAATCTGGAGGATTCAAGCGGGACTGTCAACACTTCTATCGCCGGGGAGAATCGGAACAGCCGGGGCTGATCATCCGATTAAACCCATTATTTTTTCAGCTGCAATTGAAGCCCCGTTCATGGGAATACACGGCCAGTTTTTCTCCTTATTCAACAGCCGCCTCAGATAGGGTGTCAAATTGACGGATATCAACTCCTCCTGCGGAATGAACTCGGCGGTCCCCCAGTCGTCGAGCATCTGAACCAAGTATGGATATTCGGCGAATTCCCCGCGATCGGTGTAGAGGAGCGGAATCTGCTGTCTGATGATATCGGCAGAAATGCCGTAGCCTGGTTTGCTCACAACCACGTCCGCAGCCCGAATCAGGTCCACGGATGGCGCTGTTTGAGGCTGCGAATGACCTGACAAGAACGCACCGCGTGGCCATAACCATGACCGGTATAATATAATAAAGAATTGAAATCACAGTTGCTTTAATTATATGTAGATCAAAGACCAAGCTAAGCAGATGCCGCTTTATTGTCAATGACACGTTCGTGCATCGCGTTGAGAGGATCGGATAAATATATCTTCATGGACGTAACTCACTTAAGGAGGATTGGGTCATGACAGGAACCATCAAAAAACTCATCCGGCAGAAGGGCTTCGGCTTTATTACGCCGGACGACGGCAGCGAGGAAATTTTCTTCCACCGCGGCAGCCTGGCGCCGCGCAATCAGATAGAAGATTTCAATGAGGGTGATACCGTTCAGTTCCAAACTCGCAAAGGCGAAAAAGGACCAGTGGCGTTTGACCTGAAGATCCGATAAAAGCAAAAATGTTCCGCGGATCGCCCCGCAGATTTGCCGCGGTCCCCTAAGCAAAACACCTCTAACAGGCGCTTACGTCCATTCGGTTGTTTCATTGTCGATCCTTCGAGGAACGGAAGTCGTTCGCCGTAGTCATTTTCTAAAACTCGGGTAACACTCACCTTCACTAGGTTTAAACTTAGGGAGCAGCTTTTTGCCGGATTTATACCGGACCCCCTAGGTTTAGGCATTCTGCTGTTTGTGTTAGCGTTCACTAATAGGGAGGTATCCATATGGATTCGAAACACACAAATCGTCTTGTTCATGAGACCAGTCCGTACCTCCTGCAGCACGCTCACAATCCGGTCGATTGGTATCCATGGGGCGAAGAGGCTTTCTCAAAGGCAAAGAGGGAAAACAAACCGGTGTTACTCAGTATCGGTTATTCCGCTTGCCATTGGTGCCATGTCATGGAGCGGGAATCTTTTGAAGACGAGCAGATCGCTATGCTGATGAACGATCTTTTCGTCAATATCAAAGTGGATCGCGAAGAACGCCCGGATCTGGATGAAATATACATGAACGCTGTGCAGATGCTTGCCGGCAGGGGGGGATGGCCGATGACGATGTTTCTCACCCCGGAACGTGAGCCTTTTTACGGCGGGACTTATTTTCCGCCCGAGGATCGCCATGGCATGCCGGGTTTTCCCCGTATCTTGCAAGGCGTAGCCCAAGCGTATCGAGACAAACCACAGGATGTACAAAAAAGCGTCGAACAAATACTTTCCGCCTTGCAACGGATGTCTCACTCGGAAGATCACGAGCATGATTTCGCATCAGACTTAATCAGGAAAGCCGCCGAACAAATTGCCCGCGCTTATGACGCTAACCACGGCGGCCTAGGGCAAGCGCCGAAATTTCCAAACCCAGGTGTTTATGAACTGTTTCTACGCCATCATCATCATGGAAAGAGTCAGTCCTTTCTCGATATGGTCAGCCACACGCTGACGAAAATGGCTGAGGGAGGGATCTATGATCATGTAGGCGGTGGATTCCATCGCTATTCGGTCGACGAGAAGTGGCTCGTGCCGCATTTCGAAAAAATGCTTTATGACAACGCTCAGTTAATTCGGATCCTGGGCCAACTCTATCGCGCCACCGGCAATGGGTTTTTTAAGCGGGTGATGGAGGAATCGTTGGAGTATGTGCTTCGGGAAATGTTGCATCGCGAGGGTGGTTTTTATTCCACACAAGACGCTGACAGCGAAGGCGAGGAAGGTAAATTTTTCGTTTGGAGTCCGGCACAAATTAACCAGATAGTTGGCGAAGAAGACGGCGAGATCTTCGCCCGGATCTATGATGTCAGCGATCTCGGCAACTTTGAGGGGGCGAATATTCTTCACCCGATCCTAACGGTGGAGCAGGCCGCCCAGTTGTTCAAGAGGAATCCCAGGGAGATTCAAGCGCTGGTTGCAAATGCCAGGCAAAAGCTTTTTGAAGCGCGCGAGAATAGAGTAAAGCCCTTTCGCGATGAGAAAATCATCACGTCTTGGAATGGGCTGATGCTCTCCGGGTTAGCCGAGGCTATCAAGCTTTCGGCAAGATCGAGCTATTTAGCAGCGGCAAATCAGACTATCGATCTGATTTTCACCAGACTTTTTCGCGATGGTCTTTTACTCCACACCTATAAAGACGGCACTGGCAAACAACTGGGCTTCCTCGACGATTATGCGTTTCTGGCAATTGGACTGTTGGACTTTTATGAAGCGACCTTTGATCGTTCTGCGCTACAACGAGCCATTGAACTGGCCGAGATTATGGTGCGGGAATTTTGGGACGAAACGGACGGAGGTTTCTTTTATACGGGTAATTCACATGAGCAACTGATCAGCCGCGCCAAGCCGGTTTTCGACGCATCCATTCCCTCGGGAAATGCCAAGGCCACGGAGCTATTACTGCGGCTCTACCATTTGACCAGTAAAGAGGATTTTCTCCGCAAAGCCGAAAAGGTTCTTCGATCGTACTCGCACGCGATGGCAAGCCAACCCTTCGGGTTCGCGCATATGTTGTGCGCCTTAGACTTCTATTTGCACAAGCCGAAAGAAGTTGTGTTGGTGGGCAAACAGGATGATCGGATTGGCGAGTTGCTCGGCGTGATTCATTCGATATACGCGCCGAACATGACGCTGCAACTCGTCGGTCCTGACGAGCTTCTGGATAACATCTCACCGCTGTTAGCAGGCAAAACTCAAATCGGCGGCGCTCCGACGGCGTACGTGTGTCATAACTACACCTGCTCAGCGCCGGTGACAGATCCGCAAGAGCTGAAGTTACTGCTCGCCCAATAAATGCTTTTACCTTTCGAAGTTTGAAGGTGATTCGGGTGCTCGGCGATGACCGTTGGTATCACATAGCGGCGGAGCGCTTAGTGATGGTTTCGATGATTCGCTCGAGGTCAGGAAGGGTATAGTACTCGATTTCGATTTTGCCTTTGTTTGTTCTTGCTTTGGGCAATAGCCTTACTTTCGTCCCTAGTGTTCGCTGCAAATCTTCCACGAGAGAGCGTAAATCAGGATCCATGTTGGGTGACTCTCGTCTTCGTCTTCTTCCGAGCTTTAAATTACGAACAAGTTTCTCGGTTTCCCGGGTGGAAAGCGCTTTGGCGATAACCTCGCGATAGGCGGTAAGGATCGTCGATTCGCTCTGCAATCCTAGCAACGCCCTGGCTTGTCCCGCCGGTAGATTTCCCGACGCGATTTCCTGTTGCACTTCCGCAGGCAGTGATAAAAGTCGCATGGCATTGGCGACGGCGGGACGGCTCTTGCCGACTTTTTCGGCCATTTCCTCTTGACTCCATTGAAATTCTTCTTGGAGCCGCCGGTAACCATTCGCTTCCTCGATTGGGTTTAAGTCTTCCCGCTGAAGATTTTCAATCAGCGCTAGCTGAAGTGCATCGTGATCGCTCGCTTCTCTGACGACGACGGGCACTTTGCTCAAACCTGCCTTCATTGCGGCACGCCAGCGCCGTTCTCCCGCGATCAGTTCGAATCGTTCGCCTTTAGGTCGAACGACGAGGGGTTGAATAATTCCTTGATTGCGGATCGACATCGCCAACTCTTGCAGTTTAGCGTCATCGAATGTACGCCGGGGCTGAAATGGACTCGGAATGATTTTGTCGATTTCAACTTCGGACTTAGGATTTTCTCTTGTAACTTCACGAACAGGTTCAGGCGTAACAGGAATAAGCGCGCTGAGACCTTTACCCAATCCCGTTTTCTGCAATGACATGTTTCTCTCCATTAGCAATTAGTTCTTTTGCCAGCTCGAGATAATCCTGGGCACCAGTGGAACTGGCATCATATAAACAAACCGGCTTGCCGTAGCTGGGGCTTTCGCTCAAACGTACGTTTCGGCGAATGATCGCTTTAAAGAGTTTATCCGGGAAATGCTTTTGAATTTCCTCGACGACTTGATGCGACAGCTTATTACGACTGTCAAACATTGTTATAATTATTCCCTCAAGGTATAAATTTGGATTTAAACCTCTTTGCACTAACTGCAGGGTTTCAAGCAAAGCGCTTAAACCTTCTAAGGCGTAATACTCACTCTGGATTGGAATCAGTAACGAATCCGCTGCCGTAAGACTATTTAACGTCAAAAGACCCAGAGAAGGCGGGCAATCGAGCAAAACATAATCGTAATGCTCGCGTACAGATGCCAGAGCGTCTCTGAGGCGGTATTCACGACGTTCGGCGCTTACTAGCTCAATTTCGGCACCGACGAGATCTCTCGATGCCGGAATTGCCAGCAGCAGAGGTAATTCCGTCTGGCATAGTACTTCACCCAAAAACCGGTCCCCGGCGAGGACATCATAAAGGCTAGAGTGCAACCCAGCGCGATCGATTCCCAAACCCGTTGTGCTGTTACCCTGCGGGTCGACGTCGACTAACAGTGTTCTCTTCCCTTGTAGAGCCAGCGACGCCGCTAAGTTGATTGAGGTAGTAGTCTTCCCTACGCCCCCCTTTTGATTGGCAATAGCAATAATCTTACCAACAATATTATCTAGGGAAATCAATAGATTATACCATTAATGAATTAAAACGTCTTGTAGCACACGAAAGAACAAAAGGAAAGTGAAAAGTTATCGTTTCACGTGAAACTTTTCCGATCCTTTGGAACAATCGATACTATGAAGAAACGGTCTCGCGTTTTTTTAGATAGAAAGATAAAGCTGAAATTGCGGCTGGCGTAATACCCGGGATCCGCGATGCTTGTCCCAACGAATGTGGCCTAAGCCGCGAAAGTTTCTCTCGAACTTCTCGCGACAATTCTTGTATCTCGGCATAATTAGTATCATCTGGCAGGAGTAAAGCTTCCGATTTCTTTGATCGGCTAACCATTTCCGCTTGCCGATCCAAATAGCCGGCGTATTTAATTGCTACCTCAGCCTGTATTGCCGTGTCATTTCTATACTGAGCAATTTCTGGCGCAAATCCAACTAAGTCTCCGATGGTTAACTCCGGTCGACGAAGCAATTGTGCCAGCGAAGTTTTATTGGTCAGATTGGCCGATCCTATTTTAGCTAGGTACAAATTCGTTTCAGGCACTGGCCTAAGCTGTTTTGATTCTAGCAATTTCGTCAATCCAGCCATGTCACTAATCTTTTCATGGAGCCTGCGATAAGGTTCTTCATCAACAGCACCGATCCTATAGCCTATTTCCGTAAGCCGGAGATCGGCATTATCCTCACGCAATAAAAGTCTATACTCTGCACGCGAGGTAAACATTCGATAAGGCTCCGCGTCCGTTCCTTTGGTTACTAAATCATCGATTAAGACACCGATGTAGGCCTGGTCCCTGGATAGGATTAAAGGATCATCGCCGCGCACGCTCAGTACCGCATTAATTCCCGCGATAATTCCCTGGGCCGCTGCTTCCTCATATCCGGTTGTCCCGTTGATCTGACCGGCATGGTAGAGTCCTTTAATAAGTTTTGTCTCTAAAGAAGAATAGAGTTGAGTCGGCTCTATATAATCATATTCTATTGCGTAACCAGGTCTCATGATTTCTGCATTCTCGAGGCCCTCAATCGAATGCACCATTTCAATCTGCACATCCAATGGTAAACTAGTCGAGATTCCGTTGGGATATACCTCGACCGTATCCAACCCCTCCGGTTCGAGAAAGATCTGATGACGCGATTTGTCGGCAAAGCGCACGACCTTATCTTCGATTGACGGGCAATATCGAGGGCCACGGCTCTGGATCACCCCTGAATACATTGGAGATCTATGAATCGCAGATCTAATTATCTCATGCGTCCGAGGATTTGTATAAGTGATATGACAAGGAATCTGACGTTGGATAATTGCTTTGCTGGAAAATGAAAAGGGAATCGGTGATGCATCACCGTCCTGAATCTTCAATCTAGTATAATCGATTGATCGAGCATTAAGGCGTGGACACGTCCCGGTTTTAAGCCGGCCAACCTTAAACCCAAACTGCGCCAAATGCTCGCTTAAACCTTGGACAGCAAAATCACCAGCTCTACCGGCGGAATAATTTCGATCTCCGATATGAATTAGGCCTTTGAGGAAAGTTCCTGTGGTTAGAATGACTCGCCGACCATAAAATATTTCGCCGATTTGGGTTTCAACGCCTTTAACTACACCTTCGCCTATCAATAGACTTTCAACACTACCTTGCCGTAGCGTTAATCCAGGACAATTCTCAAGAACCCGCTTCATCCGTTGTCGATACAGCGCCTTATCCGCCTGTGCTCGAGAGGCCCGAACCGCGGGTCCTTTTTTTGTATTTAGCATTCGAAATTGAATGCCCGTTTCATCAATAGCGCGACCCATCTCACCACCAAGCGCGTCGATCTCTTTGACCAAATGCCCCTTGCCGATACCTCCAATAGCAGGATTACAAGACATTTGACCAATGTGGTCAAGGTTTAAAGTCATCATTAAAACTTTGCACCCCATACGAGCGGCCGCCAAACATGCCTCAATACCCGCATGACCTGCCCCAACGACAATAACGTCGAATATTTGATTGTTTAACATGATTAATGTTTCACGTGGAACATAGCGACCTTAGAGCTTTACCAATAAAAGTTAACATTTATTAATGGTTATTTTCCTATACAAAAACTACTAAAAATACGTTCTAAAATTTTGTCATTAGTTACTATTCCGACGATTTCTTCTAAACTCTCTTTGGCTTCTTGAATATTCACGGCAACAATTTCCGGTGGATCCATTATTTTTAAAGATTCCATTCCAATACCTAACAATTCATAACCTCGGGAAAGTGAGTTTTTGTGACGCAGGTTACTCAGCACCACCGGTGACTCAATATTTTTCCCTGACAGAAGCTGGCGCAGTGTTACTTTCAACTGATCTATTCCGCTGCCGTTTTGCGCGCTGATAGCTACGATGGCCGCGTTGCCGACCGAACCCTTGATCTGATCAAGATCAATTTTCTGTGCAAGATCGCTCTTGTTAATGGCTATAACGCTGATTTCCAAATCAGTTTCTTTTAAGAGCGATAGATCGTCCTTTGTAACCGGCTCGGAACCGTCGAAAATTACAATGATGGCATCGGCTTTAGATAGATGCTCCCGCGACAAACTCACACCGATCTTTTCAATAGCGTCATCGGTATCGCGAATTCCCGCAGTATCCCATACCACTACCGGTAATCCATCCAGATTCAGAGATTCTTCGATGACATCCCTGGTGGTCCCGGGAATAGCACTCACGATCACACGATCACTACCTACAAGGGCATTCAAAAGGCTCGACTTGCCCACGTTCGGTCGTCCACATATACATACCCGCGCGCCCTCTCTGTGTAGTTTTCCCCATTCGTAGCTTTCAATAATTATTCTGATTTTCTCTCTAAGCTCGGCAATCTTTGTGAGCAGAGCATCGCGCTGCAAAAGCTCAATTTCTTCGTCCGGGAAGTCGATGGCGGCTTCGATTTGAACTAATATATCGATCAACTCTTCTCTAAGGTCGCCAACCCATCTCGATAGTAGACCGTTGGCGTTTTGCAGCGCCAAATCAATGCCCTTATCGGTACGCGCTTGAATCAGATCGAGCACCGCTTCAGCTTGGGAAAGATCGATGCGCCCGTTCAAGAACGCGCGTTTGGTAAATTCGCCGCGTTCTGCGTGTCGCGCTCCTTGCTCAAGCACTAAACCGAGAATTTGCCGCACGAGGAAAGCACCGCCGTGACAATGGATCTCGGCAACGTCTTCTCCCGTGTAGCTATGCGGCTGCCGCATGACGGTCAAGAGAACGTTATCGAGAATCCGACCCGCTTTCGGATCTCGAATCGAACCGTGATAGAGCATGTGCGAACACAGCTTCCCGTCTTGATCTCGCTTGCGCTGGAACAACCTGCGGGCAATCTTTTCAGCATCCGGTCCACTAACCCGAACAATCGCCACTCCGCCCTCACCGGCGGCAGTGGCAATGGCAGCAATCGTATCCTCCTGGTACATAAAGCCAAACAATCTTAGCAACTTCGGTTGCCAAGGCAACACGAACGCACCAGGCTCGCAGCGAACTGAGCCGAAATAATCATTAACCGAAACCGGTGCGGATCTCGAATGCTGGCTAATCGCGGTTCAACTTTTTCACGAATCCGCTATCCTCGATCTCTTTCAAGATCGATGGATTGATAAAATCACTGGGGATGACAAGTCGCTTAAGTGTGTCATTCCGAGCAAAGCAAGGAATCTTTCTTGATGCTAAAAGTAGACTCCAATTGGAACCGAACCACTACCGGGGATTGAAGCTCTTACCTTGTGGAACGAGTCCTCATCGAAATGATCGGCGATTGCCTGAAAACCCGCTGCACTGTGAAACGTCGGCTACTCTGCAAGAATGCTCACCGGTCCAAGTTAATTGGACCCGAGGGATAACACGAGTTACGGAGCGAATAAACAGTAAGCTGCTAAATTGTCCTCAAAGTTTCTTGCCGCACGGAGATCTCTTCGGCCCCCGCGAAAGCGAAATGCTGAAGCGCATCGGCATCAAGCTCAATGCCCAATCCGGGTTTTTCCGGCGGAATCAGAAAGCCATTTTCCGCTTCCAGCGGCTCACGTAATAACTCCGCACGCAGTGGATTGTGCGTGTAGTCCAACTCCATAACGATACATTCTCGCGTGGCCGCCGAAAGGTGGATACTGGCCGCCAGCGCAACGGCATCGCCCCAGGTGTGAAACGATATTGGTACCTTGTGCCGGGCAGCCAATGCCGCAATCCTTCTGATCTCAGTTATTCCACCGGCGCGGGCGACGTCGGGCTGAAAAAAATCAACCGCTTCTCTTACCACGAAATTTTCAAAGGCACAGCACATGTGCAAGTTTTCACCGACGGCGATCGGCACTTTGCCTTTCGCTCGCAGTAGCGCGTGACCGGCTATGTCCTCAACAAAAAGCGGTTCTTCGAGCCAGAATACGCCGCATTCGGAGAAAGCTTCTGCAGCCTCGAGCGCGACCCCAACAGTATAACCCTGGTTCGCGTCCGTCATGACGACGAAGTCTTTGCCCAGTTCCCGGCGCACGGCGCGGACTATGCGAATGTCCTGATCGAGATTGAAACCGACTTTGATTTTTACTCCGTGAAAGCCCTGCGCCGCGAACGCTTGGGCTTTGTGAACCACTGTTGCAGGCTCCTCTGGGTAAAGAGCGGTGGCATAGACAGGAACCTTGTCGCGGCACTTGCCGCCCAACAACCGATAGAGTGGCTCGCCGCGCACCTTGCCAAGGATGTCCCACAGCGCGATGTCGATGCCGCTCAACGCAACCACGCCGATTCCTCTCGTGCCGAACTCTTTATGGCCACCTCTGACGTATGCCTTGTCCCAAATCGCGTCGATCTCGGTCGGGTCCATACCCAGCAATAGCGGCCTTAATACTTTGGCGATGATTACCTCGATCAATTCGCCGTTTCCGGAACAGGAGCCGATTCCGCTAACGCCCTCGTCGGTTTCTACTCCCACCAGCGTCGTCGAGCGCATATTTCGCACACCCGAGCGGCTAAAAACCTGGCCTTCGGGAGGAATCGCTGCGCGCAGGCGAATCGTCTTGACGTCCGTGATCTTCATGACGCTTTACTTCATTTCCCAGAACTGTCCCTCGACCACTTGACCATCGACGACGACGAAATCGACTTCCTCGTCGGTTCTCTTGTTGCCTTCGTTATCGACACGAAGGACTTTGGGCTTATTGCCCTTCTTGGCGCTGACGCGAAACAGCGCGAGCGGTCGATCGCCCGTGCTGGCGAAGTAATAGTAATGATTCTCCGGCAGCATGATCCCTTCGCCTTTGTTCAGCACCGTCGCCTGATGCTCTTTGTCGTAGAACGTCGCCTGACCATCCATCACGACAAAAGTATGATCTTCACCGGGATGGGTGTGCAATTTATTCTTCCGTCCAGGGATGTAGTAATTGAGCCCGATCGTCATGTGTTCCGTTTTCGCGAGAGGAATATGGCTGCGCCCGCCGCTGATGTGAGGCGTTTTCAGTATGAATGTCGAAGCTTCCATGTATTTTATCCTCCTTGGATTATATGCCGTCCGGTATATCTCAGACGTTAAACCTTGAAAAGGGGTTAATGACTGGTCTATTTTGAGTCGATCTAATCGAACACCTGCACCCAAAGGAGAATTCACCATGGCTAACATCGGACTCGCCTGGGTCACCCCGGCGCCGCTGACGAAACCGGAAAACGTCGTGAACTTTGCCAAAAAATGCGACGCGATGGGAGTTCACTCGATGTGGACCATCGACCGCATCGCCTATGACAATCTCGAACCGTTGACCATCCTGGCAGCGGCAGCAGGCGCCACGCAGAAGATCCGCCTCGGCACCTCGGTTTTGCTCGGTAACCTGCGCCATCCAAGCCATCTCGCCAAGATCGTCGCGACTTTAGACTTCATCTCCAACGGCCGCGTCACCCTCGGTCTTGGCTTCGGCAGCCGTGAGAGCGATTACAAAGCGGTCGAGATTCCCTACGAGCACCGCGGCAGCAGGGCGGTCGAGCAGGTTCAGCTCATGAAACGCTTATGGACTGAAGACAACGTCACGCACAAAGGCAAGTTCTTTAACGTGGAAAATTTGACCATCGGCCCACGCCCCGTGCAGAAGCCGCATCCCCCAATCTGGACCGGCGGCAGTGCCGAAACCGCGCTCAAACGCGCCGGCACCTGGGCGGATGGTTTCATCTGCGGCAGCTCCGCGATCCCGGACTTCCCAACCACCTGGGAGAAAGTATCGGGTTATGCCAAGGCTGCAGGAAGAGATCCCAATAAAATCACCAAAGCCGGCCTAACTTTCATGGCCATCAACGACGACCAAGCGAAAGCCGTGAAAACGGTCGAAGACTACGTGATGCGCTACTACGGCCGCCTGCGGGCCGACGTAGCGAACACGTCGTTGGTGGGATCACCGGCCGCCGTCGCCGATCGCATCGAAGCTTTTCTATCGCGCGGCCTCGATACGCTGATTATCGGCTTGGCGGATCCGGACCCGAGGCAGTTGGATTTGTTTGGGGAGAAGGTGCTGCCGAAAGTCAAGTAAAAGCATTGCCGGGGTCAACAAGAAGTCTCGCCATATAAAGGGCAGCCTTCCTGACAGAAGAAGGCGAGTCAGACCCGCGTGGAACGTGCTGATAACTATCTGACAGTCTTCTGCTGAATGTATCTCGTGTTGATTGGCCCCGACGAAACTTTGCCAATCCGCTCAAAAATCAGCTGACATATGGCAAGTTGGTTCGGAACCAGCCGCAGCGGATAGGTTCCGAAATTGTACATTTCGAGAACTATCCTACCAGGGAAACCCGAATGAATTGTAGGAGCAGTTAAGTGAACGACGAGGCCGAGCCGAGCTAATGTACTTCGTCCTTCTACGCGAGCGGCGATTTTTGATTTACGGGGAAGCTCTACGTATTCTCGTGTGATACCAAGAACGAATTTGTGAGGCGGCAACTTGAATGATCCGTCAGGTTCGCGAGGTAAGGGCTTGGCGTATTTTCTGTAAAGGTCTTTAACGTCTACCGTTAGCAGATTGACGGTAGCATCCCGTTCCATTCCTGCGGGTTCGTCTGTTTGCAATTCGGCGATCGTTTTTAGTTCAAAAAGCTCATCGCCTAAACACAAATCAACTGCAGACGTGGTGTATTGCTGTGGCTGAGGAATAGGATCGATTATTATTTGCTTCTTTTTTAGTGCTTCTTGAATCTCTCGATCACTTAGGATCATCGTGTCGTCTTAATGATATTTTTTGGGACCACCAAGCGTGGTCCTTGAGTGAGACCGGGTTGCGGAAGATCAATGATAGCGGAATTATTTTTGACTTGAACTACGGTAACCTTTACCTGTCCCTTGTATTCTTCGCTCGGACTAACTTCGCGATCAGGGATAACCTGGCGTCTGTCAACTAAAGCCGTGACTTCATGGCCGCCAGGTAATTCAACTGAAACCATTCGCTCACTCTTAAACATCCCGGCAGATATGCTGCAATTGACTGTCGTTATCTCCTTCCCTTTTAGATGGCTTTTCATTTTTTCTCCTTAATAAACAATGTTAAAAATATTAATGCAGGTAATCACATTAATCAAAATATCCTGTCAAGCAAAAACTCAAACAACCTGAAACTGTGCAGGTTTCAATGCCTAATTCTTAGGCAGAAGTGCCATTACGTTTCTCTGCGACTCATTGCTTCAATTTCGGAAACCACACGGTCCAATTCTTCTACCAGCTCATTTTTCTCTGCCTTTGAAAAGGCATCGACCAGCGCCCGATAGTACCAGAGCGTGCCGACCTTTCCACCGGTGAAGCGGTCCCAAAGCTTTTCACCATGCACGCGGTAATCTCGCAGAATCGCACGAGCGTTGTGCAGCTTATCTGAGGCTGAAATCAAGCGGACTGAGGCCGATGCGTACTGGACGTGAGCGATATAGTCTTCTTTACGCTTGCGCCATGCTG
>JBBDNJ010000195.1:0-17805 GCA_040877705.1 Binatia bacterium | reverse complement strand
GAGTACAGCCGTTCGAAAGCTGGGGAATGAGTTTCGAAATCCCGCATAGTATCGCGGTCATATACTTTCTCACCGCAGTCTTGACACTCGTAATAACGCAGATGAGGAACCGTATATTTCTTACCCTTGAAACATCCCGCCCAGTTACGGCGAACCTTTTTAATTTTATCGCTTCCGCAGGAAAGGCATATCGCGATCTTCAGCATTCTCATAACGCTCTCTTCAAGGAATGTCCCACTTGTCAAGTATCGGATCTACTATGTTGTCGTGGAACTTGACGCTACCTGAGAGTTTTGGCGATCTACGGGTTTCCGTAGGAACGACCTTAGCGACGGGCTTGCCCCGCTTGGTTACGATAAGCGGTTAGCGTGTACGGGCCACTTTGTCGAGGAGCGCCAGGCAGTGCGCCTTGAACTCGCCGGCAGGTACAGTTTTGGTTTGCGTACTCATAGTCAGATTATATGACCATGACTGAAGTTGGTAAACATTACTTTCGTTGACAGGGTCGCAGGTAAGTCTGCCGCGACTTACTTCCGGTCTTCCGGCTTCACATACCCCACCGTTCCACCGCCTTTTTGCGAATGGAGATAACCTTCCACATCGCTTAGCGGGTTGGTGTAGTAGCGCATACGGTGCGATACCAGATCGTCGGCTTTCAGAGCCATTTCAAAGGAAAGATCTTTTTGCATGTAGGCGGCGATTTTGGCGTTTTCTAAAGTTGCGCCATTGCGGCTGCCGATTTCCTTGGCGAGAGTCTCGACATAGCTGTCGAGGTCTTTCTCCGGCACGACCTGAGATACCAAGCCGACCCGCTCAGCTTCGATTCCGGTTAGATTCCGGCCGGTCAGGGAAATGAAAAAGGCTTTCTTAAACGGGATGCCGGCGTGAAAGAGAGACGGCGTCGCCGTCGCGCCGTAGCTGCCGCGAATGACTTCGGGCATGCCGAACATGGCGGTATCGGCCGAGATAACGAGGTCATGGCCATTGATCATGGCAAGGCCGCCGCCCAGGCACCAACCGCTCACTTTCGCAAGGGTTACTTGAGGGAGTTTGCGCATGATATCGACGATTTCGGCGACGCCACCGATGCCGCGGGTACGGCGACGGTTTTCCTGGCCTCTCATGTCATAAAGATCACGTCCCGACGAGTATGAACCTCCCGCGCCGGTGGTGACGATGCAACGTATCTTATCGTTGTCGGCGAGGGAGCGGAGGATGCCGGCCATCTCGCTCAAGAGGGCGATGCTGAGGGCGTTCTTCTTTTCCGGGCGGTTGAGGGTCAACCAGGCAATGCCATCGGTTTCGTTGATGTCGGCGATGATCAGTTTGTTATCGGACATTAAAGGCTCCTTGTAAAAATGTTCAATCGTTCAAGTCGTGCGAATCGTTTATTCCGTTTCTCGGAATGTGCTGTGTCATTCCGAGGCGAAGCCGAAGAATTTCGATCGAGAAGGATCTCTCACTTCGTTCGAGATGACATGTGAGGAGTGCCTATGAGCTATCGGCGAGGCTGGAGGCACGATCCTCAAAAACGGTAAAAGCTCTTTGCGTTATCGGCGAGAATGTTTTGCTTGGTCTTACCCGAAATATCCTTGCGCCGGACAACCTGGCTGACGCTGTGCGGCCACTCCAGGTCCCAATGCGGATAATCCGAGGTGTACATCATACATTGGTCGCCGAACTGTTCGATGACCAGCGGTAGCGCAGACTCTTCGCCTTCGCAGGTAAAATAACAGCGGTTGGCCTTAATATATTCGCTGGGCAGCATCTTGAGCGGCTCCATCTCGGACTTGCGCAGCAGATATTTTTCGTCGAAGCGCTCCATCCAATAAGGCAAGAAGCCGACCCCAGCTTCGAGGAAGCCGACTTTCAAACTTGGAAAGCGGTCAAGCACACCATTGGAAATGACCGATACCACGGACAGCATCTGTTCAAAGGGATGCGAGGTCATGTGCACGCCGATATATTTGTGAAAGCGCGTGTTGCCGGCCGCAACTTGGGCGGTGGCGTGAAATCCGATTGGGACGCCAAGCTCCTGCGCTGCCGCATAGATCGGATCGAACTGAGGCTGGCCTAAGTCTATCCCCTGTTGGACGTAGGTCGGCATCATGACCCCGACCGCCCCTCTTTCTTTGACCGCGCGGTGGATTTCTTTCACGGCTTCCGGGATGACTTGGGGCGCTATAACCGCAGCATACTTGACGCGATTGCCACTGCTCTTGCAGAAGTCGTAAGCCCAGTTGTTGTATGCCTTGGCCAGTTCGACGGCGAGATCGAACTCGCGCACGAGGCCGATGGAGAGCGCGTTACTTGGATAGGCAACGGCGTCGCCGATCTTTTCTACATCAAGGTCGGTGCAGTACTCCTGAGGATTTTTTGGGTTCCGGCCCGTAGTGCCGTTTAAAAAGATATCCCATCCGAAGGAAGGGAAATAAGGTCCAGATCGGGCGCGAAATTTTTCCGGCAAGTATGTCTTGTAAGCCGATCCATCCAGATGATGAGCATCCGCGTCGATAATAGTAAATTCCACAAATACACCTCACAGTACGAATAGGGTGAGCGAACGTTGAACCCCCGGATATAGTCCGCGGCAAGCTTTGAACGTTTGAACTATTGAACTGTTCCTATCGTTTAGTCCTGCAGTCCATAGCGATGCGCGATGTTGAGAAATATCGAACCGACGATCACCGTGCCGATGGTGATAATGAGGCTAAAGGCCGCGAGCTCGCCGACGTGTCCGTTATCCCACAGCTCCCATATGGTGACGGCCACCACTTGCGAACCGGGCGAGTAGAGCAATAGCGCTATGGATAATTCCTTAAAGGTAATGAGAAAGATATAGATCCAACCGGCGAGCAGCGCGGGCATGATCAACGGCACGACGACGTGCCGGATCATTTGAAACCAGCTGGCACCGCTGGCCGTCGCGCCTTCCTCGAGCTCCTTATGGAGACTTAAAAGGGCGGAATGGCTAAATCGGATGCCGTAGGGCAGGTAACGCGCAATGAATGCCAGAACGATAATCCAGATCGTACCGTAAACGGGCACAGGCAGGATGAGATACATCTTCAAAATCGCGATGCCCATGACTATGCCCGGGAACACCAGAGGCAACATTGCCATTTGGTCCAGCACCCAACGCCCTTTTATCGAAGCACGAACGATCAGCCAGGCGGCGAAAAAGGTAATAATGACGGCAATCGTCGCCGCGCTGATACTTACGGTCAAACTGTTCATGATCGACCGAATAATGCTGCTGTCGGAAAATGCCGTGAAGTAGTTGTTCAGCGTCAACATTGAAAGGGCTTTTCGGGACGGCACCTGAGCGAATGGGAGGAATGAGGACCATGCGATGGCAACGATCGGTAAAAATTGCAGCAACGGCAAAGCCAGCATGAGGAAGCCGCCGAACCAGCGCCACTTGCCAAGCTCGATACGGTTGGGGCGGAAGTTCTTGCCGCTGATCGTGGTGAACTTGTAGGTCTTGCTGGTGATGCGGTAGTAAGGAATGAGCCCCAAGCCGACCAGGACGATGAGAATGATGGAGTAAGCGCTGGCCTCGCCGTACTTGGGAATCAGACCGCCTTTGATTTGCAGGTAGATTTTAGTCGTGAGCACCTCGATGCCGGCGGGAATTCCAATCAGCGCCGGGATCTCGAAGGCCTCCAGCGAGCGAATAAAAGTCAGTATCAAAACGGCCAAAACGCTCGGTATCGCCAGCGGAAAAGTGACACGCCGGAAAACTTGCCAGCCACTACTGCCGGCAGTGGTTGCGGCTTCTTCCAGCGATGGATCCATGGAGCGAAACGGCGTCGACATCAGCAAAAATACGATGGGTATCCAGAGAAAACTCTCGACCAGGATCATGCCACCCATTGAAAATATATTAAAAAGCGGTTCCCCGGTTAAAGCCACCACGGGAGCATTGAGAATCCCCGCTCTCGGACCGAGGAGCATGATCCAACCGACGACTTTGATGATGCCGGGGATGGCGAACGATACGTACGCCGACACATAGGCAAGTTTACGAAATGGCGCGTCGCTACGCTCGGCAAGCCAAGCCAGTGTGGTTCCATACACCAAGGCAACTCCGGCGCTACCGATGGAAAAAAGCATGGAATTGGTCAGTAAAGTTTTAACGTCGCCGAGCGAGTCGACGATATTCATAAAATGTTGGATGGTGAAACTACCGGCTTGCAGGCCCCGGTCCGTCACCAAGCTGGTGTGCAAAATAAAAAAAAATGGCGGCAGCACCAGATAAGCTAAAGTAACTCCGGTTAACAGAAACAACCATTGGGCACCGTTCATCATCACCATAGTTTTAGCCCTCAAGAGAAGCGATTCCCGCGGTTCCCGGATCCCTATTGCCGCAAACAAGGCGACAAATTCAGACCAAGATCACTTCTTCATTCCATGCCCGGCGTTTACCAGATCGATCCACCCGCAACTTAATAACCCCCTTTGCGACTTATTTCCTTTAAAAGCTTCTCCCATCGTTCAAGATCCTTCTCAAATTTGTCAGTGGTCGAGCCATGTTCGGGGCGCCAACGGGTGAAGCCAAGGTTCTTCGAGGCGCTGCCGTATTGATATTTTTCCAACACGGCCTGACCGTCGGGGCCTAAAAGATAATCGGCCAAAAGCAGCGCGGCATGGGGATGGGGTGGTTGGCTTGAGATTGCGGCGCCGCCTACATTGGTCGGGACGAGGTCCAATGGCACCCACTGGACCGGCGCTCCTCTGCCGATTGCATTGAGGGTATGATTGCGAAAAATCCCCGGCGATGCCAAGACCTCGCCGGAAGCGATCAGATCGAGCAATGCCGGCGGGATGATCGTGTGCAAGGTGATCTCCTGGGCCTTGAGTTTTTTTACCAGCTCCAGACCTTTAGCCTTGATAATGGCGCCGATAAGTTTATAGCTCGGGTCGCTGATCGATAGTCCCATTCTGCCCTTGAGATCGGGGTGTAGCAGGCCTGAGAAGTCCTTGGGTACAGCGCCTTGGGAAAGAAGTTTTTTGTTATAGGCAAACCCGATATAGGACTCGCGCGCGATACCCCAAAAGTACAGGCCTCGCTCGGCTTTCTCTTTCGCGGTCTCCGGGTAGGAAGCAAGATGGGGCGAATGATAGGGCTGGAGCAAGAGCAGGTCGCGCATGAACATGAGGTTGCCTTCGGTGGTCTCCACCGTGTCGACGATATGGCGTTTAGCTTTGGCTTCCTCAACCATCCTGGTCGTCATATCCGAGCCGGAGACCCGATAGGCTTCGATATTGACACCGGGGTACTTAGCCTCGAACGCCTTTACCATTGCCTTATAAGAGCCGCCTGCCAACGACGTGTACCAAACGACTTTGCCCTCGGCCTTGGCGCCGGAGTAGAGCATCTGCTCCCGGTTAGCGCCGGTGTATGTGGCAAGTTCGGAAACACTCGAGGGCTTTTGACCCTGCGCATGCATCTCGGCGGGCCACAGCAACAAAACCAAAAGCAGGACACCTAGAATCTTCATTACACTTACTCTCCTTTGTTATGTGTTCTTACATCTGACTGACCGCACTGACAAAAGGATTTCAAAGGGACAACTGCTCATTTTATGGCGAGTCGTTTTGCCTTTTGAAAACAGCTCTATGACCTCGGCCTATTGCCGCGATATCACGTCAAAATGAGGGCTGTCAACGGAATGAAAAATCGATTTGCTCGACTCGATGTCGAACTTCGGTGGGGTTTGCCTAGGAGAGGCCGACCTTTTATTAAGGACGCCGCCGGAATTGAGGAAATTACTTATTGGCCTCCTCGATGTATCGTCGGAGAAAATTCACGATGTCCGGCGGTGTTTGCGACGCTCGTTTGAACAGCAGCTCGCCGGCCTGGCCGACTTCAAAGCGGGGTTGGAAGCGCATGGTTTTAACCGCATCTTGGAGAAAGTCCTGATCCTTCGCCAATGACTCGAACGCCTGTCTCAGAATCGTGATCGCTTCGGGAGGAGTTTTCGGCGGCATGAGGACCATCCGCGTCATGTTAGTGCTCGATATGTTGGCGGCTTTGAGGGCTTCGTACTTGATTCCTGAAGGCAGTTTGCCGAAGATTTCCTTGTAGTAAAATGTGAATGGTTGAAGCTCGGGAACATCCCGGCTGACCAGCACTTCGCCGCTCGGTGTCACCAGATCGGTGTAATAGAGCGGCGTCACCATGCCGGTTTTAACCATTTGCGGTTCCACCGCCGAACGGTAACTTGGGAGCGTTTCATCGTGATACTGGGCTTCGTTGCGCTGCACCGCGAGACGCGCGATGGAACTGGAATTGTAGCCGGTCACGTAATCGTACTTCAGCCCGAGCAGGTCGAATGACAAGCGAAATCGCACGTCCTTGGAACTCGAAATACCTAGCCCCGCGGCTCTAAAACGTTGCGCTTTGGCGAAATCAGCCGGCTTCTTTATACCGGGCGCGACATCGGCACGGATATAAGAAACCGTTACTCCCTGAACGCCGGTGATAAAGCCGAATTTTGCGATATCGACGCGTAGCGCCGGATCCTTAATCTGGTGCTGGAAAAGACTGCCGGTAAAATAGGCCGCCGTCAGGCCGTCGGGTTTCGCTACCTCGCCGACGTAATTCACAGCGATAAGACCTCCGCCGCCACCCATACTTTGCACGAGCACGGTCGGTCGCCCGGGAATATGCTTGCCTAGATGTTTGGCGTAGATCCGGCTCTCGATATCGGTGGGACCTCCCGCGGCGAAATTAATCACGAAGGTCAAAGTCTTGTTCTGATAGAAGGGAGCTTTTTCCGCGGCGATAAGACGAGCTGCCGTGGCTGCGAGCAACCCGATGGCAAAACTGAGGATAAACAGCCGCACGTTACTTCGTCTCATGACTCTCTCCTTTCGGTGACCAGCGATCACGAACGAAAGATCGGGCGAAACAAGCACTTTTACTGTTCAGAGCTGAGATACACCTTATGGGGTATCTATTTCAAGCTAAATTCTTTGCCTGGGTGACGATCGTAAAGCGGGCTGCTTTCTGGTGTCATCCGGCTAATAGCGTCACCAATTTTGCTGACCACCCACACTCGCATTCTGTCGACGACTATGCTCTTTGGAACAGCGTATCCATCATCAAACGTTTGTGCTGCCCCGGCGTACCCAAATACTGATAGAGCGTGTGCGCGAGCACGCTGTGGGCCATCATCGGATGGCCGTAATCCGTGCCTGGTCCGGCCCAAACCATATGAGCGTAGTTTGTCGCTTGATAATAACCTTCGCTTGCGACTGCCTTTGCCTCATGGACCGCGGCGCGTGCCGGCATGCCGCTGTCGAGCCGCCATAGTGTTTCGTAAGTCGCCCAGCGCGCCTGATCGAGGTGAATCGAAATATCGACGCAGTGGTCTTGCACGCGCTGGAAGCGGCCGATCGGCTGGCCGAAAACGACGCGGGTGCGCGTATACTCACAGGTGATGTCGAAAACTTCCTGCGAGGCGCCGACTTGGTAGGCGCAGAGAACCGGCAAGGCGCGGTCGAGCGCCGTTTGCAGCATCGCCCAACTCGCGCCGCTCGAACCGAGCAGGTTCGACGATGGCACCGCGACTTTGTCGAAACGCACTTCGGCGACGGAAACCAGGAAGCCGATATGGGGCGTGATAGTGATACCGGGACTTTGGGCATCGACGACGAGAAAAACAACCTTGCCTTCCTCGGTGCGTACGGCGCAGAGAAAGCTCGTCGCCGCTTGGGCGTCGAAGACGAAAGGCTTGGTACCGTTCATGATATAGCCGCCGGCAGTTTTGCTCAGGCGTGTCTCGACTGCTTCTTGTCCCCAATAGGCGGCTTTATCGGTTATCGCCGGAACCACGATCGATTCACCTTTACAGAGCGGCGGCAATAAAATCTTTCTCTGCTCTTCCGCACAGGCTTCGAAAATCATCTGGGCGGCTAGTATGCCGGAGGTAAATAGCGGCCCGGGCACAGGACCACGCCCCAACTCTTCGAAAACCACGGCGCAATCGGTGGCGGAAACCTCCGAGCCGCCATACTGCTCCGGCAGCATCATGCCGAGCCAGCCAATTTCGCCAGCCTTCTTCACGAGCTGCGGTTGGAAGGTCTGCTTGTTTTTATACCATTGGGTCATCTGATGGGCCGGCACTTCGGCTTTGACGAAGTCCGCCGCGACCTTTTTAAATTCCTCTTGAGTTTCGCTTAACGATAAGTCCATCTTATTCTCCTACGGCTTGAACGTTTTGAACGACTTGAACGGTTGGAACGATCAGCGTCGTTTGGTTCAAAATGTTCAAGCCGTTCAAAATGTTGGTTCCCGCGAATTGCCTGTTAATCAGTTTCCGGCGCTTTCTCCGTTGTCGGACGGCCTAAGCCAAGGCGACGGGCAAATATCAAACGGTCGGTGTCGAGCGTTCCGCCGCCGTGGAGCTGTCCCGGACCGGTGCGCACGGCGTATTCGAAATCCACTACTTCGTGCACCGACAAATCTTGCACCAACGCATCGGCGCCCATGATTGCCTGCAAGCGTTCGCCGTTACGCAAGCGCATCATGCGCTGATAGTAGCGCTGCTGCGGGCCACCGTAGGGATGGGGTTTTTTCGCGAAACGGCGCCAGTAGATGAGCTGGTTAAAACGCCGGAGCGTATTTAACTCGATCATCATGTCGGCGATCAGATCACGCACTCTGGGGTCTTCCATAATCGGTTTGCCGTCGATGCGCGTCTTGCGGCAGTAATCGATGACGCGATCTATGAGCGGATCGACGGCGATTCGGCCGTCGCCGCCATGCTCGAGCTCCATGTGGGTGCTGGCGACTTTCCAGCCGTTGTTCTCGCCACCGATAAGATATTTCGCCGGCACGCGCACGTTGTCGAAGAAGACGGCGTTCTTGATGCCCATCATGAGATTCATGTGCTGGATCGTGATGCCGGGAAGATTCGCCGGGATATGCAACCAGGCGAGGTTCTCGTGCCGCTTACCCTGGGGATTGGTGCAGACCAGCGTCCAGAGATAATCCGGCGGAAGGTGATGGCCGACCATGACCTTCTGACCGTTGACGACATAATCGTTACCGTCGCGGATCGCTTTAGTCTGGCAATTGGCGATGTCGCTGCCGCCGTGCGGCTCGGTCAAGACCTGCCAAACGCAAATTTGCGCTCGGGTGATCGGTTGCAGGAATTCCGCTTTCTGCTCTTCGCTGCCCCAGCGAATGAGCACCGGCGCGACGATACGCGCGAGGGTGTAAAATGTATGCGACAAATTCAGGCCATACTTGAAAAGCTCGGTTTCCAGCACCATCTGATGATCGACGGTGAGCTCGGCGCCGCCGTATTTTCTCGGATACAACGGAAAGAGCCAGCCCTTGGCGCCCAGTTTCTCGGCCAGACCACGGCGAAATTTATATTCTTCATCGTCCTCGCGCGTCGACCAGGAAGCCGACCAACGCAAGTGCTCATGACCTTTAAACTGCTCGGCCAGCCAGGCGGAGACCTCTTTTCTGAATTCCACCACATGGGCCGGGTCGGCGGAAACGTTAAAGTCCATGCGTATCTCCTTCTAAATCGTTATTGCTGTTTGGGGTTTTAGAGTTTATTGTTCCGGGTTGGGAAAGGCGAACACAAGACTTGAAACAGTTTTATATCACTCCTTCGGTACGCAATTGCCGGATAGCGTCGTCATCGTAACCCAGTCGATTCAACACTTCTTCGGTATGCTCGCCCAATAACGGCGCCGCGCGGTAAAACCTTGGCGGCGTGTCCGACAGATTGATTGGACTTCCGATCAAATTTGTTGCACCCATCTTCGGGTGCGTAATCTGCTTGGGAATTCCCATATACTGGATTTGCGGGTTGTCAAAAACTTCGGCGATCGTGTTGATCGGCGCGTTGGGGATGCGGTTTGCATCCAGTCGAAGGAGCCAATAGTCGCGCGGTTTCGTGTTGAATTGCTGGCGTAAGATCTTGACAATCTCATCATGACAATCGGTCCGGTGCTTACGCGTGGCAAAGCGCGGGTCGCCGATCAATCGATCGAGTTCGGCCGCTCTAAGCAGGCCCTCCCAGGCCTCATTATGGCCTGAGAGATGAACCATGAAAGGTTTATGCTCGCAGTCGAGCAAACTGTAAATCCGGCCCTTGGGAAAATTCTCGCGCGAGACCGCTTCGCCGCCGTTCAGATAATCCGCCACATGGGACTCGATGAACGCGATGCTGACTTGCAGCAGCGATACGTCGATAAACTGACCGCGCCCGGTTTTGGTCCGGGCCAGCAAGGCGGCCATGATGCCGTGCGCGGAGAAAATACCCGCGGAGTGATCCACGAAAGAGACTCCGGCAACCTTCGGATCGTCCAGGTCGGTGACCAAACTCATCATACCGCCCAGCGCCTGACCGATGGTGTCGAAGCCCGGCTTATCGCGATAGGGACCGCTCTGGCCATAGCCGGTGATCGAGCAGTGAATGAGTCTCGGATTCAAGTTAGACAATTCGTCGAAATCGAGCCCGAGTTTTTTCCGCGTCGGCGGCCGGAAGTTTTCCAGAAAAATGTCCGCCATGGCCAACAGCTTGAGCAAAATCTCACGGCCTCTTTTTTGCCGCAGATCCAAGGTGACGCTCTTTTTGTTTCGATTAAGCACACGGAAACTGGGTCCGTAACCTTCGTACTTAGGATTGCGCCCGCGATGCGTGTCGCCGCCGTTGGGTAGTTCCACTTTGATGACTTCGCAGCCGAGGTCGCCAAGCAGACTTCCTGCATAAGGACCGGCGACATGGCCGCTCACATCAATGGCGACTGTTCCTTCTAGTGCTCCAGCAATCATGATTGGGTTCAAATCCTTAAGAAATTCACTTATCGCAATCGAAAGAGGTTTTCCACCACATGCCAAGCCGAGAGCGCGGCCGCGCAAAGCAGTAAAATTCTCTGCGCGCATAAATATAGAGTATAGGGAGGTGATCAAAAATGAAAATCACGATCGGGTATACTGTTGTCGAAGTTATCGAGCGCGCGGCGTCAGACGGCATTAATGGCTTCAAAATTCGCCTCGAGTCCGGGCAGGTCGGATTTATCAGCGTCGAAACTCTGATAGATAGCCAGAAAAAGTAAAGCCGTTGTCGGATTCCAAAAAAGCGGAGCAGCGGAGCGACGGCCCTCAGGCGGTTGTTGGTTGATTTAGCCTCAATTCACGGCGCGGGGCGAATTTTAGCGCATTCACTAAATTGGAGGTGGAAGACTGTTGCGGCCGAGGAAAAAAAACAATCGACGCAAATGGGATAGGTGCTTAGAATGGATTTGTATTTTATGCTTTACGTAAGTCATAAACAATGTTAGGAATAAAAGTAGATGATAAGAAGTTTCAAGGATCAAAGAACGGAGGATTTCTTCGGCGGCGAGAATATTAAAAAATTTTCAGGGTTCAGGAAAGCCGCGGAGCGCAAGCTGGTCATGCTCGATAGTGCGGTGAGGCTTGGAGACCTGGCATCGAGTCCGGGAAACAGACTCGAAAAACTGTCGGGAGACAGAGCAGGGCAATACAGTATTCGGATCAACGATCAGTGGCGGATTTGTTTTACATGGAAGGATGACGGTCCGCGCGACGTGGAAATTGCGGATTATCATTAAAAGGTGACGACGATGAAAAAAAATGGAATGCGGCCGGTGCCGCCCGGTGAAATTCTCAACGAGGAATTTCTGAAGCCGCTTGGCATGACAGCAAACGCGCTCGCGAAGGCGATAGGGGTGCCGGCCAATCGGATCACGGCGATTCTGAAGGGCGAAAGGGGCATCACGGGGGACACGGCGATCCGCCTGGGTACGTTTTTCAAAACCTCGGCGGAATTCTGGATGAACCTGCAAATGACCTACGACCTGCGTACCGCCGAGAAGGCGCTGCCGGCGAGGGTGAGAAAGAGCATAGAAGACAACAGGGGCGCGCTGGCGTGATGCTGGATTAGGACAATGCGACGAGAATTACATCGCTGCGGATAGAAAATTTCCGATCTATCATACCACTGATTCATTAGCCCGAACAACGCGCGGAAGACCGCCATTCTTGACGCGGTGCGTGTCACCGCCGTTTTGCAGTTCGCACAGCATACGAACATACAAATCTCACTTATCGCAATCAGAAAAAGTTGTCTACCTGGATATCCTGCGGCGGCGGGCGCTCACGCAGAGCAATTCGCTCATGCCGTTCCGCGCATTGCAACGCGTCCACAGCGAAAGCGCCTTGAACGTGAGCTAAAACCATCACGGGATCCAAATCCAGCTCGGCGATATCCTCGCGAAGATTATAGGCCATCCGCGAAAGCCGCGCGGCCACGCCGGCGAGTGCGTCGATATCGGCGGGTGGCACGCCGCACGCCAGTCAAAACCTTTGTGCCTTTCAAGCTTTGAAGCGCGCATGCACGCATCTTACACAGCGGCAAGAAAGGTCCTGGTGACGGCGTGGAAACATTCTAAAGCTCGCATGAAGGACACGTGCATTTTTCTAATGTCGCGCAATTTGAGTTAGGCAAGTTGAGCAAGTCTGACACTGGGATCTTGCCCGTGTTGATCGGCGCGTTGGGGATGTTGTTGGCATCGAGTCGAAGGAGCCAATAGTCGCGCGGTTTCGTGTTGAATTGCTGGCGTAAGATCTTGACAATCTCATCATGACAATCGGTCCGGTGCTTACGCGTGGCAAAGCGCGGGTCGCCGATCAATCGATCGAGTTCGGCCGCTCTAAGCAGGCCCTCCCAGGCCTCATTATGGCCTGAGAGATGAACCATGAAAGGTTTATGCTCGCAGTCGAGCAAACTGTAAATCCGGCCCTTGGGAAAATTCTCGCGCGAGACCGCTTCGCCGCCGTTCAGATAATCCGCCACATGGGACTCGATGAACGCGATGCTGACTTGCAGCAGCGATACGTCGATAAACTGACCGCGCCCGGTTTTGGTCCGGGCCAGCAAGGCGGCCATGATGCCGTGCGCGGAGAAAATACCCGCGGAGTGATCCACGAAAGAGACTCCGGCAACCTTCGGATCGTCCAGGTCGGTGACCAAACTCATCATACCGCCCAGCGCCTGACCGATGGTGTCGAAGCCCGGCTTATCGCGATAGGGACCGCTCTGGCCATAGCCGGTGATCGAGCAGTGAATGAGTCTCGGATTCAAGTTAGACAATTCGTCGAAATCGAGCCCGAGTTTTTTCCGCGTCGGCGGCCGGAAGTTTTCCAGAAAAATGTCCGCCGTGGCCAACAGCTTGAGCAAAATCTCCCGGCCTCTTTTCTGCCGCAGATCCAGCGTGACGCTCTTTTTGTTTCGATTAAGCACACGGAAACTGGGGCCGTAACCTTCGTACTTAGGATTGCGCCCGCGATGCGTGTCGCCGCCGGTGGGTAATTCCACTTTGATAACCTCGCAGCCGAGGTCGCCAAGCAAGCTTCCTGCATAAGGACCGGCGACATGGCCGCTCACATCGATGCAAACAGTTCCTTCGAGAGCTCCTAAATTCATGGTGTTCGTTGATCTAAAAATAGTTTTCAGCGCTATTCCTCACTTATCCCAATCGAAAGCCCCTGTCTACTTCGTGCCACAGCGCTATTACAACGCGTCACAATCTTTTTGCGCATGATCCTGCGCCGCCCATGCACGCAAGCTGCGTTAAAAATATTCGATGTCGGAGTTGCCTTAGGAAATATGCGCTCTATGATGAAGTCGAATAGATAAATAGAATAGATAAATAGATTGATGCGCGGAACAATCTCTATGGCCAGTATGAGGAGGGAAAAATGAAAATCTTTAGCGTCATTGCTGCCGTAACGTTAATGGTGTCTTCAGTTGTTTGGGGACAACCCAGCCATGCAAAGACTCTGGACGAACTCGCCGCCTATAAGGGTGGCGATCGAGAAAAAATACTTCTTGAGGGAGCAGAGGCAGAGGGCAAAGTCGTGTGGTATACCTCACTGACGAGCACGACCTACAAGGGCATCGTCAAAGCATTTACGGAGAAATACCCTGATGTCGAAATTGAGGTCTATCGCGCCGGCAGCAAAGATATCGCCCCGAAAATACTGGGCGAAGCTAAAGCCGGACGCCATCTGGTAGATGCCATCGAGAGCACTCCGGGGATTCTGATGCTGTTGCGCGACAAAAAGATCATACGGCCTTACACGTCTCCACATCATGAAAAGTATCCCGATGAGGCCCGAACGAAAGCCGATGCCGGCGGCGTTTATTGGGTAACCGATCGCGAGGCATTTATCGGTTTTGGTTACAACACGAAGTTGATCGCTGAAAAGGACGTACCGAAAAACTTCGACGACCTGTTGAAGCCGCACCTGAAAAACAAGATGGCCCTGCCTATCAGTAGCACCGGGGACCGCGTCATTGGGACGATGCTAAAGTTCAAAGGCGCGGAATACGTCGAGAAATTAAAATCTCAGGAAATCAAATTGTTCAAGCTTTCCGGGTCGGCTATGCGAGATCTGATCATTAGCGGCGAAATCGCATCATCGCCGGGAATATTCCGCAACCAGGCCCTGGTGAAGATGGAACAGGGGGCGCCGTTAAATTGGGTGCCTATGGACGTTGTGATCTCAAACGCCGGGGGAGCGGGCGTAGTAAGCAAAGCACCCCATCCCCATGCCGCTTTGTTGCTTGTGGATTTCATCATCGGCCCGGAGGGGCAGGCCATTTTTGAAAAAAACAAATATGGCGTGGCGTGGAAGGACTATCCCTTCAAACGGGAGTTCCCGGAACGGGGCATGAGCACGATGCAATACATAAGAGAAGAGAAGAAGTGGAATCGGTTGCTGCGGGACATCGCTCGCTAGCAGCGGCCTCGTTGGCATGGCGGGGAATTATAAGACCCGTCATGCCGAGTTTCCTGTTCTCCTTGCTTGGTTCAGGACGAGTTCGTAATTGGTCGCCGTTATACATCCAAACTGTAACGGCGCGTCATATTGCGGAACAGACTCGCCAGAAGCACCGTTCCTACCGTAATTCCAAGAGCGTACGCCGACAGCGTCCCAACGGCGCCATTGTCCCACAATTCCCAGATAACCACGGAAATGACCTCGGATCCCGGACTATAAAGTAGCAAGGCGACGGAGAGTTCGCGAATGGTAATCAGAAAAATATAGATCCAGGCGGCAAACAGCGCGGGCATCATCAACGGCACGATGATTTGGCGCGCGGCTTGTCCCCAACTCGCGCCACTCGCCGTCGCGCTTTCTTCAAGTTCTTTGTGAATCCCTAACAAACCCGAGTGACAGAATCTCATGGCATAGGGCAGGTAGCGGGGGATGAACGCCGCCACCATGATCCAGATTGTGCCGTACACAGGAATGGGTAGAGTCAGGTACATGTTCAAGATGGCCACGCCCATGACGATGCCGGGAAATACCAGCGGAAGCATCGCAAGGCGGTCCAATGTCCAACGCATCCGAATGTTGGTCCGCGCCACCAGCCACGCCGCAATGAAGGCTAACACAACCGCTCCGGTTGCGGACGTAATACTGATTGTCAAGCTGTTCATGATGGAGCCCATCAGTTTAGGATTACTGAAGGCCGTCGCGTAGTTCTTGAACGAGACTTGACTCAGCGCTTCCATCGACGGCGCCTGAAGGTAGGGCGTCAGTGAGGACCAAAACAAGGCGGTTAGAGGAAAGAGCTGAATCAGCGGCAAAAGCAGAAGTAAAAACCCGCCGAGCCAACGCCAGCGGCCGAGATCCTTGCGGCGCGGGTGAAAGCCCTTGCCTGTGATCGTTGTGAATCGGTGGCCGTGCTGCGTCACTCGATAGTAGGGCATGAGAGCTAAAGCGACCAGCGCGATGAGAATGACCGAGTAGGCGCTGGCAAAACCATACTCAGGAAGATAACCCGCCGTAAGCTGGAGATAAATCTCGGTCGTCAGAACTTCGATGCCGGCGGGAATGCCAATGAGCGCCGGAATTTCGAAGGCCTCCAGGCTTCTAATGAAGGTCAGCATGAGCACGGCAAGAACACTCGGCGTGGCCATCGGAAAGGTCACTTTTCGAAAGACTTGCCAGTCGCTGCTACCGGCAACGAGGGCCGCCTCCTCGAGAGAAGGGTCCATGGATCGAAATGGGGTCGCCATCAATAGAAAAACCACCGGCGTCCAGAGAAAACCTTCCACCAAGATCATTCCGGACATAGAAAATATGTCGAAGAAAGGGGACACGCCGGTGAGCCCTTTGATGGCAACGTTGAGAAACCCGGCATCAGGTCCCAATAAAAGTATCCAGCCGATAACCTTGATCAGCCCAGGCACGGCAAAGGAAACAAAGGCGGCAACGTAGGCGATGGCGCGAAAGGGCGCATTGCTGCGCTCCGCCAGCCAAGCCAGGACGGTGCCAAAAACCAGCGCCCAGGCCGCGCTACCGACAGAGAAAACGAGGGAGTTCCAGATCAGCGTGCCGAACCGCGACGTGGACTCGAAAATGTTGGTATAGTTGGCCAGCGTGAGGCCCGTGGATTGCGCTGCCATAGGGGGAATCAGGCTTGAGTGGAGGATAAAATACAGCGGTGGAAGAACCAGGTAGGCAATGACCAGTGCAATCGGAATGAACAGCCAGAGCAGATTATTCCCAGCGTTGAGGCCGAAGCTTGTCTTGGCAAACAGGCGCTGAAAAGTGTTGCGTCTCTCGAGGTTTGTTTCAATAGATTCCATGGATTGCCTCTTCGCGCGGTATGCTGCGTTCGCGGCCGAGTTATTTCAAGCACTATCTCCTCCAGAGACAGCGCGGTTACTTTTTCGCTAATCCAGCCTCATGGAACTGCTTTCCCCCACCTAAGTCAAATTAGAAAACGAATTTCTAGAGGATAATTTTCGCAGCGCCGAAACTGTGATGATGAAGAATGACCTGCGGCGGGCTCAAGCACGGATGGTGAAGGGCGAAGCCAGTTTAACGAGGCATGTCGTACTTCTAATTCAACCTGAATACAAATTTGGCTGCCGTTACGTTGCCCATGGGTAACGGTGAACCAGTTCTTCAACCCGTCAAGATCAATGCATCCACGGCGAATGCGCCATGACCGGCAGGCATAACCATGATGGAATTAAATCCCGTTCGGCAGTGTCATCGTATTAAGAGAAAGCCGTCCACGAACGCCGCGCACTGCGGATAAAACTTTCGCGCCTTTTCAAGCTTTGAAGCGCGCGTGCTTGGGATCTGCGTCGAGAAGGTCGAACAACCAATGATAGAATTTCACTTATCGCAATCAAAAAAAGTCGTCCACCGCAGGCAGCCGGCCGGCGTCTTGTAGGCGCGCCGGCCTTAACTTGACCGTGAAAATGCAAATACGCATCGCGCGCATAACAAGAGCACGCGATATCTGGCGTTCCGTGGGCCGTTTGCGATCTTGATCAGCGGGATTTGCGGCGGTACGCTGGCCTTAATCCTAACCGACAAAACTTGCATACCGTGAGCAGCAAGCGAAGGCGGTGAGAACGAAAGCCGTGGGCATTGGGCGCACAGGTGCTCGAAGGCGCAGACGGCACGAAACATCACCCTTAGGGAGTGTGGGGTGCCCTCAAGGCAGTGTCCTATTGCCTGCGGCTGTAGGGACCATCGCCCGAGCGGGTTCTAAATAATGTCGGATCAAGGTTAACTCCGCGCTCTGAAAGGAGGCAGTTATGATATGGAGACTTTTTTGGCCCTTCGCTCTTGTCGTGATCTTCATCGCCACACCGCCGATGCCGGCCATCCCGGCAACACCGCAGCTCGCTGAAAAGGCGGACGAGTTCGTTTTTCTAAGAAATGTGGTGGTTAAAAATGGCGACGTGTCCGGTGAAGTGGTGAACAATTCTCAGCAAAAA
>JBBDNJ010000194.1:13135-18014 GCA_040877705.1 Binatia bacterium | reverse complement strand
CGGGATAGCCCCTGACGTTGTTGAACTTGAGGCCAAGCGTTTCTTCGAGAATGTTCACCATGATCGTTGTCAAATCCGAGGTTCCGGTCGCGCCGCATTTGGGCGCCTCGCTGGCCTTGAGAATGTCTTCAACCGATTTCCACGGCGTGTCGGCTTTCATATAGAGCAACAGGTCCCTCTGGTCCACGCTGCCGAGCCACGCCAATTTCGTAACGTCGAAAGTGGCTTCTTTGCGTCCCAACATCTGGTCGAGATAGAGACCGCTCCCCGGCATGCCGAGAGTCAGGCCATCGGGCTTGGCGATGCTATGAACATAGTTGGTCGCGGTCAGCGAACCCGCGCCGGGCATGTTCTGTACGAGAATATTCGGGTTGCCGGGAATGTACTTGGGCATGTGAGTCGCGAGAATGCGCGCGTACTGATCGTAGAGACCGCCGGCGGTAAAGCCGACGATGATCCGAATGGTTTTATCTTTGTAGAACGGCGCGGTCTGAGCGTGCGCGGCGCCGCCGCAAAGTAGTTGCATAGAGCCGAGCATCGCCGCCGCGACGATCGCGAATCTTCCTAGAAAACCCATTTTGTTTTTAGCCGTCATGCAAGCCTCCATTCATCAATGAGATCGACAATCGCTTATAGGCAATTCACCGAGCTTGTGCAATGAGTCGAGCTTGACATCTCTTCTTCGGCCGCCGTAATTTTGTCGTTATGACGGATGCACTGGCCAAGATGATCACGATCCCCGCGGGCGCTTTTCTTATGGGAAGCGAGGAGGGTCAGGAAAACGAAACGCCGCGCCATCGAGTTTGGCTCGACCGCTTCGCCATCGGAAAGTTTCCGGTCACGAACAGAGAGTACGGAATTTTTATTGCGGAGGCAGATGTAGAGCCGCCACCTTTCTGGTCCGATGCGATGTTTGCAGACCCCGAGCAGCCGGTGGTGGGCGTCAGCTGGGACGATGCCATGGCATACTGCAAGTGGCAGGAGCGGATCGGCCAACCCTTCCGTCTGCCGAGCGAGGCGGAGTGGGAGAGGGCGGCGCGGGGCTGGCGCGAGGGCGCGCTTTATCCGTGGGGCGATGAGCCGCCTTGGGAGCGCCCGTATGCGGGTTGCGATGCGATGACCGGCGGGCCGCAGCAGGTCGGCGTCAACGAACCCAACGACTTTGGCCTGTACGACATGAGCGAAGGCGTCCATGAATGGTGCAGCGATTATTACGATTATTATTACTACCGCTGTTCGCCGGAGAGAAATCCGCGGGGTCCATCGTCCGGACACAGACGCGCATCGCGCGGCGGCTCATGGCGCCACCGGATCAAGTTTAGCCGCTGTGCGGCGCGCAGCTCTCTGCCGCCGAGTTTCAAGTATGCCGACTACGGGTTTCGTGTGGCGCTGACGCTCGCGCCATAGAACGCGATCTTACCGTTGGTGTTCGCCGGCTGCGGCTCCAGATGCAAAAGACTTCAAAGTCCCTGCCGATCCGCTGCACGCCACTAGTAACGGCGCAAGCCAGATGCTGGCAGCGTCGGCCGAGGCGAGATTTTGGGAGCCTAGCGGTCTATAAGTTCAACTTCAGAAGCTGCTTGACGTTGTCGCCGAGAATTTTTTCTTTCTCGCGCTTGGGGATGTTCATTTGCTCGATGCTCGGAATCGCCGCGGGGAGATCGCCGATGATCAACGGAAAATCGCTGCCGAGAACCATCCTGCTGGCACCGTAGAATTCGTAGGCCATCGCCAATGCCGGCTGGTAGAATGAGACGGTGTCGCAATAGAGTTCGCGCAAATACTCCGTGGCTGCCTTCTTGGTTTTTATGCCGCATGTGGGATCGTGATAGCCGCGGTCGATGCGCCCGGCCAGGAACGGGATGCCGGCGCCCAAATGCGAGATTACGAAGTTGAGCTCGGGGAATCGCTCGAGGATTCCAGCGTAGGCTAGCCGCGTCGCGGAGAGCACGATGTCGAACTCGAACCCAAGAACGATTGCCAACCGCCATTCCTGCATCACCTGAGCACCCAGCGGCGTGGTCGGATGGATAAATATCGGCACGCCCAGCTCCTGCGCGCGCTCATAGACGGGAATGAGAAAGTCCGAGTCCGAGGTTTTACCCGCCACGTTAGTGAGCATACAAATGCCTTTGAGGCCGAGGTCGAGAACTGCGCGATCTAGCTCTTGCAAAGCCAACTTGGAGTCGATCAGCGGCAGCATGGCCAGACCCTGAAAGTGTTTCGGATAGCGCTTGGCGGCCGCGGCGATGCCGTCGTTGATGATCCGGCTCATATCGGCGCTTTCTGCCGGCGAAAAACGGTCCACGCCGGGATGGGGCGACGAGAGGATCTGCATGTTGACACGGTTTTCTTCGATACGGTCTACCCGAACGTCGATGTCGAAGAAATCCGGAGTGATGGGCCCGGCTTTCGCGCCCATGCTCAAAATAATTTTCTCACCCTTTTCGTTGGTTTCGATTCTGACGTCGCCGTTCGACGCTTCGAGTTTCTTAAGGTAAGTCTCCGGATAAAAGTGAGCGTGAAAATCGATGTTCATCTGTCGCTCTCCTTTTTGAAACAATAGTTCCAGAGTTCCAGTCGTCTTAGCAGTTCAAGACGTCACAACAAATTAAACGCGGTTAGCTCCCTGCGGCGGCTACTTCTCTGTTTCCTCAGCAGCGTTGCGCGACAGGAGCGCTTGAACCCGCGCTACAGCGGCGCTGCGGTCGTAACTCGTAAAGCGCGATGCCATCAGCAGAAAGGGATCGCCCGCAAAGAAGCGCTCGTAGAGCACCTGCCGACCGGCAAACCCGCTGCAGGACAAATCCCAGGCAAGGCGGAAGAGCTGCACCCGCTCTTTACCCATGAGCGTCGCCGATTGGTAGTAACGGTTGATTTGATCCGCAAGCTCCGATGTCAGATCACGCTCGGTAGGCGTCGCCATGAGCCCGCTGGAGCCGATGAGCTGCAGGATTTCGATGAGCCGCGGGTAGACCTTGGGAAAATAATTGCGCGCCGTCGACATGATGTCGGGGTTCGGGTGCACGAAGCCGCGCTCGTCGGTGATCGCGTCGGCCCCGGCGGCGCGCAGATAAGCGCGCTCGGTTTCCACCGCGTCGACAATTTCGCCGAGCATCTGCTGGTAAGCGGGCAGTTCGGTGCGGCCGATGGCGTCGGCGACAAGGCTTGCGACGCCGAGGATGAACTCCGCCTTGGCCAGGTTCTTAACGGTGAATTGGTGAATGCCGTGAAGGAAGGCTGGCGTGTCACGGAACAGTCGGTTGCAAAGCCTAATGTCGCCTTTCAAAAACACCCGCTCCCACGCACCACGACGTCGTCGAACACGGCGACTGCGTCCATCTCTTCATAGCGGGCGGTGAGCGGATAGTCGGCTGTCGAACCGCCGATATCGAGGCTCTCGCGGCAGATAAAGCGCAAGCCGGGTGTTGCCACGGGTACCGCGAAGGCAAAAGCGAACCACGGCGCATCGCTCTGCTGCGTGCGCGACGGCGACGGGAAGACGTACAACTCGTCCGCGTAGGGCGCAAGCGTGGCGAGCATGCGCGCGCCGCTCACGACCAGCCCCTTGGCGCTCTCACCGACGATGTGGAGCGGCACAGTAGGGTCGGCCTGCTCCGACTGGCTGCGCGCGCGATTAATCTGCGGATCGACGAAGGTGTGCGTCGCGCAGAGATCGCGCTCGCGGCAGAACTCATAGTAGGCGACGATGCGCTCGGCGTACCCCGGCTCGTTTTTGGCAAAGTAGGGTTGAGACGAGGCGCAGCCGGCAAGGATCGTGTTGAGATAGTCCGGTGTCCGGCCGAGCATGCCGCCACTAAAGTCGGCCCAGTGTTTGAACATCGCGCGCCGGCGCACTAGCTCTTCGATGCTGCGCGGCTGGATGAAGGCGATACTGACGGGATCGCCCGTCTTGGGCGAGGGATAAGTGAGCTTTGCTTACAGCGCCGGGTTCCACTGCAAATCGTAAAGTTGGGCGAGGGTGCGCGCCATACGTCCCAGAATAGGATGGTCGACTACGTTCTCGATACGCTTGCCTTCAAACCAAATCTCGCGTTTGTCGGCGAGCCTCGCTAGATATTCGGCGCCGGTGCGCGCAGGCATTCTGTCCCCTTAGTCAGTCGATTGCGACGGCGCGACAATAGCCGACTGCGCAGCGTGATGTCAACGCCGCTGGGTAAGCAATGGCGGGTGTAGGGCAACCGGCTGGTCGCCCTGAGCGCCGAAGATTCAGCCGAGCGAAAAAGGCAACCCGGCTTGCTGCTCCACGGCCCAATGGTACGCCCATGCGGTGGCAGTGGAATCTATCGCCGGCATGCCCACCGATTCGAAGAGAACCGTCTCGCCGTCGCTTGGCCGCGCCGGGATTCTCCCTAAAATCACTTCGCCAAGTTCGCCGGCGATTTTGTCTCCGGACCAGGTTCCCGCGGCAATCATCATCGTGTAAGGCTGGCGCGGAGATTCGCCGTCCAACACCTCTTCTTTCCATGAAACAATCACCCGCGAACGCGCCACCAGTTTCTGCGGCAACTGCCCGCTGGTGATGGAGATAACCAAAGCGCCGGGAGAGACCCAATCGGCATCAAGCACCGTCGAACGAGAATTCGTCGCCAGACTGACGATGGCCGCGTCTTGTAGCGCCTCGCGCGGGCTATTGACAGCCTCAACGACGATGCCCAGCCAGGCGCTCATCTCTTCGGCGAAGGCGGTGCGATTCGCTTCCGTCGGACTAAAAACGCGCACGCGCTCGAGAGCGGGCAACGCTCTGTGGATGGCCAGGAGCTGGCCGCGCGCCTGGCGACCGCTTCCCAGTAGGCTCAGCGTCCGTGCTTGGGGCGGCGCCAGATAACGGCACGCTACTCCCGCCGGGGGGGCGGGG
>JBBDNJ010000194.1:0-13125 GCA_040877705.1 Binatia bacterium | reverse complement strand
CTCGCGACCAGCCACCAGTGCCAGTAAGTCACCGGTCTGGCCGTCGAAGAGCAGGTGAAAGTAAGCATCTTTGGCGCCGCTAAAAAGCGCCGTGATACGCATGCCGTGACCGGCGTCCGGCACGGCCGCGGTCATGATGCGAAACTTCTTCTTGGCATCCACCAGGCTGGTTTCTATTCGGGTTTGACCGGCTACCTCGTTGCTGCTGTGCGCTTTCAACGAATCTTTTATCATTTTCAGGAGCCCGTCCATGGCAGCCGGAGTTCTATACAATGGGGCTAAATCTTTTTCACTCAGTATCAGTGCCATGGATCTCGTTATATACGAATTTGTCTGCCGAAGAGAAGACTTGGGAAACCGCGAGAAATAGGCGAGCTAACGATCTGTCTTGTGAGCCATTCGGTCAGGACGTATGCCGTACGCCCCCTACAAAATTCCTGGATTTCGATTCGCCCCACTTCGTCCAGGCTGCGCCGGGCCACCGAGTTCGCCCGTACTGACCTGCACGCCATGGCGAATGCCGAGGCTTCGGCCGAGGGCCCTGACCAGAAGGGCGCCGACAACGGTCAAAACGATGATGAAAATGCTGATGATGCTTGCCGCCTCGCTATTGCTGACGCCGACGGAAGAGAGCTCGAGGGCCATAAGCGATAGCGTCATGGTATCGCGGGATGCGAGCAGAATAATGCTGCTGGTAGCGCCGGCGGCGTTGACAAAGTTCATGACCGCCAAGAGGATTAAAGTCGGCATCAACAACGGCAGCCAGATACGAAAATAGGTCCTGATCCATCCGGCGCCGGACACGCGCGCGGCTTCCTCCATGTCGGCGCCGACCTGGACGAACACCCCTTTCATAATATTAACGCCATAGGTATTTCCCTGGAGAATCACAACGATGATCAGGGCCCAAATGGTGCCGAAAAGAAAGTTGAGCACCGGGGTGCCGAGAAATACCCACATAAGTCCCAATCCCGCGAGAATGCCGGGAATAGCTCCGGAAACCCAGACCATCAGATCCAGAACGCCGCGTCCCGGCAGGCGCGTGCGCACCAGAATGTAGGCGATGATGGAGAAGATCAGCGGGCTGGCGATACCGGCGGTGGCGCCCAGAATCAGAGTGCTCCACAGCGCCTTGATGAACACCGCGTCGTTCAAGACCAGCTTCCAATGATCGAGCGTAAAACCAAGGACGAAATAACCGATCCGGGTCATAAAGCTCCCGGCGAGCAGTACGAGCGCCGGCCCGATGGTCAGCAGCACGAGAAGAAGCGCGATGATGCCAAAGGCGATGTAGTTCCATCGCCCCAGGTCGATCAGGCCGGGCTTAAAGCTGCCGGTGATGGTGGTATAACGGCGCCGCTCCAGAATCCAGCGCTGCAAGGGAATGATCAAGGCGATCATCAGCAGGGTAACGCTTGCCAAAACCGTCGCCTCCCCGTAATTGGGAGTCGCGTCCCGTACCAACGAATAGATCTTGGTCGAGTAAACATAAAATTCGAATGGCATTCCCAGCAGATATTCAGTTTCAAAAGACTGGAAGACGCGCAGGAGTTGCAGCGCAAAGACCAGGATCATCGGTGAGATCATCAACGGCAGGGTGATTTTGAACAGCGTCAGCAGATTGCCGGCACCGCCAACCCGCGCGGCCTCCTCCAAGGTGGCATCCATGTTACGGAAGGCCGGAGTGAGCAACATCACCTTGATGGCGATGCCGTGGCCCATCAGATTGGCAAAGACGCTGCCCGGGACGCTGAAAATATTAAAAGGACCCTGCTCGAATAGACCGAGCTTTGTCAGACCCACATTGACCCATCCTACATCGGGGTCCAACAAAGTGATCCACGCGATGGTGGTGGGTAAACTGGGCACCATGTAGGAGACCAGAACATGAATTCCAGCGTATGACTGAAAGGAATTTTGGTACGTGCAAGGAGCCAGGCGATGGTGACGCCGATGGGAAAGCTGGTGGCCACATTAAAAAACCAGATTAGGACCGAATTTCCCAGTGAGCTGAGCAAGCCCGGTCGCTGGAAAGCGTTCTCCCAGTGGCGCAGCCCCCAAGTACGAGGCTCGACGAACCAGTCGCTCGCGGCATTGAAGCTGTTGATCAACAGAAGCAGAACCGGCCAGATCAGAAAATAGCCCAGCGACAAAATGACCGCCGCCATGATGAAATGAGCCGGGCCGGGCGCCGCACGCACAGGCACGGCAACGCGGGCTTCGTTAACTGTCGGCGAGTGATCCATTGTTTAGGAATGGGTTCAAGCCGTTCAAATCGTTCGAGCCGTTCAAAACGTCAGACAAAATAAAAGCGCCATCTAAAGTGAAGCGATCGCAGCGGCTTGAACATTTCGAACGGCTTGAACAATGTAAATGCTTACTTCTGCCGTGACTCCCAGATCTTGAAAATCCATTTTTGCGCTTCCGCTTGCTTCGCCCCCATCGCCGGGTCGGCGTCCGGAAAAGCGAATTTCGCGCCCTGCTTACGCCGCTGCTCCGGCACCACCTCGCCGAATGGAATATCGATACGGAGCGATGCTCGATCGATGTTGGGAACCATGGTGTGGGTCAGAGTCTGCCCTTCCTTCGACAGGAACCAGTTCACGAAGAGCTTCGCCGCGTTCGGATGGGGCGCGCGTCGTCGAACACTGAAATGCAGCAGCCGGAGCCGCCTGCCCGTATCAGGTCAATTTCCTTCGGCATCCATCTGCGTTTAATGGGCAGTCCTTTTTTCTCGAGCGCGCGCAACTCCTCGTCGCCGGTGACAATGGCCAGGAGCGGGAATCTGCCGCCCACAAGCCAGGTCTCCAAAATTCTCCGGTCGTCCGAGAACGTTATCCCGGCACTGGTGAGATACGTCTTTACCCATTCCGGTCCCCGATCGGGCTCAAAATAGCTGTCGATCATCTGTCGTATCCCGGATGGGTCGCCCATTCCTTGACCGGCGATCTTGCCTTTCCAGCGCGGATCGAAAAAGTCCGTCTGTTTTTTAAGCATCGCCATTTCCTCTTCCTTGAGCTTGTCGGTGTTGTAGTAGGATTTGTAATCGCTTTCCACGGAGACGTGATACATAAAAGTGTATTTTGAATGTTTGTCGCCGTACCAGTGTTTGCCGCCGTGCCAGCCGGACGTATTCACCACTTCCGGATGGATGAGCAAAGGGGCGAACTCGGTCAGCGAGCCTGACGGAACCAGCCGCTGGTTGTTCTCGCGAATGCTGATCAAAGCAACGTCCATCGTGTGTCGGCCGGCCTGGCGTTCGGCCAGCACACGATTGACGGTGTCGGTGGCATTACCCGGCCGCACCCCGACATAAACCAAATCGCCGCTCTTGTTGCCGCCGGGGCTGTACGTGCGGCCGAAAACGACGCAGTCCGGCGCGCCCACAAGCGCGATCGCCAGTTGCCCCGATGGATTGCCGGTTTGTACTTTACCCTTGAATAATAGCGTTCTGCCGACGAAGTCGCGGACAAATTCGTTGACCGGCTCCTCGTAGAGCAATCGCGGGCTACCCTGTTGCTGCACGACGCCGAAGTTCATCAAAGCGACGCGGTTCGATAGACTGAGCGCCTCGATCTGGTCATGCGTGACGAACAGCATCGCGATGTTCAGCCGCTTTTGCAAAAGTTTCACCTGGATGCGCATCTGCTCGCGCAATTTGGCGTCCAGGTTGCTGAATGGCTCATCGAGTAGCAAGACCCGAGGCTCGGTCACCAGCGCGCGCGCGAAAGCCACGCGCTGTTGCTGTCCGCCGCTTAGCAAAGGTCCGTGCCGATCTTCGAAGCCGCCCATGCCGACCAGATCCAGCGCCCGGCCCACGCGGTCCTTGATTTCCTTGCGCGGAAACTTGCGCGCCTTGAGCGGGAAGGCGACATTTTCTGCGACGGTCATATGCGGCCAGATGGCGTAGGACTGAAATACCATGCCGACGTTGCGCTTGTTGGGCGCAAGCGCCAATCGCTGCGAGGTCATGACGACAGGGCGGTCGCCGAAATAAATATTGCCCGCGTCGGGAGTCTCAAGGCCCGCGACCATGCGCAGAGTTGTGGTCTTACCACAGCCACTGGGACCGAGCAGGGTCATGATTTCCCCGTCATACACATTCAGTGAGAGATCCTTAATCGAAGGATTCGAATTGCCGGGATAGGTTTTCCACAACCCCTCGAGCCGCACGGCGATCTTGGCCTTACTTGCGTCGTCCGTTCGTGCGGGTGCAAGCGGCGCCCCAGCCAGGTCTATGGGCGGGCAGCTCTTAGGTATTGCGTCACCGGTCATCAATCGATCCTTCACCGAACTATATCGCGAAAGACTAGAAACCGCCCAGCGCGGCGGCTGCCGGGTCCAGAAAACTCTTGTAGTCGAGCTTCGTCGGTGTGATGCCAAACCGATAAGCGAACGACATCATCGCTTCGAGCGAGCGGATGTTGTCGGGGACATTGTAGGCCCAGTAGTTGTCGCCCATGATCGCGCGCTGCTCGTCGATCATGGCGGCGGCCCACGAAATCGTCACGATCTCCGGATCGGTGCCGTAGATTCGGTCCAAGGCGATGTCGCGCGCTCGGCGGTACGCCTTGAGCAGCGCCACCGGCGCCTCCGGGTATTGGTCGACAAACTCCTGGGTCAAGGACACCACATGACTGATGGGGAAGATGCCCGTGACTTTAAAATAGTTCTGCTCTTCGGTTTTGTAATCGATGAATAAGCGGCGCACGCGCGGATCTCTTCGGCTGATCGACGGCAAAACGTTCGGTTCGATGACCGCATCGAGCTTCCCTTCCACCAACATGCTATCGAGCGTGTTGCCGTCCGGCCCTTTGAGTTTCGGCAGGGCTTCGACATTGATTCCTGGGCCCCAGCTCTTTGCTTCGGGACCGGCCATGACCCAGTGGATGCGGGTAAAATCGACGCCGTAGTGGTCGAGCAGCGCGCCCCGCGCCCAAATGCCGGCCGTGCTGCTGACGAACACACGCTTTCCTTCAAGATCTTTCGGCGATGAGATATTCGCCGCGCTGTTCACGAAAATATAGGATAGACGAAATTTGCGGTTTGGAAATGCGGGAATGGAAACGTAGGGGTGATCGCCTTGTCCTTTGGTTTGCATGAGCCCGCCGAAGCTTGCGTCCCAAGCATCGATGTACTCGGGTCCGCGAAAGTTGCTGATTTCCAGATCGAAGCCTTCGACTTTCACGGTGCCATCGGTAAAGGGCCGGTTGGTGTCGATCTCGGGCTCGCGGAAACCGAGGCGGAGTTTTGGATTGGACATCGGCGATCTCCTTACGTAGCACGGGCGCAGGTAGGGTTCTAGGCGGTGCTCTCAGAATCAGATGAAGACGTTGTAGTGCCGGACTCAAGACTTTCAGCTCTCAGAATCCCTTTGCTTCTTCTTTCATGTAGAAGCCGAGCTTCCGCATGGCCGGCCAATCGTCGATGGAGAAAAGAATGGAATCCGTGTTGTCGTTATTCTCATGAGAGTGCCACTTCCATGCGGGCACGGCAAAAATGTCCCCCTTGTGCCACTGCAAGCGCTCGCCTTCGATAGTAACGGCGCCTTCGCCTTCGAAGGCAAAGTAGAAGGTGGTGCTGTTGTGACGGTGCGCCAAGGTTTTTTGTCCGGCGGAGAACAGCTGCGCTTGCCAGGCGATGGTCGGCAGAGTCGGCCCACCGTCCACCGGGCTGGCCAGCATGATGAGAATCCCATCGTAGGGATCGGTTTCTCCGGCCTCTCTCATTGCCTCCAATGCCGCCTGCGTGTCGGTCCAGCGATAGCGCATCGGCGGCAGCGGGAACGGAGGCAGCTTGGAAATGGGACGGGCCAGAGCAAGGGTTCTTTGCCCGTATCCCATGGGCTTGGTGATTTCCTCGTACGGTTGGGCGTCGGGCATGCGCTGGTTGATATTCACGTTGGGGTTGTAGCCGTTGTCATAACCGTCGATCCAGAAAGCCGGCGTGGCGCCTTTGTTCCAATGGTCGTGAAAGGTCCATGCCGGACTGATGACGACGTCGCCCCGCTGCATCGGGTAGGCTTCGTACTCGCAGACAAAGATCGCTTCCGGCGGGGCCTCGCACACCAATCGGGTCTCACTGCGCAGGTTGCGGTGCGCCTGAGTCCGCTCGCCGGGCATGAGAATCTGCGCGTTCATCCAGATCGGAAAGTTTTTCGCCTCAATGCCGACCACCGAGCGCATACCCGTCATGCCGTTGGGGCCGACGGTGACGATTTCCCCGAACGCATCAGGCCCCTGCGGATGCCCTCCCAACTCCAGTGGGCGGCGCTGTTGCCCGTGCGCGGCGCCGCGCGTCCTTCGCGGCGAAGCCCGGCACCGACGAGATGGTACTCGGCAAGAAAGCGCTCGAGGTCTTCGTGGGTTGTGCCGACGTCATTCACGGTTATTTCTCCTTAAACGGCTGGTGAAAAAGGCTCATCTGCTTCGTTACGCTTGCCTGACTCGCTCCAACGTACTGTCACAGTACGCCTCCGCTCGTCGATCTTCGCGCGCCTCGCATCTGAACCTTTTTGACCCGCCTCAATCCAGAATTTTTTATCACTTGAGAAACTCTGAACCCCATAAAAACCATTGCCTCGATCTCAACAGGAAGACAAGATTCTCATCCGTTCGTACTGAGCTCCGTCTTGGTGCCAGCGAATACTTCGGTCTTATTGGTCGAGATGAAAGTATTTCACACAATTATCGACCAGCATCGCCCGTCGTTCCTTTTCCAGCACGCCTTTAAAGTCTTCTTCCAGATGTTTTTGTGAGTTCGGGAACTCACTGGCCGCGTGTGCGAAGTCCGTGCCCCACATGATCTTGTCGTAACCGATACATTCGCGGCGCTTGACGCCCACCGGATCGTGCAGAAAGCCCCAGTAGTTGCGGTCCTTCAAGTATTCACTCGGTTTACGCGCCAATTTATTCAGCCCCCAATTATCGTGGATCATGCCGATATAGCGCCCGGTAGTGATCGTCGATTTGCCACAAACCATATTCCAGCCAACCGATCATGGTCTCGGCCCAGTAGAATTGGAGTTTCGGAAATCGGTCCCAGACTCCGGCAAACGCCATCTGCATCGTTGCCGTCATGGCATCGTTGCTGAAACGGGTGAAAAATTTAAACGCGTCTTTCTGGTGCACGTCGTGGCCTGGATCCTTTGGGTAACGATAATCGGGCTCGCCTCTGCCTGAGCCCATATTACCGTATTACCGTTGTTATGATTGGTCAGCGCCATGCGCAGGTCGAGTGCCGCGGCCCAGAACTTGTCATCCTCGGGCGTTGAATAGCTTTTGCCGCTCGGATAGCGATCGAGCTTTACGCCTTTCATGCCGAGCTTGGCGCAGTGCTCGAGTTCTTTGACTGCGTCGTCCACGTTGGTCGTCGGGATCGTGCCCACGCAAATCAGGCGATCCGGCGCAGGGGCCATATATTCCTCGCCGAGAAATTCGTTATAAGCGCGGATGCAGTCCAGATAGAAGGCGTCGTCTTGGGTCTGGCGCAGCACAAAAGTGATCTGCGAGAAAAGAACTTCGCCGTCTATACCGTCCTGATCTTGTTCGGCCAGCCGCTGTTCGGGAGTGCCGGTGCCGGCGCAGGTTTCGAAGGTCGGAACTTGTTTGGCCAGCTCCGCGTGCGGCACGCGGACGCTGCGGGTGATACCAATAGTATTGGGCTTGCCGCCGTCGATCACGACGGCGTCGGAGCCGTTGGGCATTTTTACGCGCTTCGGCGCGCGATCTCTCCATTTGGTTTGCACACGGTCCCGCCAAATATCGGGATTGAGATCGATGTGTCCATCGCCTGAGATAACATTATACTGACGCGCCATAGGAATCCTTTCTAAAGACAACGTGGAGTTTTGATTATCGATAACTTATTTATTCGTTCACGCCGCCCGGTGGCGCCGGCTCCGCTGACTATTATCGCTAACAACTCTGCTCGGCATTTGTCAAATAAGAAACATGATTGTGAACATTCATAAAACAGATATGATCCATAGCGCATTTCGCAGTATCCGTAATCCCGGCGGTACATTTGTAGCCCTCGAGCGACAATTCTGGACGATCAACCATCTCTCGGTTTCCCGCGTCGGAAGAACGACGTGAGTTTCTGGACTCGGCAAGTTCAGATAAAGAGAGCTAGAATTCCCAAAAGTCCCAGCATGCGCCTTGAGCAGAGACGGGCTTGAAAGCGGCGGTTATGATTGTTCTTAAAGTTCGCGCTGGACTGACTGCTGGCACCCGCATTGCGTCATTTGGGAGAAGTTTTCTTCTGCGGGATTAATCTCAACAGCTTACTCGATGTCCCAGTCATTAACTCGATAAGGAGGTTTTCAATGGCACTTTGGAACCAGACGGCGCAAGAAGAGGGTGGTGATAAACCGAGAGTGGAGCAGATCCCGGCTGCGCCGGTAAGCCCTACGCCTGCGCCAAGGGAGCACGTATCGAAGGATCGTCTTGAATCGGTATTCGGACCCGGAGTCGCGATCGAGGGGAAGATCGAGGGCGACGCCGATGTGCGCATTGCCGGGAAGTTCAAAGGGGATATTCACATCAAAGGAGACGTGAATATCGAAAAGGGCGCCCACCTTTCGGCAAAAATCACCGCCGCCACTGTCACCATTGGCGGTGAACTGGAGGGAAATGTCATCGCCAGTGCCCAGGTCAAGCTGTTGGAATCAGGCAAAGTAATAGGCGATCTCAAGGCAAGCACATTGACGGTCGCCGCCGGTTCGCGAATGCGCGGCCATGTCGAATTTGGCTGGAGTGAATCAGAGGCTGCAAAGTTTGTAAATGGTCAAGCCCACGACAACGGCAAAAACGGAATCGCCAAATGAAGACGGGGAGTGTTTCGGCTGCGGGTCAATCCCGCAGCTGCCCGCATTGCAAAGCGACGATCTTAAAAAGTTCGGTGTCATGTCCGCTTTGCCGCCACGTGCTCAGGTTCGGTTCCACCGGCGCGGAAGAGCACTCCAACCCCGTGCCTTGTCCGCTGTCGGTGGAGGGTACCATCAATCATCCCGGCGCCGGCGAGGCGATAGAATATTTTATTCTCATGGAGGTCCGCGACGAAGCAGGAAAAATCATTTCACGGCAAAGCCTGGGAGTAGGCGCCCTTCATCAAGCCGAGAAAAGGATTTTTACACTTCGTGTTGAAATGTCTTCGGCCAGCGCTCCTAGCTAAGTTTTGTCCAACTCGTTCAAATCGTCCAAGCCCTTCCTGTGTGTCATTGCAGTTACCGATACAATTTTAGGGATCAAAGTCGTGGGCGGGATTTCTTGAGAACGCCGCCGGCGGGAATCAGGCTGCCGATGCGATTCTTTTGGCCGGTAGCTGTTCGGCGGGATCATAAGCTTTGGCCGGCACCGGTTTTAAATCCCAAATGATTCCGGTCCATGACAACAGCTTCAATACATAGTACGTGAGATCGATTTCCCACCAATAAAACCCCTGGCGCGTACATCCCATATGTTGGTGATGATTGTTGTGCCAGCCTTCGCCAAGAGTAATCAGAGCGAGCAGAAAGTTGTTTCGACTCGCGTCGCCGGTATCGTACCGATGACTCCCGATGAGGTGCGCTAGCGAATTGATGCTGGCGGTGGCGTGAAACAGAACCGTGGTGCTGACGACAAATCCCCAGACAAATAACTGAAGTCCTGTGACACCGAGCGACGGCGCAGTCCGCTCCAGCCAAGCGCCGACAAGGTACAAAGCCAGTCCCAATGCAGCCGGAGCGGCTTTGTCGAAACGGTTCAACCAAATCAGTTCAGGAAAGCGCGCAAAGTCCTGGATGCGCGGATAATGGGTCGCATAGTAGCGGTTGCACATAAACCAGCCGACATGAGACCGCAGGAAACCATACTGGACCGGTGAATGCGGGTCAGCCTGGGTGTCCGACTCTCGATGATGATTCCGGTGATGCGCTGCCCACCAGAGCGGACCCCGCTGCGCCGATGATGCGCCCAGAAAGGCGAACATGAACTGCGCCCAACGCGACGTGCGAAACGTCCGATGGGCAAAGTAGCGATGGTAAATGCCGGTGATGGCGAACATCCGCACCAGGTAGAGCGCGATGGCGGTCTGAACGGCAATTGGACTCCAGCCGACCCAGAACACGGCCAGACAGCCTAAATGCAGGATCACGAAGGGCAAGGTGCGCAGCCAGTTGATGCGGTCCACATCGCGACGGTCGTCAACGGCCGCTGGATCGAAGTACTCCGAATCAAACCACTGAACAAACGCACGGGCTATCTGACCTAGATGTGAGCGTCTCATTTGCTCATATGCTGGTAGCACGACCCGGCTTCAGCTTCAATCTTTTTGGAGTAAATTGACGCATTTTTAATAGGAAAGAGCGAAGCCGCGCTCTCCGAGAGGGGCCGCCCCATGCCGCGGTTCGGTTCTTCGATTTGGGACAGGCCAGGAAATTTTCGAAAATTTCGCTTATCGCATCGTTATCAGTCTTCTTGCTAACGCCTGTTAGGACCTCGCTTGCCAGGTTGTAGGTCGGGCCCACACTCCAAAGAATTCTGCTTTTCGCGCCAAAACGCCAAGACCGCGAAGTGACAGGCCAAGCCTGTTCATCCCGAGCGAATGCGAGGGATCTAAGAATGATTTCTCCCTGGGGTCGAAATGACAATTCCGTTTCCTTTGCGCCTTTGCGCGAATCATAATCGGTGTTCGTGGTTTTTGTAACCGCTAATTTGGACAAGTGGCCTTGACCCTTTCCTTGGGAGCGGTGTAGTTGTGGTGTGCAGGTTTCGCTCCAGCAGATAAAGCGAATGACAAAAGGAGGCATGACTATGCGCGTACTCAAAATTCAAGATTTACCGGAACAACCCATGGAAGGAGCCACGCCTGTTCCCGGATGGAGCGGCGGAGCGGTCAGCCGGACGAGGCAAGCGATTATCGTCGACGGTGATTCCGAGAACTACCGCTGTAACGTCGTGAACTTTCGCCAGGGCGCCACCACGGGTTGGCACACCCACGATTGCGATCAGATTCTGGTGGTGACAGCCGGCCGGGGTTTAGTCGCGACGGAAAAAGAAGAACGTGAAATAGGAGTGGGCGACGTCGTGCACATCAAAGCAGGCGAGCGGCACTGGCATGGCGCCAAAGCGGATACGACGATGTCGCACATTACAGTTACTACTGCCGGTAGTCAGTCGAAACACTGAAGCTAGAGAATAGTTCGTTGACAAAAGACGGTTAGCCCTTCTACAGTCAGGGCGCAGAAAACTTATTGGAGGGAAGCGCAATGGCGGACTACATCATTAAACAAAAAGACGGCGACGTAACGACGATCACGCTGAATCGGCCCGAAATCGGCAACCGGCAGAACGATGCTACCTGGGCTCAGCTTACCGAGATTATCGATGCCGCAGCGAAAGATTCGCGGCTGATTTTATTCAAAGGGGCGGGAGATGACTTTTGCCTGGGTCGTGAAGCCATGGGTCAACCCGGTCCGGTTGAAGCCTATGCGATGCGCGAGAGAGCCGATACGATTTTTGATTTGTACGGCGTCTTTCGCCGTTCCAAAGTGCCGATCATCGGCGTGGTTCAGGGCCGCGCGGTCGGTCTAGGGTGCGCTCTGGCGGCGCTCTGCGACATCACGATAGCCGGCGCTAAGGCGCGCTTTCAGCTTCCGGAGATGGCGCATAACATCATGCCGACCATCGCCATGTCGGCTCTGGTCGATCGCGTGCCGCGCAAGGCGGCGACTTACCTTATCTATTCAACCCAGGAGATCGACGCCAATAAGGCTCTCATGTTCGGTCTAGCCAGCGACGTCGTGGCCGCCGACGAACTCGACGCCGCCGTCGGCCATCTGGTGGAGCGGCTAAAAAAAACTCCGCTTCCGGCTTTGATGGCGGTGAAAGAGTATGGGCGGTCAGCGTTTAATATGAATACCCAGGCAGCCAATGATTTCGCGCGCAACCTGCACGCCACGATCAATACTTTTTCGGGAATGCGGCCGTAAAGCAGCTCAGGAGAAACTTGACAGTCTCTTTGGCATGGTGATATGAGCGGCTCAGATTATCTGGAGTCTCTCTGATCATGGGCAGACATCTTGTGATGCGAGGCCTACGCGACGACAAATACCGAAGAGGAGAACGGAAAGATATGAACCGATCGATTTGGCATTCGCCGCAAGAGGGGTCGGTTTTTTTATTCAGCAGGAACTCAGGTCTTAAGGAAATGGCAACTGTTCAAACCGTCAAGGAGGGGCTTATATGGCGTATACCATTAAAAAAGTAGACGTATGGGCAGGCGAAATCGCGGATCGTCCGGGCGGACTCGGCGCCACGGTAGATGCCTTGAGTAAGGCGGGTGCGAATTTAGAGTTTCTCGTTTCGCGCCGCGAATCAGACCGTCCGGGCACAGGGGTTGTCTTTCTCACTCCGGTAAAAGGAGTGAAACAGAAGAATGCGGCGCGGGGCGCGGGCCTGAATACGACCGATAGCCTGCACTCGGTGCGTGTGGAAGGTCCCGACCGGGCGGGTTTAGGTACAAAAATGACTCAGGCGGTTGCCGATGCGGGGATCAATTTGCGCGGTGTTTCGGCGGCGGCGCTTGGGCGCCGCGCCGTGACTTACCTGGCTTTTGACAATGCCGCGGACGCGGATACTGCCATCCGCGCGCTGAAGAAGGCGCTGAAATAACGCGCGATCGTGCCGGCGCGTTTCTTTCCGGCCGAACGCAATTACGTTAGAGCGCTCAATTATTTTCGTCGTACCGGCGAAGCCGGTATCCAGGTTTATTGCTTTTTTGATGAACCGCGGCCGGCACCTCTAACGCCATAGCGCGGGACGATCTCGGTCAAGTGATTGGGGGAGGGGGCCTCAAAACACTATTGCGCCGCACCTCGCCACGTCTCTTTCGCTAGCGAGAGAAGGCTGATACCTGGAAGTTGTCACGGTCACGGTTGATGAACTCTCCTTCCAACTGGACTCGATCGCCCGCGCGTAGACGGCGAAACTCATCGACCTCCGAAGGCCGGGCATTATAAGGAAGGGCGACCGTGATGGCGCTCCCGTCCCGGGTTCTCACCTCGAAGATACCGCGCTCGTGATCAATTCTGTCGACTGTGCCTTCGATAACTTCACGCCGCGGTGTAGGAGAAACGCGCGACGC
>JBBDNJ010000193.1:0-18092 GCA_040877705.1 Binatia bacterium | reverse complement strand
CAGGGGGGGGCGCTATCTGCCGGAAGTCAAAAAAGGGCGAGTGTGGGAGTCGAATTTTATCGCCGATTTGTGGGGCTTTGAGCCCAAGGACTACAAGGAACGTGGCGGCGATAATCGCACGACGTTATTCGAATTCGTCGACAACACCATGAGCGCGCACTTGTCCGAGTTTCCGATCGGCAAATATAAGAAGGCCCATCGCCATGGCGCGGGAGCGCATATCGTCATGCTTACGGGCTCCGGATATTCCTACCTCTGGGAGCAGGGACAGGACAAAAACAAAAAAAGAGTCGAATGGGGCCGCATGAGTATGTTCACGCCGCCGATGCAGTGGTGGCACCAGCACTTCAATCCCGGCGCGGAGCCGGCGCGGTACCTGGCGCTTAAACCGTGGGGCTTCAAGTTCAAAGTCGAAGATCTCAAAGATACCGGTGAAGATGTGAAAAAGGGCGGCGCGCAGATCGAGTACGAGGACCAGGATCCGGCGGTGCATAAAATATTTGTCGATGAATGCGAGCGGCGTGGCGCTCTACCGCGCATGCCGATGTTCGGTACTTGAGATGTTGGGTACTTGACCGGATCGGTGACACAACGGATTTAAGCGATTTTAACCGTTTCCTAAATGAGAACTGACCACCCTGCTCGATGGACTCTTCGGCGCTCGGTGGTCCGATAGGGTGTAAACCTTATTGCTGCCGGGCGCCGCGATTCCGGGCATAAATTCTTGTCATGTTCTAATTCCTGACCTGCCAGACCCTGGATCATCTCTCGATGGTTTAAAATATGCTAGATATTGCGCGAAATGCTATGGTAATATGCGGATCCAACGCTTTGCTTTCAGCGGCGATAATCCAGCTAAAAATATGCAACTGAGAATTGCGCAACAAAAAGCAGCTCGCGATATCAGGGGTTTCACTCTGGTAGAGCTGTTAGTGGTCGTTGCCATTATCGGGTTGCTGGCAACGATCGCTATCCCACAGTTTATTTCGTATCGAGCGCGTGGTGTCGATACTCAAATGAAGGGCGATCTGAAAAACGCCGCCCTGGCGATGGAATCCTACTTTGCCGAAAAACAGAGTTACCCGACATCCCTCGCGGCGATTGTCAACGTCGGCTTCACTCAAACAAGCGGGGTGGCGCTCACAATCGATGTGACTTCGCCGGCATCATTCACAATCACAGCGGCCAAACCCAGCGGCACCCAGCCCAGTTTCACTTACGACAGTATCACCGGCGCAATCGATTGAGATCGGCAGGGTGGTATCCACTCCTGCGCCGGATCGATAGCCATTACTTTGGCGTGCGCAGAAAAAAGGTTTGTCCGGTGACATATCTTGTGGCGTCGGAGAGCAAATAGCGAACCAGACCGACGATCTCGTCCTTCTGAGTGAGTCCGTCCAGTAGCGGCGGAATTTCTTCTCGCTTTTTGAATTGCTCCGGGGTGAAACCGATCCTGGACATCGGCGTATCGGTAGCCCCGGGACATACCGCATTGACCGTGATGTTGTGGGGCGCTAGTTCCATCGCCAGTGACTTGGTGAAGGCGATGACGCCGGCCTTGGACGCGGCGTAGTGTGCCGCGCGCGGTTGTCCCGCGACGCCGCGGCCCGAAGCGATGCTGAGAATGCGCCCGTGATTTTTCGGGATCATGTGGTTGGCCGCCGCTTGCGAGCACAGAAAAACTCCCTTGAGATTGATTCTCATGACGCGGTCCCACTCCTGTTCAGGCATGTCCACCACCGCAATGCGATCCATCACGCCCGCGCCGCAGAAAACGTAATCGACTTGACCATACCGGTCGATGGCTTGGTCCATCATGGCGGCGACGCTTTGCGGGTTGCCGACATCGACCTGGACGGCCGTGGCATCTGCGCCGGCCTGGCGAATCTCGGCCGCAACTTTTTCCGCTCCTTCTTTGGAGTAGTCCGCGACCATGACTTTCAATCCATCAGCGGCAAGCCCCCGGCATATTTCGGATCCGATACCGCCGGCGCCGCCGGTAACGATAATCACTTTATCCATGTCACTCTCTCCTGTTTTTCGTTTGAGTTCCGCCGACGCTATCACTTGTGCTCGGTTTTGGTCAACGACGTGCAGATAGCTAAGCAGGCGATAATGGCATCAGACTTTCGTCAGCTTTGATGTGAAATAACTGACGGCCTCGCCGGACTAAAAATCGTCCTGGTTTCTTCCCTGATAATGGAGGCGGACATTTCCCGTGGCAACCATCCGGTCGAATCGGCGACGCAGCCAGCGCTTGAAAATCGTCCGGGTGTAGGGAATCAGCAGGACTAAAGCAAAAAGGTCGGTGAGCACCCCGGGTGTGATCAGAAGAATTCCACCGACGAAAATCAACACGCCGTCGAGCATTTCTTCCGCTGGGACGATTCCTTGCGACAGGCTTTGTCTGATTTGCTGCAAAGTCCTGAGGCCTTCGAAACGGGCAAGCACCGACCCCAGTATGGCGGTGAGAATGACTAAAGTTATGGTTTGAAACGCACCTAGATAGCCGCCAATTTTGATGAGGATATACAGCTCCAGCAGAGGGATTAGAATGACAAGAAGGAGAACCCGGCCCATCATTCTTAAATATTAACTCTTTTTGCTGCGTGTGACGATATGGCGGCGGGATCAAAATCCGAATGAAAAATATGGCTGAGTATCTCGAGCCCATCAACCAAACGCGGACCCGGTCGGCTGAAGTAGTCGTTGCCGTTGACGGCCAAAACCCGGCCATTCTTAACCGCTGTTAACTCATTCCAACCCTCGAGGCGGTTCAAAACGGAACTTTCTTGAATAGTTCGGTCCACGTCAAAGCCGCATGGCATGAGAATCAGCAGATCGGGCGACGACGCTACGATGTTCCGCCAGTCTACTTTAGCGGAAGGTTTACCCGGACTTCCGAGAACGTCGGCGCCGCCGGCGATCTGCACCATTTCCGGCACCCAATGGCCGGCCGCGTAGAGAGGATCGAACCATTCCAGACAGGCCACTCGCGGACGGGAGGTTGATCGCGCCGTTCGACTGCGTATCGATTCTATTCGACCGGTCAATTGTTGAACCAGCGCCTCGCCTTCCCGGCGCCTTTGCGTCGCCTCGCCGACTCGTAAGACATCATTCAAGATATCCGCCAAACAGTGCGGGCTTAACGAGACAATTTGTGGTTCCGGAATCACAGAGCGCGCGGCTCGGGCGACGTCCTCGTAATCGAGCGCGCAGACGTCGCATAAGCCTTGCGTTAGAATGACGTCTGGCTGTGATTGTTTGAATTTCTCTTCGTCGAGCATGTAGAGGCTGCGATGCTCGCTCAGAAGATTGCCGACCTGCCGGTCAATCTCTCCGCTGTCCAGCACCGTCGAATCGATGACGCTTCGCACCACGATGGGTTTGTCCCTGGCCGCAGGCGGGAAGTCGCATTCGTGGGTGACGCCGACGATCTCTTCGGCCAATCCCAAAGCGAAGGCAATCTCGGTGGCGCCCGGAAGCAGTGAGCAGATACGCATGCCTCGATGATTAGCTTAAGTGCAGTGGTTATGCTACCGAAACCAGTTCTCACTGAAAAAGTCAGTCTCATGCTTCGACTAGGCTCAGCATGAACGGAGAGTTTTTCAGTGAGAGCTAACTATGTCGCAGGCATATCGTAGAGCAGTCTCTGCATCACTTTTATGGAGCGCTGAATCGGGTGGAGGCAAGACGGGTGAACAAGCACGGGCGCCGTTTGGATCGGACCCGTCGATCATCAGCCGATCGCGACCACGGGAAAGAAACACTGTTGACGAAACAATTTCAACCATAATGCAATACGAAAGCCTGATGCTTTCTTGCTCCCTACAGTCAGCATTTTCCACTCAAGGAAACTAAACCTGCGCGAATTTTTACTGGAACCAAACTGGATTTTACCCATAGACCATAGTGGGGCGGACATTGTGTCTTCCTTAGAGTTTTTGAGCGAGTACACTCTGCGAGGATCGGACACTGCTCAACTTCGTTGCCTCTTTGATGATGAGTTAGTGTCTTTCTTTGAAAGAAATCATGGCCTCAGGGTAGAAGGCTTCGAAAACAACCTGTTGGTTCAACGATCGAAGAAGTTGCTTGAAGTTAAAGAATTACCAGCGTTTCTGGATTTGTGTCAGGAGGTCTATCAACTTTTATTAAATCGGCAGAGGAGATAGTCCTTTACGCGATACCTTTGCCGAGCTCGGTCGTGCACGGGCACTGATCGGGAAAGCGCTCGCAGTCGATATCGGCCGTCTGCGCCGGCACCGGCGTAGTCTCCTCTCGTTCTTTTTTGATCTGCACCCTGAGCCTTTGAGTGATGACTAGCCAGCCGGTCACGGTAAACAAAATCACCCAGGTTATCCAGCTTGCGTCGAGGGGCATGGGAATTGTCCCGTCCGATGCCGCTCGCTTGAGCCAGATGAGAATGGCCACCGCGCCCAAGGCTTCCGCGACTCTCGCGGCGACACCATCGATGGCTAACTTGACCGAGGAGCGGTCGTTGGAATCGAGCGGAATGAACGCCTGCTCCCAGATCGACCGGTGCACGGACGAGCGCAGTCCGCCCTCGGTGACTCTTAGGACCGAGAGACTCAGCGCCGTTGCCGCGGCGGTGGCGAAAGTGGCGCCGCCAATGAGCGCAAAAGGCAACACCATCAGGCCGCCGCGCAAACCGATCTTGTCCTGAATCTTCGGCGTCGCGAAGAGTTGCAGCAGCAAGGAACTAAAGTTCAATAAAATATAAAAATTGGCGAAAAAGTTGGCGTTGCCTTGAGAGCCCATGTTGGCGCTGGTTGCGGCGGCATAAAACTGGAAATCGATGAGCAAGCCGGCCAGCGCTCCGGTCATCGAGATGAGCAGAAGTGTTTGCGCATACTTGTTCGACAACGGCGCGAAGTAGCCGAGCTTCTTGTGCTGCTCAGCGCCTTTTCTCATCACGATATTGGTCGGAAAACGAGTATGGATGTGAAGAACCAGAGCAACCACGCTTGTGATTATGATGGCGCCCAAAAAGATCAACCATTTTGCGTCCAGATAAGGAACGAGTCCCTTGGCGACCAGGCCGCCCAGCATGCCGCCCGTGAGTGTCGCGGCGCCCATCTTGCTGAAGGCCCGCGCCGCCTCGCGCTTTTCTGCTTTTTCGAAAATATCCGATGCCAGGAGCCAGAGACTGGCGAAGACTATCCCGAAGACGGCCGGAATAAACATGAAAACGGCCAACAGCAATTTGTTATCGCCGGGTTTTAAAAAGGGCGCGACAGCAGCCAGCACGGCGGCCGTCAACAGCAGAATTCCCACCCGCGCCGGACGCGCGCCCCAAATCTTCATTGATTTGACGAACAGCAGCGCAAGCGGCAAGGCGGCGGCGGCGATATTGAGGTAAACGACCGGCAACTGCAACAGCCCACCGGCGCCTTGAAAAAAGAGCGCGTCCCGTCCGGTCTTGGCAAGGATAAATGCGAACGTCGTGAGTCCCAGACTAACGGCGGGAAGCAGGATTGGTGCGCGAGTTTGGCTTGTCTGCGCCGCTATTCTCGACGTGGTAGGGACGATGGTTTGCAGTCGCTGTTTGCCAAGTCTCATTCAAACTTTGATCTTCACGGGATTCTCATCATCTTGTTACTTCTTCTCAGCCGATTAGTCCAGGATTATCGCGAGCGGCATTCAAACCCAAACCTAATGCGGACGGTATTCACTGCCCGTATTGTTGGATTAACTTTGCCACCAGCGCGGTCCAACCGGTTTGATGGCTCGCGCCGATGCCGGCGCCGTTGTCGCCGTGAAAGTACTCGTGAAAAGGAATGAGGTCGCGCCACAGGGGATCCGAGTGAAACTTCTCCATGCCGCCGAAAACCGGCCGCCGATTATTTTCCGCGCGCAGGAAGATGTGCGTCAATCTCTGGGAAATTTCCCCGGCGACATTCCACAAACTCATCATCTGCCCGGAACCCGTTGGAATTTCAACCTTATAGTTGTCGCCCAAAAAGTAATGAAACTTCTGCAGCGATTCGATCAATAAAAAATTTACCGGAAACCAAATCGGGCCGCGCCAGTTGGAGTTGCCGCCGAACAGTCCGGTACTGGACTCAGCCGGCTCGTAACCGACGCGATATTCCATGCCGTCTACGGGAAAGCGGTAGGGCCATTCCAGATGATAGCGCGACAAGGCGCGGATGCCGTGTGGCGAGAGAAATTCCTTCTCGTCGAGCATCGTGCGCAGCACGCGTTTAAGGCGATGGCGGTTGACGAGCGACAGGAAGCGGCGCGGTCCGTCGTCGGTTGCCTGTATTTCGATATGGTCGCTTAGAGCCGGACGGTTTTCGATAAACCATTGCAAACGGCGCTTGAAGCCGGGCAGCCTGTCGACGATCACGGGATTTAATGTCTCGACGGCAAACAAGGGGATAAGCCCGACCATCGACCGGACCTTCATGTGCGAACGCCGCCCGTCCGGCAGCTGCAAGACGTCGTAGTAAAAGCCGTCCTGTTCATCCCAAAGCTCAATGCGTTCGCCGCCGAGATCGTTCATCGCTTCACAGATATAAACGAAGTGTTCGAAGAACTTGCTGGCGACATCCTCGTACGCCGGATTATCTTTAGCGAGTTCGAGGGCGATGGCGAGCATGTTCAAGCAATACATGCCCATCCAACTGGTGCCATCGGACTGCTCTATACGGCCGCCGGTGGGCAAGGGCGCGCTGCGGTCGAACACGCCGATGTTATCCAGACCGAGAAAGCCGCCTTGAAAGACGTTTCTGCCTTCGGCATCTTTGCGGTTGACCCACCAGGTAAAGTTCAGCAACAGCTTGTGAAATACCTTTTCGAGAAACTTCCGGTCACCGGCGCCGCGACGCTTTTTCTCTACTTTGTATACGCGCCAGGCGGCCCAGGCATGCACCGGCGGATGGACGTCGTTGAAAGCCCATTCATAGGCCGGTAGCTGGCCGTTGGGATGCATGTACCATTCGCGCAGCATCAGTAGCAATTGTTCCTTGGCAAAATCGGCATCGACGATGGCCAGCGCGACGCAGTGAAACGCCAGGTCCCATGCGGCATACCAGGGGTACTCCCATTTGTCGGGCATCGAAATGACGTCGGCATTATAAAGATGACGCCACTCATGGTTACGGCCGTGCTGCCGCGCTTGAGGCGTCTCGGCTCCTGCCGGGTCGCCTTTGAGCCATCGATCGACGTCGTAATAATAAAACTGCTTGCTCCACAACAGCCCTGCCAGCGCCTGGCGCATGACGTTGCGGCGGTCCTCGGCAATGTCCTGGGAAATAAGCGAGCGATGGAACTCGTCCGCTTCGTTGCGCCGCTGCGCCACCAGGCGATCGAAATCGCCATCGAGGGATTCATTGCCGGGGGGTGCAAGATGAGTCAAACGAAGGCGCACGGCGTATTTCTCTCCAGGTTGCAGCGTCGCCGTGTAATGCGCCGCGCCTTTGGTACCCGAAGATTGGGGATTCACGCTGGTCATGACACGGTTGATCACATAGTCGTTGATGCCGTCTTTGACGAAAGCAGCGGGGTTCTCGCCATTGAACAGCCGGTTGCTATTGGTTTCGTTCTCGGTGAACAGCAATTCAGGAGTCTTTTCGCAGTACAACCATCGGTTGCCGTAGTAATAATGATGCAACTTGATGGCCGCCATCTCCACCGAAGTATCGCGCCGCAATCGCGGTTTGCGTTCGTCGAGTCCCCACGACCAAGTGTTGCGGAACCAAATCGTTGGCAGCAGGTGGAGCGGCGCGGCCTCGGGGCCTCGATTGATAGCCTCGATACGAATCAGAATATCGTCCGGGCCCGCCTTGGCGTACTCGATGAAAACGTCGAAATAGCGATCGTCGTCGAAAGCCCCGGTATGAATCAGCTCGAATTCGAATTCTTGTTTGCCGCGCCGGCGGTTTTCCTGGACTAAACGCGCATAGGGAAACTCCGCCTGCGGGTATTTATAGAGAAACTTCATGTACGAATGCGTCGGTGTCGAGTCAAGATAAAAGTAGTATTCCTTCACGTCTTCGCCGTGGTTGCCTTCATTGCCGGTGAGCCCGAAAAGACGCTCCTTAAGAATGGGATCCCGTTCGTTCCAAAGCGCCAGCGCGAAGCAGATATATTGATGGCGGTCGGAGACGCCGCCGAGGCCGTCTTCCCCCCAGCGATACGCGCGGCTGCGCGCGTGGTCATGCGGAAAATAATCCCACGCGGTGCCGTAGGGGCTGTAGTCCTCGCGCACGGTGCCCCATTGGCGTTCGGACAAATAGGGACCCCAACGTTTCCAGTTTACCTTACGCTCGCGCTCTTCCTGCAATCTTCGTTCTTCTTCGGTCACGACCATATTCCTTTATTGCATTTTAATTCAGCCTGCCCAATTAGACGATGTCCGAGACTTTTTCGAACGACAACACTCTAGAGAAAAATTCCAACGAGCGATCCATGTCGCCCACCGTCATGCCGATGGCTTCGACGGATCCGACGAGTTGCGCCGGCGCCGCCGGCGAGTAACTCATGATCACTCAGCGGTTGTGCAAAAAAGTAAGTTGACACACAATCCAATTTGCGGCTAGCTAGTCGGGTGCGAGTTCGGATCGATCGAGAGAGAAGGAGATCAACGTGAACAAACGAATTCCAACGGTTTTGCTCAGCTTCATTCTGATCGCAGTGTTGCCGGGTTTGACGATGGCGAGGGATCGGTTGGCGCACGGCTACTCGAGCGCTAGCGGAGTTTTCGCCGGCCTCTGGGTGGCGCAAGAGGGAAAGATTTTCGAAAAATACGACATCGATTCTCAACTGGTTCTGATCGCTTCGGGATCACTGATGGTGCAGGCGATGTTGGGCGGCGAGCTGCCAATCGCCGGGGCTGCGGGAAGCGCCGCTGTTGATGCGAGTTTGGGCGGGGCCGACATCGTTATGTTCGGGTCGATGGTCAAAGTTCCGGCTTTTTACATCATGGCTTTACCGGAAATCAAAACGGTCGATGACCTGCGCGGCAAGACCGTCGGGGTTACCCGTTTCGGTTCCTCTACCGATTTCACGATGCGTTACGTTTTGCGCAAGCACGGGCTCGAACCTGGAAAGGACGTGACCCTTATACAAACAGGGGATCTCTTTGCTGCCGCGGCAATGTTGCGTACTCGTACCATCGTCGCGGCTCCGTTCTCCAGCCCGACCAATCTTCGGGCCGAAGAGGCCGGCGCGCGAGTACTAATGAATATGGGCAAGGCCGGAGTGTACTTTCCCCACGATGCTTTTATGGCGCGCCGATCGTTTATCAACGCCAATACCGATCTGGTGCGACGATTTCTGAAGGCCTATTCGGAGGCGGTGTACCGATTGTTTACGGACAAGGAACTCAGCCGGCGCGCAATTAGCAAATACGCCCGCGTCAAGGATGCTAAAACCCTCGATACGGTTTACCAGTACGCCTTGGATTACGTGGACAAGATTCCCTATAACACGCGCGAAGGTATCCAGGAGGTTCTGAATCAGGCCGCGCTTAGAAACCCCAAAGCCAAGGACGCGAAGCCCGAAGCTTTTTACGACGATCGCTTCGTCAAGGAATTAGATAGCCAAGGATTTTATAAACAGTTATGGAAGTAAAATTGGACGGAGGGTTTTATGAAACCAGGACCGATAGCCTTTGTCTTTCTCGCCGTGTTGGTGATAGCCGCTCCGATACGACCGCTTCAGGGGGCAGAGACGCGCATCTCCATCGGCGTGACCGAAACCATGGATACTTTCAATCCATACGCTGACAGTGTTTCCCTGATGTATAGCGTTTGGTGCCAGGTGCTGGGATGTCTCGGGACCTATGACTTCGATAAAGGGCAACATGTTGGGCTGGTGGTCGAGCGTTGGGAGGTCAAGGACCCGAACAACTGGATCTTTCATGTCCGCAAGGGGCTCAATTTTCACAACGGCACCCCGGTGACGGCGCACGATATCGTTCACTCCATGGGTCGCACTCGTAACGATCCGCACAGTAAACAGCGCCAGAATATCGCCGCGGTGGCCAGCGAAAAGGCGCTCAACAACTACACGGTGCAGGTTACCACCAAAATACCGACGGCGCCCTTGTTGGACTACTTGTTCGATCGCATCATTATTACGAGCAAAGACCTTTATGATAAACATGGCGCCGACGTCGCGGATCGCCAGTACCCCTTCGGTGCGGGCCCGTACAAATTCCGCGAGCTGATTCCAGGCCAACGTTTAGTCATCGGCAAGGACAAGAGCCACCCGATGTGGAAGCAGTATCCGCAGGCGCCGGATGAGATTGTCTTCCGTAATATGCGCGAACCGGAGCAACGAGTGACGGCGCTCTTGAACAATGAAATTCAAATCGCCCAGTTTGTGCCGCCGCATCTGCGCGAGCGCGTCGAGCGCAGCGCGAATCATAAGATCGTCAAGTTTCACACGGCGGAGATCATGTTTCTGGGGATGATGCCCAAGGTCAAACCTTGGGACAATAAGCTGGTCCGTCAAGCGGTGGCCTACGCCATTGATCGCGACACAATCATCAAGACCTTGTTGCGAGGTGAGGCCGCGCGTCTCGACGGCCCGATCGGCGAGGGGCAGTACGGTTACGATCCGAATCTGCAACCGAAGTATACGTACAACCCCGAAAAGGCGCGCGAGTTATTGAAGCAAGCGGGATATCCTAACGGTGTCGATGTCGAGCTATCGACCCCGGTGGGCCGTTACACGCTGGATAAGCAAATTTCAGAAGCTATCGTGCCGATGCTCAATGCCGCCGGCTTTCGTGCGAAACTGCTCACACCGGAATGGGCCACCCTATGGGCAAACGTGCAGGTTGGTAAAGTGCCATTTTACTATATGGGGCGGGGTGGGGTTGTCGATCCGAGCGCCGCACTGGCGCAGTACTTCGAAACCGGCGGATCGCCGAGGATCGGTTATTCAAATCCGAAGGTAGACGAACTGCTCTCGGCGGAGCGGCAAGCCTTCGAGCCGGCCAAACGCAAGAAGCTCCTAGCGCAGGCGATGAGCATGATTACTGAAGAAGCGCCGGCGCATTTTCTCTGGCGCCACCAACTGTTATTTGGATTGGTCAAGAACGTTGACTATCGACCGCTACCGAGCGAACGCATTTACGGATGGAATATGAAAGTGAAGTAAAAGATCGGGATGATCGAGTATTGGAGGTGCAATGATGGGCTTCCCCACCCAAGATTCCATCACAGCCGGTATGTATTTGCATGCCGAGAAGTCACTGAATTAACAGTTCAGTCGCGTTTAAGTAGGAATAAGACTATAGTTTCGCGTGAAGGAGTCTTTAATGGCGAAAGATAGAGTAGGTTATGCACTTGGTTACGGTAAGTTCACCAACGTCAGAGAGATGGCCGAAGTTATGCAGCAGGCTGAAGAGCGTGGCTTTGAAATAGCGTTTTTTTCAGAGACCATCGAATTGATGCGCGACTCTGTCAGTTCCCTGTCGGCCATTGGAATGGCGACAAAAAAACTAAAGTTGGGAACGACGCAAATCGTCCGCTTGCGCGGGCCTGTCGTGATGGCCCAATCGCTGGCGACCTTGGATGAACTGACCGGCGGCCGCATGACCATCGCTCCGGGCGCTTGCACGAAGAGCCACGCCCGTGTGCATGCGATTCGACAGGACGTGGGTGCAACGCCGACTGAGGTGCTGCGCGATTATGTGGAATCCATACGTTTGCTTCTGAAAGGCGAGAGGTGCTCCTATCACGGCAGATACGTGAACTTCGATAACGTCGGTCTGGGATGGAAGCCGATCCGTGCGAACATTCCCATCTATCTTCCCGCCACCGCGACCGTTGGTTTACGTTTGGCGGGAGAGATTGCCGATGGCGTCGTTCTCAATGCCGTATGCTCACCGGAATATACGGTCAATGCTCTAAAGATTATCAAAGAATCCGCGGAAAAGGCGGGGCGCGACTTTTCCAGCTTCGAAGTCTCGCAAATCATTAATTGCTCGGTGGAAGACGATCATAAAAAAGCTCTGGACGCGGTTAGATGGGAAGTCGCCACCAAACTCGATCCGGTGCAGATCTCGTTTATTGCCGCGCCGAAGATGCGCGTCGGCGAGCCCTACATCAGTAAAGAGGATATTCCGCTTTTCGAAAAGGCACATGCCGAGGGCGGCATGGAAGGGCTCATCAAAGCGATTCCCGATTCGTATGTGGAAGGCATGACCGCCAGTGGCACACCGGACGAAGTCAAGAGACGAGTGCAGCAGTACCGCGATGCCGGCGTGCAGATTCCGCTGTTGCGACCGGCAGCCGCGCACCAAACCCAGCGGCTGTTGGATCTTTTTGCACAATAAGAGTTCAAGGTTCCAGGTTCAAAAGTTCAAGGTTTGACCCGGATGGCGTAACGGAAGTCCGAACCCTGGAACCTGGAACCTTGGACGGTTGAACTGAATTCTTATGTATCGCGTTGGTATCGATATCGGCGGGACTTTTACCGACATGCTGTTGGTTGGTGAAGATGGCACTACGGTAATCGGCAAGACCCTAACGACGCCGGGCGATCCGAGCCTGGCGGTCGAGGATGCTCTTAAGCCCTTGCTGCAAAACGGTACTGTGAAAGCGCTCGAGCGGGGCACGCTCATCCATGGCACGACGTTGGTGACCAACGCGCTGATCGAACGCAAGGGTGCGCCCACGGCTCTGCTTACCACGTCGGGATTTCGCGACGCCGTCGAGATCGGCCGCGAGCATCGTTATGAGCTTTACGATTTAAACCTTGAACTGCCCAAACCGCTGGTGCCGCGCCATTTGCGTTTTGATGTCCCGGAACGAATAGTCGCGGATGGCAGCGTGCTCCAGCCGCTGGACGAAGATTTCGTGCGCCGTCTGGTCTCGGAGCTGCGCGATAATGGCATCAAAGCCATCGGTGTCAGTTATCTCAATAGCTTCCGCAATCCGGCTCATGAGCGGCGCACCGGCGAGATCATCGCGGCAGTCGCGCCGCATATTCGGGTATCGCTGAGCTCCGAAGTGGTCGCCGAGATCCGTGAGTTTCAGCGCACGAGCACCACGCTCGCTAATGTCTATGTTCAAGAACGAGTCGCGGATTATCTGGCGCAATTGGAAGAGCGGCTAAAGACCATCGGTTTTGCCGGCAGCTTCTTTGTCATGCTTTCGAGCGGCGGTATCGCGACCCGTGATACGTCGTCGCGTTTTCCGGTGCGGCTGCTCGAGTCCGGACCGGCAGCCGGAGCCCTTGCCGCGGCGCGGGCAGGAATGCTTTCCGGGCATCGGGATTTGCTGTCCTTCGATATGGGCGGCACCACGGCCAAGCTCTGCGTTATCGAAGGCGGCCAACCGCTCAAGACCCACGAGTTTGAAGTCGACCGCGTCTACCGTTTCAGGAAGGGCAGCGGATTGCCGGTGCGAATTCCGGTCATCGATATGATTGAGATCGGCGCGGGCGGCGGGAGTATCGCGCGAATCGATTCTCTCGGACTTTTGAAAGTCGGGCCGGAAAGTTCCGGCGCCGATCCTGGGCCGGTCTGCTACGGACAAGGCGGCGCCGAGCCCACAGTCACTGACGCAGATCTCATTCTCGGCTATCTCGATCCGCGCTATTTTCTTGGCGGCAAAATGCAGTTGGATCTCAATGGCGCGCGTCAAGCCCTTGGGCGTCTTGGTCAACGCCTCGGCATGAGCATAGAGCAGGCGGCATGGGGCATTCATCAGATCGTCAACGAGAATATGGCGAACGCCGCGCGCGCCCATTTAGGCGAACGCGGCAAAGACCCGCGGCGCCTGCCGATGTATGCCTTCGGCGGCGCCGGACCGGTGCATGGCTGCCATGTTGCCGAGATCCTTCGGCTCCCCGCATTGATCTCGCCATTCGGCGCGGGCGTAGGTTCGACGTTTGGATTGCTCGCCGCGCCTCTGGCATTCGATTTCGTGCGCAGCGCCTATAGTCGATTCGATCAGCTCGATTGGCAATTCGCTAACGGGCTGCTGAACGAAATGGCGCAAGAAGGTCGCAAAGTATTGGAAAGCTCAGGCTTGTCCAGCAAAGATATTTCCTATGAGCGTACTGCCGACATGCGTTATGTCGGTCAGGGACACGAGGTGTCGGTTGCACTGCCGGACGGCACGCTGGAGCCGAGTCAACTTTGCGAAATCTCCGGTACATTCGAAAACACCTATCAGGCGCTTTACGGTCGCAAAGGACCCGAGGTGCCCTTGGAGGTGATTAACTGGCGCGTGGTTGCGCGCGGGCCGCAACCCGAGATGAATCTGCAGTTGCGGCGCGATACGGCGAATATTGGCGATGCAAGAAAAGGATCGCGCCTGGCCTATTTTGCCGAACGCGGCGGCTATATCGAGACGCCGATCTATGATCGTTACGCACTAAAGCCGGAAATGGCGTTTACAGGACCGGCCATCATCGAGGAACGCGAGTCGACTTTGATTATCAGTGTTCGTGGCCGGGCGCGGGTGGATGAGAGACTCAATGTCGTCGTGGAGTTGACCGATGCAAAATAAAGCCATCGATCCGGTCGCTTTGGAAGTTATTTGGAACCGGTTTCTATCGGTAGCCAACGAACAACAGGACACGCTGATTCGCACCGCCTTCAGCACCATCGTGCGCGAGAGCCAAGACTTGGCATGCGGCTTGTTCGACACCAAAGGGCGCATGATCGGGCAGTCCCTCAGCGGCACGCCGGGGCACATCAATGCCATGGCGACTTCGATGAAGCATTTTCTCGCAGCTTTTCCGCCCGATCGACTGGCGCCGGGCGATGTTTTAATTACCAACGACCCATGGCAAACCGCCGGGCAGATCAACGACATCACCATTACGACGCCGGCGTTTAAAAGCGGGCGGCTGGTCGCTTTGTTTGCCAATACCTGCCACAGCGCCGATATCGGCGGGCGTATCCTTTCCGCCGAAGCGCGCGAGGTCTTCGAAGAAGGGCTGCGCATTCCGATCATGAAGTTATTCGAACGCGGCGAGCCGAATCGAGTACTGATGCAGATCGTTCGTGCCAACGTGCGCCAGCCCGACGAAGTCATCGGCGACTTTTACGCGCAATCGGCCTGCAATGATGCCGGCGGGCGAGCGTTGCTGGAGATGATGGAGGAATTCGAACTCGACAGCATCGACCCGGTGGCCGATGAGATCATCCGCCGTTCGGAAGCCGCGGTGCGCGCCGAGATCGCCAAATTGCCTAGCGGCGAATGGCGCAATGAAACCTGGAGTGACGGCTTCGAAGAGCCCATCGTCGTTCGTTGCACGCTGCGAGTGGCGGGGGACGAAATTTTCATTGACTTCAGCGGTTCGTCGCCGCAAAGCACCCGCGGTATCAACGTCGTGCTGAACTACACTCATGCCTATGCGAGCTTTGCGATCAAGGCGGCGATTTGTCCCGATGTGCCTCATAACGAGGGCAGTTTTCGCCCGGTCCATGTCAGCGCTCCGCCGGGTAGTATTCTCAATGCTTTAGACCCGGCGCCGGTGGCCAGCCGGCAAGTGATCGGCCACTTCATTCCCAGCGCAATCTTTGCCGCATTGTCGGGCGCGATGCCGGGCCGATTGATGGCGCCCGGCGCCGATCCGATCTGGCTCAGCGTTTGGCGCGGTCAAAATCCGCCGTTTACTTTAACTCTATTCCAAGTCGGCGGCACCGGCGCTCGCCCTTCCAAGGACGGTCTGAATGCCGTGGGCTTTCCCAGCGGAGTCGCGGGAGTTCCGGCGGAGGTGATCGAAAGTCTATCGCCGGTCGTTTTGCGGCGGCGCCAGCTCCGTCCGGATTCCGGTGGAGCGGGTAAATGGCGCGGTGGTCTTGGACAGATCACTGAGTTTAGCCGCCGCGGCGAAGGCAAGTGGAGCGTGAGTTCCATTGCCGATCGAACGGTCTATCCGGCGCCTGGACTTTTAGGCGGGCAAGCGGGAGCTACCGGAGAGGTCTTTTTGGGCGATGGGACACGCCTGCATGCCAAGGCGCTGATGGATCTTAAAGAACGCGATGTCGTCCACGTGAACTTACCGGGCGGCGGTGGCTATGGCGATCCGAGGGAGCGCGATGTCGAGAAAGTGCGCTGGGATGTGATCGAAGGCTACATTACAGTGAATGAAGCCGAGCACAAATACGGCGTGGCGGTTCGTTACATCGGGAGATCCGACGATTTAGTCAAGCTGCCGGCTAAATGGATGATCGATGCCGAGAAGACGGCTGAACTGCGGCGATTATAGCACGCCTTCGGCGTGCATCTCAGATCGAGCGCGAGCGAGGTAGAGCGAAGATATGGAACTGCAAGGTAGAGTAGCCCTGGTAACCGGCGGCGCCGGTGGAATCGGTGGCGCGGTGGTGCGCAGCCTGGCCAGGGGTGGAGTGGGCGGGGTTGTTATTAATTACCGCAAGTCGGCTAAAGAGGCCGAAAAACTGGCAAGCGAGATTGAACGGTGCGGCGTGAAGGCGGTCGGCATTCAAGCTGATGTCCAAAGCGATGAGCAGGTCCGCTGCATGATCGGCAAGATAAAGGATGACTTCGGCCGTCTCGATATCCTGGTCAATAATGCCGGTGTGACGCACTGGGTGAAGCTGGCAGATTTTGAAGGCCTGACCGATGCGATCTGGGACGAAATCCTCGACGTCAATGTCAAAGGCTCGTTCCGCTGTGCCCGCGCGGCGGCTCAAATGCTGGCTGAGACCCAAGGGATGGTCGTCAATATATCATCGATCTCCGGAGTGCTGGCCACTTCGACGATTTCATCTTTGGCCTATGGAACTGCCAAGGCGGCGTTAATTTACATGACCAAAGGTCTTGCCGTGGCGATGGCGCCGAGGGTCAGGGTCAACTGTGTAGCGCCCGCTTTTACTGATACGCCCTGGATGAGCCAGCACTTCGGCGCCGAGTATCAGCAGGTGATTGCCAATGCGTCGTCGGCGTATCCCTTGCAACGTATTGCCAGCTCCGAGGATATCGCCGGTGCGGTTCTCGGACTTGTCACGGGCGGTGATTTTGTCACCGGGCAAACATTGATTGTCGATGGCGGACTGAGTCTAAGCTAAGGAACAGAGTCGATGGAGCGATCCGATCTGATTCGCGAATTACACGACCGTCGTTTGGTTGCGGTGATTCGGTCAAAGACCTCCGAAGAAGCGATGGCTACGGCAAAAGCAGCCATTCTTGGCGGAGTTAATTTTGTCGAGGTCACGTTCAGCGTTCCCGGAGCACTCGATGTAATCAAGAACCTGGCTGCCGAAAGCAAGGCGCACGTCGGCGCCGGAACGGTGCTCTCCACGAAGCAGGCTGAAGCAGCTATTACCGCCGGAGCGCAGTTCGTGGTATCGCCTTCCTTAGAACTCGATCTGATTCCCCTTTGTCATGAGGCTGATGTCGCGTGTTATCCAGGGGCGGGGACGCCGTCGGAGATTCTCGCCGCGGCGCGCGCTGGGGCCGATCTGGTAAAAATATTTCCCGCCGATTGTTTGGGCGGCGCGAATTTTATCCGCCAGATGGCCGGACCGTTTCCGCAGGTCCGTTTCATGGTCTCAGGCGGAGTTAGTCTAATCAACGTCAAGGAATACGTTCAGGCGGGGGTTACCGGTATTTGTCTTGGCAGCGCGTTCTTGGCCAGCGTCCTGGCGGAACAGGGAGAAAGAGGGCTTGTCAACGAAGTGAAAGAGTTCGTGAAGTTTGTCGCTCGAGCCCAGTCGGAGAATAGATAAACAGTCATGGGAAACATGCAACTCACTTTAGCGTGTGAAGATTACGATCGGACCCGTCCAATTAAAGATGGACGCATCAAACCTGAGGGTATTGAGGTCAACTATCTCGTCATGTCCGTCGAGGAGATTTTTTGGCGCATGATGAAGTATGAAGAATTTGACGTATCGGAACTGTCGATGGGGGCTTTTTTGACTGCCGCGGCGCAGGGACGACGCCCGTTCGTGGCTATTCCGGTCTTTCCGTCGCGCACGTTTCGCCATCGTTGCATTTTCATCAATACGGCTTCGGGCATCGAACGAGTTGAAGATTTGCGCGGCAAACGCATGGGTGTTCCGGAATACAGCATGACCGCGGCGGTATGGCTGCGCGGACTGTTCGAGCATGAATACGGCGTTCCACCGAATA
>JBBDNJ010000192.1:0-18242 GCA_040877705.1 Binatia bacterium | reverse complement strand
ACCACGGCGATAAAGCTGGAACTGGCGTTCACGCTCGCCATTGGCGGTGTGTTGTTTATGCAGTTGGGTTCAGAGTTTGTGCCCAGACTGAATGAAGGGGATTTGCTGGTACGGGCGACGATGGCCCCTTCGATCTCGCTGGAAGAAGCCCGTGAAACCATGACGCGCTTTGAACGCCGCCTTATGTCGCGGTTTCCTGAAGTAACCCGGGTCGTGACACGAGTAGGACGCGGCGAGGTCGGCGCCCACGCCGACCCGGTGAATTCCGCCGAGGCCTTTGTCGGCTTGAAACCGAAAGAACAGTGGCAGACCGCGAAGACGCTTGACGAGCTGTACGCAAACATGGGTGAAGCATTTGAAGATTTTCCCGGCGTGCAGTTCAATTTCACCCAGCCGATTGCGGCTGCCGTTGATGAGCTGCTCACCGGCATCAAGGCGGAGCTGGCGATCAAGGTTTTCGGACCCGACATGGAGGTGCTGAAGGAGAAAGCGGAAGAAATCGAAGCCGTGCTCCGCACCGTGCCAGGAGCAGCGGACGTGCAGAAGGATCAGGTTACCGGAACGCCGCAATTGCGCATTACCATGAACCGGCAGGCGCTCTCGCGCTACGGCATCAATGTCGAGGACGCGCAGAAGATCATTCGCACCGCCGTGGGAGGAGAGAAGGCCGGCCAGATCTTCGAGGGAATTCCCCGGTTCGACATATTGGTCCGCTACGCGCCGGAGGGGCGCAACAGCGCGGAAGTTATCAGAAACATTCTTGTGCCGGCTCCTGGCGGGGCCACGGTGCCCTTGGCCGACCTAGCTACAATAGAAGAGATCGTCGGGCCGCGGCAGATCACGCGGGAAAACGCGCAGCGCTTCATCACCGTGCAGTGCAACGTGCGCGGCCGCGATATCGGGTCGTTCGTCGAGGATGCTCAGCGCGCCATCGATACCAAGGTGAAGCTGCCTCCCGGCTACCTTGTGAGCTGGGGCGGCCAGTTTCAGTTGCAGCAGGAAGCCAACAAACGACTGGCCCTTGTCATACCGCTGACGCTGCTGATCGTGTTCTTGCTTCTGTATTCAACCTTCAATTCGTTGAGGAACTCCCTGTTGATTCTCCTCAACATTCCGCTCGCGCTGGTCGGCGGTGTTGCCGGTTTGTGGTTAACCGGCCAGAACCTCTCCGTCCCGGCGTCGGTAGGCTTCATCGCGCTGTTCGGTATCGCGCTTGCCAATGGAATGGTCTTAGTTACCTACCTTAATCAATTACTCCAGGAAGGTGTTCCTATACTCGAGACCTCCATCCGCGGGGCTTGCCTCAGGGTACGACCAGTTCTCATGACGGCGTCCGCTGCCGGCCTGGGGCTGGTTCCGATGGTGCTCTCGCAAGGAACCGGGAGCGAAGTCCAACGCCCCCTCGCCACGGTTGTCATAGGCGGTCTGGTAACCGCCACGATCCTGACCCTGCTCGTAATTCCGGCGCTCTACAGGTGGTTTGCAGTTGTTCCTGAACGGGAGGTTCCCCCAGCGGATGACGAAAGGAGATGAGTTTATGAAAGAAATCAAAGCCTATATTAAGCCGCTCAAACTGTCGGAAGTAACGTTAGCCCTGCACAAAATCGAGGGTCTGACCGGCATGAGCGTAATTGACGCGCGCGGATTTGGCCGCGGCAGAGCGAAAGACAGCCCGCAGCGCATTGTTCAAGATTTGGTGGATTACCTGCCGTGCGTAAGGATCGAGATTATTTGCGGAGACGATCTTGTCGAGGGAATCGTCACGACGATCGAGCAGGCGGCTCACACCGGTCTCAAGGGTGACGGCAAGATCTACGTATCTTCGGTCGAAAAGGCGGTTCGCATTAGCACGGGGGAACGCGGGGAAGAAGCGATCTAACTGTAAGAAAACAATCAGGGCGCAGGTAAAGACGATGGAAAGCCACCGTCATAATCACGATCACGGTACAACAAATCGCGGCCGCCCTTTAGCGTTGGCCCTGGCGATCACCTCTATCTACTTTATAGCGGAGGTGGTTGGCGGAATTTTAACCAACAGCCTGGCATTGCTGTCTGACGCAGGGCACATGTTCTCGGATATTGCTGCGCTGGCCTTGAGTCTCGTGGCTTTCAGAGTGGCTCGACGGCCCATCACGACGACGAGAACCTTTGGTTACCACCGCTTCGAAATCTTGGCGGCTCTTTTAAACGGACTTACCCTGTGGCTCATTGTCGGCGCTATTTTTCACGCGGCCTATCATCGAATTTCTGACCCGCCGGAAGTGCAGAGCGTTGGCATGCTCGTCGTTGCCACAATTGGTTTGGTGGTAAACGTCACTGCGGGCTTGATCCTTTATGGCTCCCAGAGAGAGAGTTTGAACATCCGAGGGGCGTTTCTGCATGTGGTCGGAGATGCGCTTGGTTCGGTGGGTGCAATAGCGGCCGGTCTAATCATGTTGCTGACGGAATGGTATCTAGCCGATCCGATCATCAGTATCTTTATTGGTGTAATTATTCTCTATACGTCATGGGAGCTGGTGAAAGATTCTGTCAATATTCTGCTGCAAGGCGTTCCCAAAGAAATCGAGCTGGACAAGCTAAAATTGGAGTTAGAGCAGATCAACGGAGTGACCAATGTACACGATCTGCACGTCTGGGCCGTGACTTCCGGTGTCTTCACCATCAGTGTTCATGCCGTCGTAGAGAAAACAGTTGCCAACGACCACGTACTGGAGAGGATGGAACGACTACTCGCGGATCGATTTCACATTCACCATTCGACGATTCAAATTGAGCACCAAAATCGCGAATCTCGCGAACTCACGGCTTTCTAATCCGAGTCGTGGCTCCGGTGGTCGGTGATTTACGCTGTAGAAGGAGGGATCATGGTTACTGACAATTTGATTCGGCAGCGGTTGGCAGAATCTTTGGCTATTCTACTGATTGGGGACGGAATTGTCGGTCTGCTCCAGCCGCGCCGGCACGTGGTGTTATGGGAGAGTGGTCCCAGCATGTGGCGCAAAGCCATGAGACCATTCGTCCGGCGGCCAGGGCTGACACAACTGCTTGGATTGGCGGCAATTGGATTTGGCCTTTGGCTGGCCTCACGGCAGGAGGCGAACTTGGGTTGATCTCGCTGTGAGCGGACCGAATCGTGATCTCCATGGCTTCGAGCCGGCAGGCCCAAGAAGGCTGTAATCTTCAACCGGTGCATCGATTTGCAGCCATAGACCTAAATACGCAAGGACATAAAAAATGGTCAAAGCATGCGTGCGGTTGGCGGAGTATCCATTTACATTGCTGGGAGGAAGGAATGTCGACCTGTAGAACAGAGCGCCGCCATCGTCGTTGCCAGCACGCAGGAATTGTGGCTGTGGCCATTACTTTTGCTCTACGCCCGGCTGCTATCAAAGACGATACGGCCCACCGGAAGATTGTGGACTCGCCTGCTCAGTTGCGCGTTGTCGATTTGACTCTGGAGTCTGGGGATACCCTTCTAAGTGTATTGCGTCGGATTGACGTCAACCCATCAGCAGCCCGAGCCATGATTGAAGCAATTCGTGCCTTTGTCAATCCCCGAAAGATTCGGCCGGGACAAACGCTCCACGTCAACCTAAATCCGCGCAACGGCGCGTTAAAAGGGCTCGATTACAACTTATCTGGGGCGGAGGTCAAAGCGGTATTAACTCCTGAAGGATGGTCTGCTGAGCGCAGGGAGACCTCCTCTCTGCGCGAGACGCGGGTGGTACGGGGTAGCGTGGCTGCGAACTTCTATCAAAGTAGCAGAGAAGCAGGGCTGACTCCCGACCAAATCCTGGAGATTGCGGACATTTTTCGATACGAAATCGATTTTTCCTCCGGTTTCCTTCGCGGGGACAAGTTCGCGATTGCGTTGGAGGAAATTCAATATTCAATATATGGATGGCCGCCAAGCCCCGGGACGAATTCTCGCGGCTCAGCTGACGGCAGACAGCAGTAACTTGCAAGCGTTTTATTATAATCCTCAGAAGGGTGAAGGTGGTTACTACGAGATGAACGGTCGATCCCTTCACGGGGCTTTCCTCCGCGCGCCGCTTAGTTACAGGCGGATCACCTCGCGCTACAGTCTGAAACGCTGGCATCCTATTCTGCGAACCGTGCGTCCGCACCGGGCAATTGACTATGCGGCTCCTTCCGGAACTCCCGTTGTGTCCATAGGCCGCGGAATAGTCAGATTTGTCGGCTGGCGCAAAGGATACGGAAAGCTCGTGGAGATTCGCCATCCGAACGGGTACACAACTCGATACTCTCATTTGTCTCGTATCGCTTCCGGCCCTCGCAGGGGGAGACGTGTGGATCAGGGCGACATGATTGGATACGTCGGGCAGACAGGACTGGCTACTGGCCCGAACTTGCATTTTGAGATCTTACGCGGGCGGAAGCGGGTCAATTTTCTCACGCTGGGGCTCCGTCGCCAGCAGCTAACAGGCACCGAGCTGACCCAGTTTATAAACCTGCGAGAGTACCGTCTGGCTCTTTTGCAGGGGAAGAGCGACCATGTTGCGCTCTCTTCGTTGACGTCTTCAAAAGGAGAGTTGGCACCCAGGGATGAAGACCCACCGTAAAGATGCAGGAGTGAGGACCGATCACTTGAGCAGCGCCGGGTGGGTCTTACAAGTAATCGGTTAACGGGAAGTCGAGTTTGGAGCGCGAGGATGCTTACCTGGTTACCGGAGAACGTATCGACGGCCGGCAGAGAGATCGACTTTCTCTTCTATCTCATTTATTACGTCACCGGGGCCGTCTTCATCTTGGTGATGGCGCTCCTGGTATTTTTTCTCATCCGGTACCGTCAGCGAAGTGGAAGGCGCGCTGTCTATACGCACGGGAACACGGCCTTAGAGATCACCTGGACCGTCATACCGGCAGCCATTTTGCTCGTGCTGACATTTCTAAGCGCTTCCGTCTGGATGAGAATTAAAGTTAATACACCGGCTCCTGATCTTGAGATACGGGTTACAGCAAAACAGTTCAATTGGGAGATTCTCTATCCGGGGCCAGACGGAAAGTTTGCCACCAACGACGATTTGCAGATGGACAATGAACTCCATGTGCCGGTCAACAAGGTGGTGAGCCTTGTCCTCACGTCCAAAGACGTCATCCACAGTTTTTTTCTGCCCAATTTGCGGCTTAAACAGGATGCGGTTCCTGGTCGCGACACTCAGATGTGGTTTGAGGCCACGAAGTCTGGCAAATACGAGGCGCCGTGCGCCGAACTGTGCGGATTCGGCCATTCCGGCATGAAAGGATGGCTGTATGTGCACACAGCCGAAGGGTATGAAGATTGGATGAGAGAAAAATGGCCGGGTAAATCGCCGGACGAAATGACAGGGTAATCAGTGACCTTGGTCCTTCGGTTTCTTGGGGTGCCAGAATCTCCGACGATTCAAATAGAGAAGTCCAGCCGTCATGAAAAGGAGTTGCTCAACAAAAAACCTACGAATATCACTGCCTGGACATTCTGACCGCCATCATTGACGCCCTTACGTTGCGACTCATCGTCGCCGTCGCCTTTTATGACACCTACCATGAAATCGAGATGGAGAAATACACTTTTTCTCGTTCTCTGCTTTGTACTTAATCTTTCGGCGGACATGGCATTTGCCCACGTGTCCGGAACATCAAAGGCAGAGTTTCGCCGAACGCCCCTGGAACCGCCCCGGGAGAGTCTCAACTTTACCGTGACGGATCAATTTGGAAAGCGCGTAAGCCTTACAGATTTTCGGGGCAAGGTTGTTGCGCTGACCTTCCTCTACACCTATTGTCCCGACGTTTGCCCTTTGGTCGCACAGAAGATTAAGGAAACCCGCCGGCTGCTTGGAAACAATGCGTCACGGGTTGTGTTTCTCGTGGTGACCGTCGACCCCGAACGGGATAGCGTTGCGCGTTTGTACGAATACTCAAATAAATTTGACATGCTGGAAAACTGGCACTTTGCTACCGGAAGTCAGGAAGAGCTACGGCCGATATGGGACTACTACTGGGTGGGAAAGGTGTGGAAGAGTGAAGATGGAGAAGTCGCGCACCAGGCCCCGGTTCACCTTGTCGACCCGCGGGGAAAGATCCGCGTGGTAACAGGCGCGACATTCAAACCAGCAGATCTCGCTCATGACATCGAACTGCTCTTGCGGCCTTACGCAGATCCTTTCCTTTCGGGATGGAATCTCAGGCCTGACGTTTTTTTTGTGGTTGCTCTGCTTGGTGCCGCTTACGTAGCTGGGTGGGTGCGGCTCAGGCGGCTAAACCGGCTGGCCGTGGCCGCATGGCAGCTGGCGCTCTATGGCGGCGGTTTGACAGCCATTCTTGCGGCGCTCGTCTCTCCCATCGACGCCTTGGCGGAAGAACGGCTCAGCATGCACATGGTTCAACACTTGCTTCTTTTGATGATCGCGCCGTTATTCCTCCTTTTGGCCGACCCATTACCTCCTATTCTCTGGGGACTCCCAAAAAAAGTGAGACTCGGGTTTGGGCATTTACTCGCCCGTCCGTCCATGTTTCGGAGCGCCCTTTGGGCCTTAACATTGCTGCCGGTTACCTGGGCTATTTACGTCGTCAACCTGTGGGCATGGCACCATCCAGCGCTCTACCAGTTGGCTCTGAGGAAGGACTGGGTTCATGATCTCCAACACGTGCTTTTTTTCTCGACGGCGGCTCTATTCTGGTGGCCGATCGCAAGTCCTGCACCTAGATTGCATGGCTTGATTTCTTACGGTTACCGCATTCTTTACCTCGTTGCGGCGACCCTTCAGAACACACTGCTCGGCATGGCGATCTCCCTCCCCGAGCGAGTCCTTTATCCTTTTTATGCGGCCGTTCCACAGCTTCGCAGCGTTAGCCCGATTAACGATCAGGCGTTGGGCGGCGGGATTATCTGGGTGAGCGGGCACATGTATCTGATCCCGATTTTGATTTTGCTTTATAGCATGCTGATGCGTGAGGAAAATGCAATGCGTGAGTGTGAAGCTTCGGAACACAATGCTCGGGCTACTGAAAGCTAAAAAGGGGAATGAGCGTGCCTACGGAGAAAGTCAGACATCCCGCCTTCGACCAGTCGCAACGGACCTCCCCGTTTCATCAGGGTTCGTGTATTGCTCGATTAAGGCCCGAAACGACATGATCAAGTGGTCGATTATTCTCGGGGTTCTTGGGGTAGTCGCGACCGGCGCCGTGGTTTCTCATCTCAATAGTTGGTTACCCGATTGGGGACCACGAAAGTACTGGCTCCTGGGACTAGGTGCGCTATTTCCGGCTTGGCTCATCGCCTTTTTGGCCCTCATTCCTCCTCCCGCGGTGCAAGGGTCCGAAGCCTCTTTACCCCCTTCAGCGATTTTCTCTTCGGGTGTTGCGCTCCTCGGAGTTATCTCGACGGATGTGGTGGTAAGACAGCTTGATAGGTCAGGGTATTCCTTCTCCCCTTTCCTGTATTGGCGTTTTGGAGTAGCAGGGCTCGTGCCGTCATGGCTCATCGCCCTATGGGTTTTGTTTTGGTTTCACTGATAACACTGGTAATCGCCGAAAGGATTCTCTACCCTTATTACGCGACTGTGCCACGGCTATGGGGTATTACGATCATTGAAGATCAGAGCAACGGTTGGGCCGTCATGGCTTTGGCGGAAGGCGCGGCCTACTTGATAGCGATCTTGCTTTTAGTTGGCCGAATGGCAGAGCATGAGGAGCGGATGGTGCGGCTCGAACAAGCCACATGAGTTCAAACAGGAGTTGCAAAGCGGGGCAATTAAGTGACCGTCCGGTATGTTTTCTGTCGTTCACATTTACGAGGAATGTTTGGAGCGTTCAGGGCTTAGTCGTCCGGGGGCAAGGGCGCTGATTCAAGCGCTGCTGAATCAAAAAAAGAAATGACCGACGTCAATATCTTTATTGCCTTTACAGCGGGGATCTTCTCATTTCTCTCTCCCTGTGTGCTGCCTTTGATCCCCTCTTATCTCTCTTTCATTTCAGGAGTTTCTTTGGAAGAGGTGCGCGCTGCCCAAGTCGGAAGCGGCACACGGTGGCGAGTAGCATGGAACTCACTCGCTTTTATCTTGGGTTTTTCTCTGGTCTTCATTTCTCTTGGCGCCTCGGCGAGTTTTCTAGCGGGCTTCTTTCTAAGCTATCGCGGCTTGATCCGCGTCCTAGGAGGGATCTTTATCTTGGCAGTGGGGATTTACCTTATGGGTTTCTTCAAGATGCCGGCTCTAGATCGTTACTTGCAGTTCCATCTTAAAGATAAGCCCGCTGGATACCTCGGCTCGGCCCTCGTGGGGATGACTTTCGGGGCCGCGTGGATTCCTTGCGTGGGGCCAATCTTAGGAGCGATCCTTACTCTCGCTGCGACATCGAGTGAGATTGCGACAGGCATCTTCTATCTGGGAACGTACGCGGCGGGGCTGGCCGTGCCGTTTTTTTTGAGTGCCGTGGCTGTAAATTCCTTTTTCGAGTTTTCCCAGAAATTCCGCCGCTATCTCCAGGCCGTTCACGTGACGGCGGGTATTCTTTTGGTTATCGTTGGTATCCTTCTCATAACCGATTACATGACTCTCCTGAACATCTACGCAATCCGTTTTACCCCTGAGTGGCTGATCAAGAGACTTTAATGATTCCTAGACGCGAAACCGATTTCGCTACGACTATAAAGAGGCAGAGTCTTTCGCTGCCAGCCTCCATCATAATTACGATGGTGGCATATGCGATTCTGTCTTTTGTAATCTTAAGGGAAAGGCCCCGCACTTCCCCATCTGATTTTGTCAACCAACTACTGGCCATTCTTCCACACGCAATAGCCGTTGTGAATGGCCTCGCGTTAATCTTGTTAGCGGCAGGTTGGTGGCTCATCAGGCATGGATATGTCAACCTCCATAGGATCGTCATGCCATCGGCCCTCGGGCTAATTTCGGTGTTCCTTGTTATGTATGTAACGAGAATATATCTCGGTGGAATAAAGGAGTTTCCTGGTCCTCAGGTTATTTATTATTACGTGTATCTCCCTGTTCTGATAGTCCATTTGATCTTGTCTATCATTTGTATTCAGCCGGTGATTTATGTGGCGCTTATCGGGTTTACTCATAGAATTGAGGATATCCCACGCACTAGGCATAAGTTGGTAGGCCGGGTTGCAGTTCCCATGTGGATTCTGAGTCTAGCTTTGGGATTGGTGGTTTACGTGCTGCTTTATCGTAAGTATTGAGTCTTTGGACTGCGCCGGCTTTATTGACACCTCCACGCAGTATCTAAGCGCCGGTTCTTTGCTCCACATGTTTTGATGACTACAACAGGCAAATGGTTTTGATTTCATTCAACTCTTTTGTTTTAGCTGCTGTCTCAGGACTACTCTTCGCAGCACCATTTGTCTTTCCTCAACTGTTTCCACTTTCATGGTTTAGTTTGGTCCCGTTATTTCATTCAACTACAACCGCGCACAGCTCACGCCGAGCTTTTCTACTTGGCTGGTTAGCAGGTCTCATCGTCAACATCTTTGGTTTCTACTGACTTTTTTATACCGTCAGGATCTTTGGCGGATACAACACTCCTTTGACTCTTGCTATATTCTCTACTTTGGCCATTTACTCGGGGCTTGCTTTAGCGTTCTTTTCCCTTGTTGTAAAAATTTGCGGCTTTGGTCCATTAAGCCTCTACCCTGCGCTGTTTTGGACCGCTATCGAGTTTTGGTTTCCAAACCTTTTCCCCTGGCATCTGGCAAACAGCCAATCCAACTTTTTAACCTTTATCCAGACCGCTGATCTCATGGGACCGTACGCGACCAGTTTCCTCTTAGTTTGGATCAATACGATCTGTTATCAAATTCTTCGCCAAGTCTACTTTTCGAACGTTCAACTTAGAGTATTGGCGCGGAATGCGGCCGTCCTCGCTTCAATCTTGATGCTTGTCCTTATCTACGGCGATTTCAGACTGTCAACGGTTTCCAAGCAAGTTGCCGAAGCTCCGCTGCTGAAGGTTGCTGCAGTTCAAGGCAACACTGGCGTTGATATGAAAGGCAGCATCGATTCGATGGAGGGCAGTCTAAAAACCTATAAAGAGTTGACCAGTGGAATTGAGGATGCAGCGTTAGTCGTTTGGCCGGAGAACGCGATGGGATTTTGGCTCTCGGAATCTTTATCGCAACTGCCGTTAAAGCTCCGGCCCAAGCTATCTTCGGAGGAGGGTTTTTTCGTTTTCGGTGGTAGGAGTTTTCGCGGCAATCCTTCCAGCAGCGATGTTAAAGTTTTCAACAGCGCTTTTCTGGCCGATTCCCAGGGCCGAATCTTGGCGCGCTACCATAAGCAGGTCCTTTTAATGTTCGGTGAGTACATTCCGTTCTTTTCAACTCTGTCTTGGCTACAGCTCACCCCTGAAAACAGCGGAGTTTTCACTCCGGGGAGCGGACCTGAGACTTTGAATCTTCCCAGCGGTATAAAACTGGCTCCCCTAATCTGTTATGAGGATCTGATGCCTGAACTCGCGCGCGAATTTGTCGCTCGAAATGAAGCCCAACTGTTAATCAATCTTACTAACGACGCTTGGTTTGGAAACACTGCGGCGCCATGGCAGCATGCCCGATTAGCGCAGTGGCGTGCCATTGAGACCCGCCGGGCAATGGTCCGAGCTACCAACACCGGTCTTACGAGTGTGATCAGTCCGATGGGCGAACTCGTCGAAAACATTCCTGTATTTACGCCGGGCGTTTTGATTTCTAATGTTCCAGTGATGGAAGTGAAAACATTTTACGTGCGCTTCGGCGACTGGTTCGCATACTTGGCAACGTTGGCCTCTGTGGGAATCGCGGTCTTGTACGTTGCCATTCGATTGAGTGGGCATAAAGCGATTGGATCATCGACGGACAGTTGAGCACGCGATGTTTTGGATGCTGTTTTCCAGTGCTGAAGCGCCGCTCGCGACCGTGTTACTGGAGGTCTCTCGACGGCTACGATCTTACGCTGCAGATCGCGCTGATTTATTGGCAATCAATCGAAGGAACTACATGGAAGCAGACAATATTCACGGGCAAACTGATTTGGATAGGCTAAAGACAAAGGCGCTGGTGTTGGTATGGGTAGGGGAAATCTGGAACATACTGGAGGCAGTCGTCGCCCTATGGACTGGAATTGGAGCCGGCAGTGTTGCGCTAATTGGATTTGGTCTTGACAGTATTTTAGAGCTTGCTGTTGGAGGGATTCTAATATGGCGTTTACAGACAAAGTGGGAAGATGAAGGCGAAGAAAACGCGGCTGAACAAAAAGCTCACAAAATCGTCGGAATAACTTTTTTTGTGTTGGCCGGCTACATCTTGTTTCAATCGATAGCCACACTCGCCGGCGTTTTCCCCGAGCCTGAACAAACGACGGTAGGTCTTATCCTGATCATCGCCAGCGCGGTTGTGATGACGATTCTTTACTTCAAGAAAATGACTATTGCAGAGAAAATCGGTTCTCGTGCGCTGCGCGCGGAAGCGAAAGAAACGCTGGTCTGTGATTTACAGGATCTGACCGTTTTAGTCGGTCTTGGAGCTAATTTTCTCTTTGGCTGGTGGTGGGCGGATCCCGTAGCGGCTCTGGGCCTAATACCTTTTTTGATAAAAGAAGGTTTGGAGGGTGTTATGGGAGAGGATGAGCATGACTAAAAAGACCGGCACGCACGCCCGAGTAATGATATCGCACGAGTGGTAATCTCTTGGCCGTTGTAAAGTCATTGCGAGAAACGGCTCGGTCTCTTAAGCGCCAAACGGTCGTTTTTTATTTTGCCATTCGTGACCCGCGGATGCCGCTAATTGCAAAAGTTCTCGCCGGGTTTGTTGTTGCTTATGCGCTGAGTCCGCTGGACTTGATCCCCGACTTTATTCCTGTGTTGGGGTATCTAGACGATTTGATTCTCGTGCCACTCGGTATTGCGCTTTGTCTTCGGCTTATACCCGAACCCGTTCTCGTGGAGGCGCGAGCACGTGCCGAGAAGGTGTCCGAGAAACCCAAGAGCTACTCCGGAGCAATTATAATTATTGTCTTGTGGGTAATGGGGTCCGCAGTATTCTCTCTCTGGATTTATCGTCTGCTCGTGGCAGGCGACATGCGCTAGGGAACCGACAGTAATGAGCTTTCGACGATCTAAGGGTAAAGTTTCAGTTATCCGATAACGAAGTTTCTCAAAACGGCTTCCGTATTAGCCCAATAAAAGACGATCTCAACCTGGGTGGACAGCAGAGTACCCCATTGTTTCGCGATTCCTCACACATTGGAGGACCGAGGAGGAGCGTTGTGGAGGGATAGGGAGCCTTTCGGACGCGATGTAGCGTGATGAGCGTGCTCAACTGGCCCAATATATTCCTGGCAAGATAAGGCTTTCGATGGCAACTAAGAGGTTCTGTTGCCTTAACATTTCCGCCGTGCGGGCAGTAAATCGAGATTTGATTCTGCTTTATTGGGACATCGGACGTGGAATTGAGTCGCGGAACAGGCGGAGGAGGTGCTCAAGAGATCGTACAATCTGGAGTTCTGGGTATCCGGCGCGAGGTGAAGGAACGGGAGTTTTCGCTGGCGGAATACAAGACCTCCAGTTCGGTTTCCTCGTCCTCGATTAGGCAGATTGATTTGCGGAACGAAAAGGTTCCGGGCTAGAATACTAAAAGCTTTTTATTAGAGGTGAATAGTGAAAACTGCAATTCATGCTGAGCTGCCGGAACAACTGGTCGCGGAAGCGCGCGCGTTTGTCGAACAAGGCTGGGTGGGCGACTTCGACGAGCTATTAGCGGAGGCCCTGCGCCGTTACCTGGAATCACACTCCACGCGGCTAGCGGAATCATTCATTGAAGAGGACGTGGCGTGGGGGTTGCGTGGCAGAGAATGAGCCTGCGCGCCCGGTAATCGTGTGCGATGCCGGTCCGCTCATCCACTTGGATGAAGTGGCAGGCATGGAGTTGCTCGCGGACTTTTCACAGGTGCTCGTGCCGTTAACAGTCTGGGAGGAGGTAACGAAGCACCGGCCGAACGCGCTCACTCACACCACAGTACGTTTTCACAAAGTAACGCCAACCAAAGCCTTGTCCGCTGAACTTGATGCATTAAGCCGGCTTCTGGGATTACATCGCGGAGAACAGGAGGCGTTGCAGGTAGCTCAAACACAGTCCGGCTGCCTGGTGCTGACCGACGACACGGCGGCACGCCTGGTGGCGCGCAACCTTGGTCTGGCAGCGCATGGGACGATCGGTGTCCTGTTGCGCGCTATCCGCCGTAAACAAAAAACAAAGGGTGAAGTCGTGGCATTGTTGCGGTCTCTCCCTACCGTCTCAACACTGCACGTTCGAGCCGCCCTGTTGGAAGACATCATCCGAGAAGTAGAACAATCCCACTAACACAAAACGTTCAAACCGCCTCCTAGCTTATCGAAAGAGATCGGGTGGACATAGGTGCCGCGCGACGCGGCCGAGCGGCGACTCGGTTTCGATGCTGATGGCCCTAAACCTGAGGCCGCGCAACGCATACCCCGATTTTAAAATTTCTTCAATAATTATCTGCGCAGCCGGGCGCTTAGAGCTCCCGCACCGGCGAGAAAATTCGACTGACCCTGAGACCTTGTGATTCTGGTGCCCGTCTCGTTAATCATTGCCTCTTGACAGATTCCCGGTAGCTGGGCGATGTTTTGTTTGGGCTCCCCACGAAACGCATAACTCCGGCTGAAGGCGCATTGACCGCGACAAACATGGCTCTCTATCTATAGGAGGGTTAATCATGAGCAAAGAATTGGCAGTTGATCCCGTCGTTCTCCGAGACGAAGTTAAAAGCAAGTATCGGGACGTGGCCATCAATCCAGGAGGGGAATATCACTTCCATACGGGCAGGCCGCTTGCGAGGCGCCTCGGTTATGATCCGGCGCTGGTTGATTCGATGCCCGATGCGGCAGTCGAATCGTTTGCCGGAGTGGCAAACCCGTTCGCCCTGCGATCTCTTGAGCAAGGCGAAAGAATTGTAGACGCCGGATCAGGTGGAGGATTTGACTGCTTTGTCGCTGCACGCCAAGTTGGCCCTCACGGCCATGTCGTCGGCGTGGACATGCTCCGTGAAATGCTTGACAAGTCCCGCACGACGGCTGAATCCATGGGCCTTAAAAATGTCGAGTTTCGCGAGGGACTTCTGGAAGAGATACCGGTAGAGGACGGTTGGGCGGATGCCGTTGTCAGTAACGGAGTCATTAATCTATGCGCTGATAAGAAGCGAGTCTTCTCCGAACTATGGCGGGTTTTGCGTCCCGGCGGAAGATTACAGTTCGGCGATATTGCCAACGGCAAGCCGGTGCCGGAGAGTGCGATACGCAACATCGACCTTTGGACTGCTTGAATCGCCGGCGGCCTTCCGTGCGAAGGCTGGCGGGCAATGCTGCTAGACACCGGGTTCATAGACATTCAGATCAGTCGACCGTATGACACCTTCGGCGAAGCTAGAGGTGAAAAGAAGGCTAGGCTCTTCGATGTTTATGGATACACATTTCTGGCACGTAAATACGGCTAACGTTCTCATAGAGAAAAGCCATGGCACAAGTGGCAACGGCAGACCCTAAGCTTAAAGTAGCGCCACTCGATCCGACGGTGCGGGCGTTGGGAGTGGTTTCTCTCCTGAATGATCTTTCGAGTGAGGTCGCTGTGCGCACGCTGCCTCTTTTTCTGGCCAACGTCTTAGGTGTTGGTACCAGTATTATAGGCCTCATCGAAGGACTCGCGGAGAGCACCGCCACACTCCTAAAACTGGTTTCCGGACACATCTCAGATCGCGTCGGCAAGAAAAAGGCGCTCGCGCTTTGTGGCTATTCTCTATCCAACCTGACTAAGCCTCTGCTTTATTTCGCTACCTCCTGGACTTTAATACTTATTGTTCGGTTCCTGGATCGGGTGGGAAAAGGCGTTCGGAGCGCGCCGCGCGACGCTTTGATTGCTGACGTTACGCGACCTGAGGACCGCGGGCGCGCCTTTGGCTTTAATAAGGCGATGGATAAAGCCGGGGGTTTAATCGGCGTTCTGCTTGCAGCCGGTGTGCTTCATATCACCCAACGCAACGCAGTTGCTCTCACTTGGGAAAGCTATCATTGGCTCGTGCTGCTGGCAGTCTTGCCAGGCCTTGCCGCCGTCGCCATCGTTGCCAGATGCGTCAAGGAGCAAGCTACGGCGCCGGTAAAAGTTTCTGCTCGCTTTCTCTGGTCCGAGATGGGCGGGCGTTTTTGGGCCTTTATCGCTATCCTGACTCTTTTCACCCTCGGTAACTCTAGCGATGCCTTTCTCATGCTCCGGGCACAGACGCTCGGGTTATCACTTGTAGAAATTTTTCTTCTTGTAGCGGTTTTTAATCTTGTAATCAGTGCGACTTCAACAAAAGGTGGGGCAATCTCAGACACGTTTGGCAGGCGAGGGTTGATCGTCATCGGCTGGCTGATCTATGCGGCGGTTTATTTTGGTCTGGCTTATGCCTCGTCTGAGTGGCACATGTGGGTGCTCTACGCGTCATATGGGCTTTACTATGGAGCTTTTCAGGGAGCTTCCAGTGCTTTAATCGCGGATTTGGTGCCGCAACACCTGCGCGGCACGGGCTATGGGATCTTCAACGCTGCGCTGGGCGTCGCAGCGTTTCCAGCCAGCCTTATCGCAGGCATTCTCTGGGACTGGTACGGTCCATCCGCTCCATTTCTTTTCGGCGGCGGTCTCTCGCTAATTGCAGTCGTTGGGTTCTTGATGTTACCGGCCATGCCAAGCAAAAAATTAGCCTGATAATCGGTATGGATGATTATGAGTTGCCCCGCACTACGGTTTAACCTCCTCCAGGACAAATAACTATCCCCTAACGATATCGCGCAAAGCTCTCGATCGGAAACGTTGGTATCGCTGAGATCGCAACTGCCGGAAAAGTTGCTTTGGACGCGCAGTTTGTCCTCAACCAAAGATAAGAAATCCGAGGCCGGCCACAAGGAGAGTGGCTTCTATTACCAGGACAAATAACTTCTCCGGCATCCAGTCGATGACCTTTTTACCAACGAACGATCCGAAGACCATGACCGGTCCCAGCGAAACTCCAACCGCGATATTGTGAAGGTTCAAAAGCGAGGCGTTGCCGTAAGCGACCAGTTTGGTGACGTGCATGATCACAGTGGCTAAGGCTTCAGTGCCGATATAAGCTCCTTTGACCAGGCCGTAAGACAGAAAGAAGGGCGCCATCAAAGGACCGACGCTGCCGAGAAGCGCGGAAAGGAAACTGGAAATTGCCCCAAGCAAGGCAAAGCCGCGCAGTGGCAGACGATACATCTGATTGGGTCTGATGTGGCGGTAGCCGACCATAAGAAGAAGGAAAATGCCGAGCAGCCGTTTGAGATCGTCTAGAGGAGCCGACGCAAAGATCGCTCCGCCGATTAGAGCGGACGGGATCCCGCCCAATGAAAACCATCCGACTACAGGGATTTCGAGGTCGCGGCGATTGAACCAGACGCGGCTTCCGTTGCCAATAAGCTGAGCCACAGTCAGTATCGGAATGGCTTCACGCACACCGAAAACGAGCACCAGAATCGGCAGCAACACGGCCGCTCCGCCAAAACCGGCGACCGCGGCCAAAGTAGACGCAAGCAAGGCGCCTGCGGCAAGCAAGACAATCTCGAAGATTCCCATCTCTAGGAGCCAACTCTCTCCATCCCGCTCCGGTAAAAGCGTACCTGAACCGTTTCGATAGTGGCGAGACCCTCTGGAATTGCCTCGTCGATGATCGGTATGAAGGCATCGATCTTCTCGAGACTATCGACGATCTCAACCACAATCGGCAAGTCCAGGGACAGACGAAGGATCTTTGCGGTATGAACGCGGCTATGGGCGCCAAACCCTTCAAGTCCCCGCAGCACTGTCGCTCCGGCGAGTCCCTCTTGACGCGCTTGACGGACGATCCACTCGTATAAGGGCATGCCTTCATGTTTGTCGCTTTCGCCGATAAAAATGCGCAGCAAGGAACCTTGTTTTGGCAGCACCATAGAGCACCTCATAGAAAACGAGACAAGACGTGACCGAACCAAACCCCGGCGAGGCCAAGAGTAAACTGCAGCATAACGTTTAAGCCGCCGGCCGCTATTTGCCCGTCGCGGCCGAGCGAAAAAGTCTCGTAGGTAAACGACGAAAAGGTTGTGAATCCGCCGAGAATGCCGACAAAAAGAAAAAGGCGCGCTTCAGGTCCCAAAACCTGCCGGGATTCGGCTAGGCCTGCCAAGACGCCAATCAGTAAAGAGCCAAGAAAATTCACCGCCAGCGTACCATAAGGAAACCATGGATTATCGAGGAGAGAATGAACCCATCCGCCAATCAGATATCTTAGCGTCGATCCTATGAATCCACCGACTCCAACAAGAAGAGCATTTTTCATCTGGTTCAACGACAGAGCGGAGTAGTCCACTCCCTTTCACCTTCGGTTTCCTTGATGGCTCGGATGCGGCTCGTCGGGTTATCTCCTTAAGTTCCGGCAATATCCCGTTAATTGTCTACAGGTTAGCTCGCGTCTCACACGGGAGCATAAGGCCAAACTTGCTGCAACCGGAGAATGAAAATCCCGTGGTTTTTGTCACTGATGTAGATGCAACCGCGGCGGTCTACGATTACGTCTTCGGTCTGCGCCACTAATTTGCTCGGCTTCGCTCCGATTCGCACTTTCGGGTCCGCCGGAACGAAATAGGCAATCTCTTTGGGCTGGCGCGCGTCGCGGATATCGTAAACGCGGAGTCCGGCGTTGAAATAGGTGAGGTAGGCGACATCGTCGCGATCTTCGAGACACGGCTGATGATTCGGATGATGATGGTTATGCGGGCCGAAGCGGCCGGCTTTCTCGTAAAAATTCTTAAGCTCGCTTTCCGGCGCCGGCTCGGGCAGCGGAAAGAGCGACAGCAGGCGCGGGCGCTTTTCATCGCTGATATCGACGATCGCCGCCATGTTCAAATTCTCATTGCCATTCTCGCGAATCGCCTCGTCATTGATCAGCGCAATCTTGCGGCGCGGCAGCGGCAAGTAGGTATGGATGCCTTGCGTCGCGGTAATGCCGCGAAAGGCGATCTGGCTGATCATCTTCGGCTGCGAAAAATCCGAAACGTTGAGAATAATGCCGCCGCCGTCGCCGTAGGAAAGATAGGCGCGCTGGCCTTCGATATGCGCCGGACCGTGGCAGGAAAACTTTAAACCGGGTGTGCGACAAATTTATGGGTAGGAATTGACTGGTCCTTTTTTTGGGCCTATT
>JBBDNJ010000191.1:6531-18525 GCA_040877705.1 Binatia bacterium | reverse complement strand
CAAGGCGTCAGGGTTAGTACAGCGAGCAATCACGAGTGCGGGCTGGCGCGGAGCCCAGGTAGCGCCCGCGGCAAATCTCAACGCCCCAAAGTGAGTGTGTCAAGGGAGAGAAACCGGGATTGATTTCGATTTAACCCTCCCCACCCGGTCTGGATGGCCGAGTTCGCGCTTAGGGATGAGAAGAGGGGACATTCTACTTTTCAGGCCTAACTAACCGCTTCAGACCGCCGCGGAATGCGCGCGGCTGAGCACCGCGTTCGCTGTCATAACCGGCACTTGACAGGGTTAACGTACGTGTTAACATCCTTCGATGTCGAGGGAGATCGTTTTCTACAGGACGGCCTTGGGTCACTGTCCTGTCGAGGAGTTCCTCGATAGCCTTTCAGGCAAACAAGCCCAAAAGGTCGCCTGGGTTCTGAAGCTCGTTGAGGAGCTTGATTTTATTCCTCCTCAATATTTTCAGAAGATGGTGAGCCCAGACGGTCTGTAGGAAGTCCGAGTTCAAGCTGGCTCCGATATATTCCGACTTCTTGGTTTTTTCGATGGTCCGTCGCTTGTCGTTCTAGCCAACGGTTTCCAAAAGAAAACCCAGAAGACACCCCGGCCGGCCATCCGGGTTGCCGAGGAGCGAAAACGTGATTATTTCAGGAGGAAGAAGAAATGAGCGATCTTCAAAAATACATTAAAAAGCGAAAGAAAAAAGATTTCACCTTTGCCCGCAACTTTGACACAGGATATAAGCAATTCAAAATCGGGGTCATATTGAAGCAGGCACGTGAGAAAGCTGGACTGACACAAGAAGAGATAGCTCAACGGTTGCACACCAAGAAAACCGCCATTTCCAGAATAGAGAACCATGCAGAAGACATAAAGCTCTCCACGCTGGTGAACTTCGCTCGTGCTTTGGGCAAGGATCTTAAGGTTGAAGTCGCTTGAAAGAACAGCGGCCAACCGGCTCACGCGGGTTCCCCAAGCGGTAACCCCGCAGCCTAGCCGGAGCGTTATGCTGGTGGAGCATTTACTCGACATGAACGGAAACGATATGAAGAAAAATAAAGGAAGGGCACGGCCGCTTGGATCTGATGAAGGCACAATGCGGCCCGAGTACGATTTTTCAAAAGCGGTCCGCGGCGTGACTGCGGCACGATACGCGGAAGGTACCAACGTTGTTCTTCTCGACCCGGATGTCGCAAAGATCTTTCCTGACACTCGTGCAGTTAACGAGGCGTTACGCACGATCGCCCGCCTGGTGCGTACGGCATCGCGACAGCGGCCCCGCAAGCGTAAAGCATAAGCAATAAGGATTGTGAATAAACCGGAGTTCGACCGGGCGGAGTGCATTCAACCCGTCTCAAATGGACAGTTGTCTCTGGTGTAGTACGAACCTGCTGGCTCGGCCACAGCGCAGGCTGCGATGAAGTCTTTTGTCCCGCATAATGTCGTGCTTGCGTGCCATCCGGACACGCCGAGCCAATGGGTGCGCGGCATCGCGGTCCGCGTCTGCCAAACCAATGGCGGATTGATTACACTTAGCTATTTTCTCGACGGAGATCTCGCCCGAATTTGCATTCCAGAGCCACGCTCGGCGCGCCGGGCCGGCGCTCTCTGGGAGCATACGTGCTTCGAGGCTTTTATCGCGCTGAAGGGTGCAACCGAGTATGGTGAGTTCAACTTCGCTCCGTCGGGCGAATGGGCGGCGTATGCGTTTGGCGATTATCGCAATGGCGGGCCGATAGCGCAGGATCTAAATCCGCGGATCGTCGTGCGCAGCGCAAGCAATCGTCTTGAGCTCGACGCGATCATTAGTCTCGATTCTTTGCCGGCGTTGAAGACCGGCGCGCGACCGCGGCTCGCGCTGTGCGCGGTGGTCGAGGAAGAGGGTGGCGCGCTCTCTTATTGGGCGCTCAGACACGCCGCCGGCCGCCCCGACTTTCATCATCCCGATGCTTTTGCGCTGGAACTCGATCCGCCCGATATGGATGCGGTAAGCAATCCAGCTTATACTGGCAAACCATGAAATTCGGAATCGACCGCTTGATGGAAGAGCCGGCGCTGCGAAAAGCTCTGGCACGCCGCCGCGTGGCATTGCTCGCTCATCCGGCTTCAGTGACGCGCCACCTGCAGCACTCGCTTGACGCGCTCGCGGCGTCCGGCGATATCGATTTGGTTGCGGCTTTTGGCCCCCAGCATGGCCTGCGCGGCGATAAGCAGGACAACATGGTTGAGTCGCCGGACTTTAGCGATCCGGCGCACGGCATCCCGGTTTTTAGTCTCTATGGCGAAGTTCGCCGCCCCACCGCGGCAATGATGGACACTTTCGATGTCCTGCTTATTGACCTGCAGGATCTGGGCTGCCGCATCTACACTTTCGTTACGACCCTGCGTTATATGCTCGAGGCCGCCGCGGAGTCGAAGAAGACGGTGTGGATTCTCGACCGGCCGAACCCGGTCGGGCGTCCTGTGGAGGGACTACGATTGCGCTCCGGCTGGGACAGCTTTGTCGGAGCCGGGCCGCTGCCTATGCGTCACGGTTTGACTTTAGGCGAGCTCGCCAGGTGGTTTGTGCGCACGCTTGGTCTCGACGTGGATTGCGATGTCGTGACGATGGAGGATTGGGCGACGTCGAACGCGCCTGGTTTTGGCTGGCCTCTGGGAGAACGCACCTGGGTGAATCCCAGCCCCAATGCGCCCAATCTGTGGATGGCGCGCTGCTACGCTGGAACCGTGATGTTGGAAGGCACCACTCTCTCCGAGGGACGCGGCACGACGCGCCCGCTGGAGCTCTTCGGCGCGCCGGATCTTGAACCGGGCGCTTTATTGGCAAAAATGGCGTCCCTGGCGCCGCAATGGATGGGGGGCTGCCGTCTGCGGCAGTGTTGGTTTGAGCCGGCCTTTCATAAGCACGCAGGCAAGCTGTGCGCCGGAATACAGATTCATGTCGAGGACGCTGCCTACGATCACAATGCCTTCGTGCCGTGGCGACTCATCGCCCTGGCTTTCAAGGCTTTGCGTAGTTTGCGGCCGGACTACTCTCTCTGGCGCGATTTCCCGTATGAATACGAAACCCGTCGGCTCGCCATCGATGTGATCAACGGCAGCGACCTGTTGCGCCAATGGGTGGATGATCCCGCCGCCGTCCCCGCCGATCTTGACGAACTCGCTAGGCCCGATGAGGCTTCGTGGCTCGAGGAACGAGAGTCAGTATTGCTTTATCGGTGAGGGCCGCGGAATCGCCGCGGTGGCAAGCCGAGCCGTAGACAATTGTAGCCAAAATAGAGCCGGCGCGATCCTCAAAAATGGTTTTTCATAGCAACGGCACCGGTCGAAAAAATGGCCTTGACTACCCGGTTAAGGGAGTGGGAGAATGCCTCCTCGGTTTCTCATAGCGCAAAAGTGCCGGGTAAGAAGAGTTGGGATTAGATAGCGATGATAAGCGACGATAGACGAGCAATGCATTTCTTAGCTGCGTGAAAAGGAGGCTAGAGATCCATGGCAATCGTAACTGTTTCTCATGCTGCATTCACAGGTGGAAGTGTGATCGCGGAGCAGCTTGCAACCGCTCTCAATTATCGGTCCGTGAATCGCGAGGTCCTGATCGAAGCGAGCCGTAGATATGGAATACCGGAGGCGAAATTCGAAGAAGTGCTCGAGACCCAAGGGCACTGGTGGGAGCGTTGGTTAGAGAGTTTGCGACTTTATCGCATTACATTACAGGCTGCTATGTGCGAAGTCGCGCAAAGCGGCGATATCGTCTATCACGGTCGAGCGGGGCAGGAGCTATTCCCAGGAATCAAGCATGTGCTGAAGGTGTTCATCGTTGCATCCATGGATTACCGGATCGAGCAGGTGAAGGTAAGAAGAGGGCTCGAAGGTGAAAAGGCCCGGCATTTTCTCAAAGACTTGGACCGGGTGCGCAGCCGCCGTCTAAGAGCGCTGTTCAACATCGATTGGCAGGATCCTACGAATTATGATTTGATTTTGAGTACTTCAAGGATCAACCCGGAGATGGCGGCTCACCTGATTGGCGCAGCCGCACGAAGGCCTGAGTACAAACCGACGGCCGAATCTGAAAAAGCCTTTCACGATTTAACTATTACCTCGCGGGTCCAAGCTGCGCTCATCACTGCACCAAAGACGCGCAATGTCATCCTGAACGTCGGCAGTGACGCAGGCAGGGTCAACATATCGGGAATTCTCGCCGACCCCGATCTCGAGAAGGAAATCGTGCGTGTCGCAAAGGGTGTCCCCGGCGTTAACGAAGTCACTACCGATATCGAACCGCCGCCCATCGAATACATGCATCCATGAAGGCGCAGGAGAGGTGGCCCGCGCCGCGAATATCATGGCCGTCTAAGTTCATTGAGACCGGTCCTGATTCCGGTGTCGTGCGCTATCCAATCTAGAGCCTTAGAAGTGAAAACGCCGCTCGAGGAATTTCTTTAAAGTTACTTTCGTGTTAGCTTGAAATTTAAAATGAATCAGGTCGAGACACTATCACGCGATGCATCGTTCATGAAGATTGCCCTGGCTGAAGCACGGCAGGCAAGCGACAAAGGGGAAGTGCCGGTTGGGGCGGTTATCGTTTACCGTAATCAGATTGTCGGCAAAGGGTACAACCGCAGAGAGGAACTGCAAAGCCCTCTAGCTCACGCCGAGATTCTTGCCATCGAGGAAGCTGCGCGCACGCTCGGGAGTTGGCGGCTTGCCCAGTGTCATCTTTTTGTCACGCTGGAGCCCTGCATTATGTGTGTCGGCGCTATTCTGCAGGCGCGCCTACATAGGGTAGTTTTTGGTTGTTTAGATCCGAAAGCCGGCGCGGTGGAATCCCTGTATCGCTTATGCGAGGATCGGCGGCTGAATCACCAAGTGTCGACCGTCGGTGCAGTACTTGCGGAGGATTCTGCTACCCTTCTCGGTGATTTTTTTAATCGTCTGAGGGAAAGAAAACGAATTCTACGAAATGCGGAGAGGTGGCCGAGCCCGGTTGAAGGCGCTTGACTCGAAATCAAGTTTACCCGGAAGGGTAACGGGGGTTCGAATCCCTCCCTCTCCGTCAATAAATTTTCTTTTGCCAGCAAAGAGTTACCCCGCTTCCTTGGTTCACAGTCAAAGGCCTGTCCGAAAATAATCAAATTTCTTTTGCTCCTAAAAAGTGTCTTTTGGCCGAAAACTGGACGAAACGTTTTTAACCCGCCTTCCGGATCGGCACTACCTTACGCTGCTCGATCTCCCGCTGTTGCTGTTCGTGCACGCGCTGTAAAGATTGCCGCGGCAGTTCCTCATCGATCACGTTGTACCTTTTATAAACGCTGTTGGTCTTATGTCCCGAGATCGCCATCCCTTCACTCTCACCCAAGCCGGCCATGGCTTACGCCAGTCAATACCGTTATTTGCTCTTACGAAATGCGTTTACGGCCTCTGAAACACTGATCATCAGTGTCAATGGATTGATCGGCGAACGCGCAAACCCGCATTCTTCATAAAAGCGCTTCGCCCGCTCCGAGAGCGCGTGAACCAAGATTGCACGGACGCCGATAATATCTGCGGCTTGCAGAATGCGCAGCACTGCGTCACGTAGCAACGCGCGCCCGAGCCCTTGGCCCTGGAATCCCTGATCAACCGCAAGCCGGCCCAGTACCACCACCGGCACCGGATCCGGCACGTTGCGCCTTACGCGCCCCGGGGCCGTTTCCCGTGCCACCGAACCCGCCGCGAGACTGTAGTAACCGACAACCCGCATTTTATCTAAAACAACGTAGGTGCTCGATGCGCCGCTCTGTTGATTTTGAAGCGCGCGCCGGCGTAGCCAATCGTTCAGCGCCGGCTCACCACAATCGAATGCCGAAACATCATGCTCTGCCCGAAGCTTCTCCGGCGGGTGTCTGATCTGTGTCCCGCTCACCGATCCCACGGAGCTTTAGATTGAAGCAGTTTCCGGAGTTTTGCGTTTTCTTTTGGAGGCTCATCCAGTGCTGCCATGAAGCGCTTAGATTTGTCTTCAGAGAGCGAAAAATGATTCCGGTCCACCAGCAAAGCTTCGGCCTCTCGACACGCTACCTCCAGCATGAAGTCAGACCGGCTCCTGCCCCGCAACTCCGCCGCTTGGTCGATCAAGCTCTTTTGCCGCTTACTTGCCCGCAGATTGATAATCTCGTCTCGTGTTTGCGCTTGGGCCATAAAGATCGCCTCCGTACTTAAAACTCGCACAACTCTTTATAACCCAGATGTACACACAACGTCAACACAAATAGGCAGGCCCGTTGCGCGAAGGGGTCAGAAGACGGAACCGCCGCGTTTTATGATGCAGCGGCTCGATATTCCCGGTCCAACGATCGTACCGTAGAATTACAAATCCCGTATCGTCGACTGGTCGAACGTCGTAGCGGAAGAAAATGGCAAGCCCTAGCAAAAGACCCATCACCGCCAGCACTGTGAGGCTCCGGGTTAAAATGGTCCTGAAGTCCTTTTTCAGAAGAGCCTGGAATTGGCGTGCACCCGCGCGAAGAATGTTGTCTTGGCTTTCAAGCGAATTGTCGATCTTTTTCCAGGTCGATCTGGCATTCTCACGATCCGCTTGGAAATAGCCAATGAGCTGTAGGCCGCACCGAAGTGCGGCCTGGCCTCTGGTCAATTAATAAGCGGGGATAGATTGAGAAGGTTACGTTAACGACGGGCCGCTCTACCGGACCGAGTCCGTGTCCACGTTGTGCCATTCTCCCATTCGATTGTGTCGCCTCGAACATCACCGCGCAGCCCGCCTTCCCAGTCCCGAGCAAAAACATCGCCGTTCCTACCGAACTCTAACCGGGTGGACTGGCCCCGTTCGTTTCTCGCTTCAAGTCCGTCGCGCGATGAAACTATCTCGGCACGCTGGTCGCGATTCCCATGTAAATACCACGTGCCCTCCACTTCGCGCCGTACCTCGCGTCTGCTTGGAGGGGTCCATCGATCCCACCAGTTGTCACTTCGATCATCTCTTCTGTCGTATCTGTCGTATCGCTTGTCGTCACGGCGGTCATATCGTCTATCGCCGTGTGCGGAAACTGCACCAGGAATATTTACGATGCCCATGATTAAACTCATCATCAATCCCATTAAAGTGGCTCTTTTCATTTTTTCCTCCAGTACATTTCGCATTTTTAATATCGCAACGCCCTTGCCAAGCTGTTATTGTTCGAACTCTGATTAACCGGCGCAAACGTTGGACGATTGAGATCAGCAAATGTTTACGTTTTGTCTCATGGCCTTCACTGCGGTCACTCCAGAGTGAGGCAACGGCGCGGCGCCGACGCTATGGCAATTCTGCCAAAAGCCGGCCTGCGCCGTGCACAGGTTGCCGGATGTGAAGCCGTTTCTGTACGTACCAGACCCGCGCGGCGACGGGATGAACCACAGGTACGCCTAAATCTTCCTCTGCGGGTATGGCGTCCACCACACGCCAGGCGCCGGAGCCGAGCAGATAAATCCCCTCGGCGCTCGGATGTTTGAGAAATGACCGCTTGATGTGATGATAGATTGCTTGGTTTGAGATATGGCTCGCCTCGCCGGGTGAAGTATCCATCCCTTCCATCCCCAGCACCTCGAATCCGGCATCGCTGAAATAGCGCGTAAAGATAGCGTTAAGCTTATTGTCCCGGTAGTAAGTGCAGCCGACAAATTTTCTTATCCCCAGAGCTCGCAGCGCTTCGGCCTGCGTCATTCCGGAGGTAAAGATGGGGACTTTGTACTTCTCTTGCCATTGCCTGACGATCTCTTGCTCTCCCTTGTAACCGCGAACCATGAACGGTGGCCCGCCCTCCGGATGCATCAACTGGACGCCGATCCCGGCTAGCTCTTCCACGCACTTGTGGTAAGTCTCCATGGCCGCTAAATACCCGTCCTCGGTATGCTCCTTGATTCCGGCATAAACGGGTATCACCCCTACGCCCTCGGGAAGCAGTCTGATGAACTCTACCAAGGATCCTGATTCGTAAGTGGGTTTAACGACCCCAACCGTTCCGCGCCAGTTTGCTGATGCCATATCGGCCTCCTTTTTAAATCCGTTTTCCTAATTTGGTGACGATCACCAGGTTCAGCACTGTGAAATCCGAGCCCTGAGCGGAAGCTAGTCGATTTCGATTCTTGTAGTCAAACAGCTTAATTACTGTTTGGCAGTTTAAAGAATATCTGCCGGCTTGTTCGAGGATGACCGGTTACACTCGATTAGGTATAAAGATAAGTTGACCGGAGCCGGGTTTTTCACATATTGGTTATACGGATCGTATGCAAAGCAGTGAAGTGTCGTAAAATCGTAAGATTTAAATTTTATGAAGTTGTCGCTCAAATCCATGATTATTGCCGGCGCTCTGTTGAAAGGCATCGGCTTTCTTTTCGTGTCGCTGATGAATGTCGTCATGCGTCCCTATGGCGGTGCATACCTAGCATTATTAACCTCGGTCTATCCGGCCTACGACCCGGTCAGCGGGCCAATAGGCATCATCGTGGGAACTCTCTACTCGCTAGTTACCGGAGCGGTTGCCGGCCTTCTCTTCGGCTGGCTTTATAATTTTTTCGCAGAAAAGTAGGTATCAGCCGCGGCTGTACCGAGTTGGTAAGCTCGATCACGACGAGTCTTGGCATTTTCGCCTGCCGGCTACGTGTTGAAGGCAGAGCCGTCTGTATGAGGATTGGGCGCCCGAGCACCCTGCGGGGTCGTCTCACGCTTTGGTATACCGGTATTCTGACCGCGATGCTTGTGTTGCTGGGCGGGACCTCGGTGGTCCTGCTCGATCGCGGCCTGCGCAGTAACGTCGATGACTCACTGAGCTCGGTTGCTCGGACAATCGCCGAGTCGGTGCGGCGTCCGGCATTTTTCGGCGCCGATATCGAAGAGTCGCTGCAATCGCTGCTCGGACCGGAGTTGGCGGAACGGTTTTTCCAACTGCTCGATCCGTTCGGCCGGCTCGACCCGCGTATCGCGCCGCCGAGAAGATCACGTCTGCCGCTCAGCGCCAAGGCTCTTCAAAATGCCGAGCAAGGCGAGCCGACCTTGGAAACCATGGCGATCCGTCCCGGATCGAACAAATCATTCCGGCTCCTGACCTTGCCGGTGCTTCGAAACGGCGCAACGGTCAACATTGTTCAGGTGGCGATGTCGTTGGAAAATGTCGAAGCCGCTCGTTCCAGATTTCTACTCGTTCTTCTCATCCTTGCCCCTGTGGCTCTGGCCGCATCCGCCTTCGGCGGCTGGTTTCTCGCGCGCCGGGCGCTCACTCCTGTTGATGCGATGGTGGACACCGTCCGGCGGATTGAAGCCGAGGACTTGTCGCAACGCCTGACTGCGGTATCCAGGGATGACGAATTAGGCCGGCTGGCGGCGGTGCTCAATGATATGCTAGCGCGGCTCGAGCTCTCGTTTGGCGCCGTACGCCGATTCAGCGCCGACGCCGCCCATGAATTGCGCACACCCTTGACGATTCTAAAAGGCGAGATCGAGGTCGCCCTCGGTTCCTCTCAGGATCCCGCGGAGATTCGCCGGACATTGGCCAGTTGCCTCGAAGAAGTGGACCGGCTCAATGCGCTGGTGGAGGACTTGCTATTGATGGCGCGCATGGAAGCGAACGCCTTGAGCATGCCGCCGAGCCCGGTCAATCTGGCCGAAGTGCTGCAAGACGCCGCTCCGGCATTAAGCGAGCTGGCTACCCGCGCCGGCAACCGATGCACCGTTGCCGCCGCCGCGCCTCTGTGGGTGCTGGGATACGACTCATTGCTGTTTCGATTGGTCTTCAACCTGGCGGAGAACGCGATCAAGTACACACCCGGCGGCGGTATCGTTGAGGTCACGCTCGGTCGGCAGGACGGCTCGGCTGTCCTGCAGGTCAAGGACAATGGACCCGGTATCGCTCCAGAGGCGCAGGAGCATATCTTTGATCGCTTCTTTCGTGGAGATCCGTCAAGAGAAGGCAGCGGCACCGGGCTCGGATTGGCTCTGGTCCGCTCGATCGCTGAGCTGCACCATGGCCAAATCGCCGTCTCCAGTGCGCTCGGTCATGGAAGCTGTTTTGACGTGACTCTGCCGCTTGCGCCCACTCCGTCATCTCCGCCGCACAAGCATTAAGAAATTCTAATCCTCCTCTCATTCACTTCTAATCGTGCGACTTATACTACGCTTCAAAAGGTATTAGTGTTTATTCGTTCATACGAAAAAAGGAGGATAAGAATGAGATCCAAAAAAGCTTCTGTGGTTGCGACGGCGCTGGCGGTCGCCCTGGCGGGTGGTGGATTTGCCATCGGCCGAGAAAGTCAGAACCGAGTAACGCCGGCTGAAGCGCGTGCGAATGAAACACTCGCATCTCGCGCTTCTTTGCCGGCCTTTGCCGATCTGGCTGAGCGCGTCTCGCCTGCGGTAGTTAACATCAAGGCGACGTCGATCGCGAAGACCGATTTTCCCGACCAGCTTTTCGGCGAGAATTTTCCTTTCCCGGGTTTTCGCAGTCCTGTCCCCCAGCAACCTCGTGAGTTCAGACGCCAGGGCACAGGATCGGGATTTATCATCCGCAAGGACGGACTGATCCTGACCAACAATCACGTGGTGGAAAACGCTCAGGAGATCACCGTGACCTTGAGCGACAAACAACAATACAAGGCCAAGATCCTGGGACGAGACCCTAAGACCGATTTGGCGGTCATCAAGATCGAGCCCAAAACTGCGCTGCCGAGCGCGCCTCTGGTAACTCCGATGAGCTCAGAGTAGGGGACTGGGTGATGGCGATCGGCAACCCATTTGGTTTGAGCAACACGGTTACATCGGGAATCGTCAGCGCCAAAGGGAGAACGATCGGCGCCGGTCCATACGACGACTTCATTCAGACCGACGCATCGATCAATCCGGGTAATTCCGGCGGCCCTCTTTTTAACATGGCCGGCGAAGTGGTCGGTATCAACACGGCTATTTTCAGCCAGAGCGGCGGCAATATCGGCATCGGCTTCGCCATTCCGGTGAACCTGGTAAAGAACCTGGTTCCGGAACTGGAGACCAAGGGAACGGTCACGCGCGGCTGGCTGGGTGTTTCGGTTCAGCCGGTGACGCCGGATCTCGCGCGCTCTTTCGGTTTGGATAAACAGCGCGGCGCGCTGGTGGGCGAGGTGGTGGCGCAAGGCCCAGCGGAGAAGGCCGGCATCAAACGCGGCGACGTGATCGTCAGTTATGACGGCAAGAAAATCGACGAGTTGGCAGCCCTCCCGGCGCTGGTGGCTTTGACCCCGGTGGGTAAGACTATTCCGGTCGAGGTCATGCGCGATGGCAAGAAGCAAATCGTCAATGTCTCGATCGCCAAACTCAACGATCAAACCGCGGCGCTGGACCCACAGCAGGAGAAAGGTGAGTGGGGCTTGGCGCTACAGAACATCCGGCCTGAGGAGCGGCGCGCAATGGGCCTGACGACAAATGACGGGGTGTTGGTAACCGCCGTTATGCCCGGCAGCCCCGCCGCCAATGCGAACGTCAATGCAGGCGACGTGATCTTACAGGTCAACCAGGTTTCAGTGCCCTCGGTGCAAAGCATGAAAGATGAGATCGCCAAGGCCAAGGGAGACAAGCCGTTGCTGCTTTTGCTCCGCCGCGCCGACGGCAGCACTTCTTTCGCAGCTCTGTCCCGCAACAACGTCGGATAATTCCGGCAAACCGGTCTTTCCAGAACAACAAACGGGAACCCAAGGGATCATCGATAGAGAGGCTTTGTAACGGATGTTTGGTGAAGATGAACTACCCCGCAGCAAGCTGACGGGGTATCAAAACATAGCGATGAGGATTTACCCCAAAGGCGTCCCCCCGAATGTCTTAATCGGGGGGTCCAGTTCCGATCTCGCCTGGATTCCCGATAGAAGCCTTCGGGAATGACGGACTCTAACTAACTAAGAGGTCTGGGGATAACTCTTTACGCAGCAAGCTGCGGGGGAATCAAACCCGCAGTGATTCAACCCGAGCGAGCAAGGTGAGCGGTCGAACGAGTGGAC
>JBBDNJ010000191.1:0-6521 GCA_040877705.1 Binatia bacterium | reverse complement strand
CCGTCGAGCAAGACCATGCCAAGCCGATTTGACTTCGATATCGGCGTCTCTTAGCATTGATCTGCGTTTAACCGATCACACTGCGGACTATTGGGGGGGATCGTCATGGCCGACTTCGCTGAAAAAGTTGATCATCCATACATCGTTTCACAGGCCGATCTCTGCGGGGGAAGTCCTGTTATCCGAGGCACCAAATTCCCTGTCCGTTCCGTCGTTAATTATGTGTTGCGACAAGGGATCTCACCTGAAGAACTTGTGAAGGAGTTCTCCCATCTGACACTTGCGCAAGTGTACGACGCTCTTTCATATTATTATGATCACAAGGAAGCCATCGATAAGGATCTGAGAGAGATCTCGGTGAATTCTGCACCAGAGAATGCCCGCTGATGGCGACCGTTGCCCTGCTGCTCGATGAGGATGTTCGCCCCATGCTAGCCGAAATTCTACGGCAGCGCGGCTACGATGTGATTCATGTTTTGGAATTAGGCCGTACCGGCAAGAGTGACGCTGAGCAACTGGCTTACGCTGTTAACGCAAGGCGAGCCATCCTCACACACAACATCCGGGATTTTAGACTGCTCGACCAGCAATATAGGCAAATCGGAAAGGATCACTTCGGTATTCTACTTTCAGACCAAGTAACTCTGAGAGAGCTACTCCAAAGATCTCTTGGTTTTCTAGGACGCCGCACCGCGGAGGACGTGATGAATAACATACTCTGGTTGAACGATGAATCGCAAAGGTAAAAAGTTTGACCCCGATTTTTTCGCCATGCGGGTAAACAGCGCGTGACAAGTCAATACGAATGCCCGTTACCAGTATGCTCCCAAAACCAGGGGAATAAATAGTGACGATACTCCTCAAAGTTCCTGCCCATTTTCGGACAAAGTGCCGTCCGGAATATCTGCGATCTCATCCATCCAAATATCAGCCGCCCGAGACGTTCAGAAGGCTTGGGAGTTAGACAACTAATGCAAGTCTGACGCGCATGGCGTCCCTGTCGTTCTGCGCCGCAGAGACCAAGAGTACAATTACAAACAATTCTCCGTGCCGGACCCAAGTTGGATTGGGTCTGCTCGAATTCAAAGGATTTTGGGTTTTCCGTCCGCGGTGTTAGTATCGGTTCCATGAGCGAAACTGAAAAATTGACACCCACCCTGAAACGAGCGAGTGAAGAAGAAGGCATCGATCTAAGCCAGCTTTACGAACGCCTCTCTTTGACGCCGACTGAAAGATTGCGGAAAAACTTCCGGATGGCACTTGCCGTTTCAGAACTGAGAAAGGCCGGTCAAAAACATCGTGACCGAAACGGACGTTGAAAGGCTCCTCAAAGCACTGCACCTGGAAGAAGTGGAGTTTGTGATCATTGGAGGAGTGGCAGCAGTCCTTCAAGGATCTGCTTATGTAACCGCTGACCTGGATATCTGTTATTCGAGAAAAAAAGAGAACTTGGAGAAGCTGTCGCGTGCACTAGCCTCATTTCATCCATCATTGAGGGCTGTGCCCGAACAAGTTCCATTTCATTTGGATGTTTCAGCCCTCAGGTCTGGAATGAATTTTACTCTAAGAACTGATGCCGGTGACGTGGATATCCTGGGTGAAGTAACGGGAATGGGGAATTACGAGCAGGTAGTGACGTTCGCAGAGGCGATGGAGATGTTTGGTGTGTCCTGCAAAGTTCTTACTTTGGAAGGACTGATCAAAGCAAAGCGAGCGGTCGGACGCGCAAAGGATTTGCGGCTTCTTCCTGAATTGGAAGCTCTTGTTGAAATACGCAAAACCGAAAAGAAGAACTGAATTCCAGACAAAACTCTCTTCGATCTGCCGTTTGATCATGATGAAGTTGTCGCTCAAGGCAATGATCATTGCCGGCGCTCTGTTTAAAGCCATCGGTGTTCTTTTCGTGTCGCTGATGAATGTCGTCATGCGTCCTTATGGCGGCGCCTACCCGGCATTGTTAACCTCGGTCTATCCCGGCTACGACCCGGTCAGCGGACCGCTGGGTGTCATCGTGGGAACTTTCTACTCGCTTGTTGTCGGCGCGGTTGCCGGTTTTCTTTTCGGCTGACTTTATAACTTTTCGGAGAAAGATTCTAAGTCTCAACGCCGCGGTTCTCTGCGGTGGGTCGCTGATGAAATCAGGGTCGAGAGTTTCGCGCCCGGCACTGTGAGAGAGAAGGATCGAGTTCCGGTCCGAGCGGCCAAACTGTTATGTCTGCGAGCGCCGGATATCTTAGTCCAAGATGCGACCCCCGGCTCCCACGATCTCATACATCCAAATCAGCCGAGCCGTTCAGAAAGCGCTTGAGAAGTTGGGCAATTTAGGCAAGTCTGACACGCGTGTGGCCTTTGCAACTCGCGCACGAGCGTTATGCCACGTCATCTGCGGTGCTGGCGAAAAATTCAGACTCGAATATCTCGGCCAAAATACGACATATATCCGTTGCCGACAGGATGCCCGCGAGTTTTTCATGATGAAGAACGATGGCGGACCCGATATGACGCTTTGCGATCTCAACTGCAACCTCGTTCAGCGGCGTATCGAAGGCAACAATGTAAGGCTCCTCAACCATGATGTCACGAGCTCGGACGTGCGCCTTCTCCGCATTAGGCAAGAACCGTTCGAATAAACGATACAGGTCTCCTTGTGAAATGATTCCGACAACTCGACCGTCCTGCTGAACGGGAACATGACGGATATGGTGCTCATCCATCAAACTCTCCACTTCTGAAACCGTATCATCGCTGTCCACAGAATAAGGGAAGGGCGTCATGACGGATCCTACGTGGGGAATCTTCTTGTACTTTTTCATAATCGTCGCTCTGTTCGGGCACACTACGAGCGCGTAATTCGGAGCGCTCGCTGCTAATATCGCCTGCCGTAACACGTCCACGCGACTAACGCGAAGTGTATTAAGTTTTGCCTTTGCGGCTAAAGTAAAATTAGACTGCTCGGACGCCTTTCACAAGTGTTCAACGTTGACTGACCCATTTCGAGCCGAGCCCATCTCCATTCAAGAGCGGCGGACAGCGGTGTTGAGCGACCTGGGATGCTTGACGAATATTTAGGTGCGCAGAGCAGGCAGGGTCTAGCATCGGAGCATCGCTCTTATACGGGTCGCCTTGCCTGCTCCCCGGACGATCCGCCCTACAGTTGTAAAGTGAAGTTTCAAGTACGCTCCAATCTCTGATAACTGTATTCACCTGTCTCGTACGCCGCTACTGCTCTAGTAGAATCCTTGTCTGCGCCTCAATCAGCTTAAGCGGAGGTACTGGACCCTGCCGCTGCCCACATGGAAAATTTACATCATCCGCTGTTTCATCACTCAACCTCGATTGCGTGGGAGTGATAAAGCGATCATCGCCTAAGTAAATTTGCTGTTTGAGTTCACTCCATAAACTCTGCTGTGTGAGACTTTCCTCGACGCTCTGGTAGCGTCGTCTCGCAAGGCTTGAGGTTTTCGTCTTACAGCCAGACGATGCCGTGGTGCGGTTCTGTCGCGATTAGACCGCTCATTCACTTATTCAGGCCAAAACCTAAGTTGCCCCTCACTCTGAGGCACTGAAAGTAGGAAAAACAGAATGTCCCCTTTTTTCTTTTTTTTCTTCCACGGCTTGTCGGGCATTTCCTATGTCCATTCCAGCGCTAGAGCCTCGCCCGTTAGAATTGCTTTATTGGATCATTATGACGTTCCAGCTCATAGCATCGAGCAGTCCTGCATGATGCTTGATATTTCTGGTGCAGTAAGACCGGCAGACCTAGAACCAAAACCTCCACCGAGCTGTGTACAAAAGCGCGAGGGAGCACGTCGTTTGAATCTTCCGTCCACTATACGGGTTGCACTGTAACTCAGTACAAGAGCCGCACGCGCACGAGTCACAGATACGTACAGAAGCCTCGCCGCTTCAAGCACAAGGCCAGGATACGGTCGTCGCCATGGCCCTGGAAGAATCTCTTCCTCAATGCCTGGCACAAGCACGACGCGTGCTGAAAGTCCCTTCGCCCCGTGCATCGTCATCACCCGTACACGCGCGGGCAACAGTCCCCCGGGGGGCACGGCATGATTTAGTCGTGTGTATACGCTGTGAAGTAACGCGGCCTGCTGCTCATCGGTGTCAGCCCAAAGGAAGTCACGGAGCTCCTCCAGCGTGGTTCCTGATGGCAAAGCAGTTACGTAGTTCTGCCATGCTTGGGTCTCGGCTGGCCCGAGCACATTTGAGAGAATTGCCGCGATATCCGAGATTCTTTGAGCCAACTGGTCCGTGGCCTGCCACGAGGATACCTGCCGACAGATCGTCTGCATTTGATTTAACGCCTTTACAGCGCGGGCGGAAAATACTGTTGCCGGAAGCGGCCGATAAAAGATATCTCGGTAATTCAAATTATTTGCGATGACTGCTTGTGAAATTGCATTGCAGGTTCCCACGCCGACTCCCGAGAGAAGACCGAGAATTACACGGTGCGCGGTGTAGTCGTCGGAATTACACGCGATCCTAGCCAACGCTAGAACTAGTCTTCCCACCTCGGAATCAAGGAAGCCTTCCACATGCGGCGGTTCGAAGGGGACAGTCGCAGTCTCGAATTCAGACGCTAGTATGGGGCCGAGAACGCGCTGATTGCTCAAAAGAATTAAGATGTCGCGTGGGTTAATCCCCGAAGAAATTAAATCCCTACATGACTCTGCGAGCGCCCTCGCCTCGGCGATACCGCTCTGAAATTGCCACCTATGAACGACGCCCTGTACCGCTGGGCTTGAAGCAGCATAGAGTGAGACGTGATTCTTAGGGATACGGTTCGGACCCGGATTCGCACCTATGACCGACTGTCCAGCCGCCAGTACACTTGGCGTACATCGAAAACATTCGCTTAGGCTGTGCTGGGCCGATTGAGGATATCTTGTTGAAAAACTCTGGATACCCCCAGGTGAAGCGTACCGGAACGAATAGATACTCTGATCGTCGTCTCCAGCTACAAAGAGGACAGCACCGCGCGCGGCAATGCTGTCGATAAATTCGAGATCAACAGGATTGAGATCCTGGTACTCGTCAACGATCAGCTGCCTAAGGTTGAGTAGCGCCACGGGATCGAGCGTTCCCGCTCTTATATGACCCACACACTGTCTGACGATCTCGCCAGGAAGAACGCAGGAGTATAGCTGTGCCCGCGGCCCATGAAATGCCTGAAACTGATTGCGCTCAGCCGGAGAAATCGGGGGATTTGGAGTGATGTAGTTTGCCGGCGCCCACTGTCCTGTGCTCCAAAATGCCTCGTGTTCGAGTCTAATCTCTTCGCAGCGTGTCCTGCCGATTCCCTGGAAATTACCAAACTCTGCATCGAATATACTTTTGAGCTCCCAACTATCGAGCACAAGAGGCTCAGTGGGATACGCGGTCAACAAACCGGCGGCTCGAAGGGTGCGAAGAGCCAGGGAATGAAGAGTGCTTACACGCACCTGCGTTGCTGTCGCCTGGCCATTCTGCGTACAATAAGTTTGAATGCGCTGCCGAAGATCGAGCGCGGACGCCCGTGTGAACGAAACAACACAGATCTCGTCAGCAGACGCCCGTCCAGCCAGCAACCATAGCACCCGCTCTTCTATTGAGGAGGATTTCCCGGTGCCGGGGCCTGCAACCATTCGAACCTGTGCAGCCGCGTCGTGTGCGGCAGCATGTTGCATTGCCTGCGCGATCTGCATCTGAACTTGCGTTATCGGCATTTGAATTCCTCCTATATCTCGCAACTTCGCCACCCGCGAGAGTCACGACTGCTGTTAATTTCGTGATGACTACAAGGAAAGCTAGATAAGCACAAGATTTACGGTGGAGTTTCTGACCGAGGCGGCCCATTGTGCAAGCTTTTTCAGTTTGACAAGACGAAAAATCAGAGGAAAATGAACTCCGAAACAATGGGGTGAACGTTAATTATAAGCGCGCCATCTGAGCATGGACCAAATGTCAAAGCCATTTCTCGACAGGTACGCCAAACGAGAAACGTCGAAGGGGCAAGTCTGGAGTTAGTTATAGCCTTTCACATCCCACCAGATTCGGAACACGGTCAAGATTATATTGACTGGAGACTGAATGACATTGAGCGTTCAAATCGTTTCCGACGTTCAAACCATCTACGAGTCAACTGCTTCAGTCGTTCCAAACATTCAAAACGTTCCAGTCGTTTAAGAGTCGGCCGCTGATTACTGGACACCTTCGCATTCAGGTAAATCGCGATGAAATTTCACTCTTCTGCGATCTTCGCTTTGCCGGTGGGCGGACTTGGGAAACTCGCCGAAATCGCTAGTTCCCATAACAAGCGAAGTTCGGACGGGATGCGGCTTGTTCGGTTTCACTCCCGGTAGATCGCCGACTCGGGGCGGATCTGCATCAGCTCGATCAAGTTGCCGTCGGGGTCGGATATGAACGCGATGCGGTATTGCGAGCGGCCCTCGCGCACCGGCCGCTGTGGCTGGACGTTCATGCCTGCGAGGTGTTTGAGCGTTTCGTCGATGGCGTCAACGATCAGGCAG
>JBBDNJ010000190.1:0-18662 GCA_040877705.1 Binatia bacterium | reverse complement strand
GGAGGCTCGTGCACTCGGTTAGTTCTTTTCACCCACAAATTTGTCGCACACCCTCTCTTCAGCAATAGAGTTGCAAGCCAAAAAATCGTGTGATATAAACGGCGATTCAAATCTAGCCAGGAGTGTTTCCGCAAATGTACGATGATTTTTTAGCCAGGATACTTGAGCCCGATATCTTTCTGCCATCGCAATTTTATGGGACTGGAGGATTATCCCGCCAGCTCGAGGGGGAGAAGCGATTAATGATCGCTATTTTGAAGGACGCTGTTGAGTGTCTGGATAAGTATCGGGACGCCCGGAATATTTCAGGACATAGTCATTATCAAAATGCTTTGGAATGGGTTGAAGATAACAGTACCGACTGGCTATTCTCGTTTAACAATATCTGCGATCTCCTGGGATTCGATCCGGACTATCTCCGCGCGGTTTTGCTTAAAAAAGAAGGCAGGTCCGAAAAACCGGCGCATGGTAAAATTCTCTCTTTTCCTACGCTGGCCGAGCAGGTATAGGTTCACCGTCTGCGAGATCGTAGAATTTTCAGCTCGTCTTTTATGGTTTGTCCCCGCGCAGAGTTTTCGCCGAGGATTTTGATCGCTTTTTCGAACTCCGAAATCGCCCGTTCGTCTTCGTCTTGGAGCATGAAAGAGCGGGCCCTATAGTAATAGGCGTCGCCGAGCCGGTCGAGCTTCCCGTAGATTAAGGCGAGCCGGGCAGGCGGCTTATCCCATAGAGGCGAAAGTCGGTGCGCATTTAGATAGGCACCGGCCGCCGTCCGCAAATCGTTCTCTTTTTCAAGCAATTCTCCCAGATACAGATAATTAAGGGGTTCTTTCGGCGCCAACGCTATGGCGCGATCAAATGAAGCTCGAGCCGCGCTGAAATCTCCCGAGGTTGTGTAAAGCCGACCCAAATCGCGATATAAAGCGGGATCTTTGGAATTTAGGGTTTTCGCCTTCTCGTAATTTTTTCGCGCTTGGGACAACTGGCCTTTATAATGTTGCGCGAAAGCCAGAAGGTGAAGTGCTTCCCCGTTCTCTGGATTTTGCGCGACGATCTTCTCATATTCGTTAATGACCTTGTCGGTCTGCTGCCGTTCCAAGCGAAGGATCATCTGCATCTTTTTGAGCTCGTCAGGACCGTCGGATTTGATCTCAAGGTCGCCCAGAGAGCGGAGGACCAACTGCACGTTGGCGACGCGTTCCTGGGTTACCGGGTGAGTCATCATGTAGGCGGGCAGGTCTATAGGATTTAGAGCGCGTTCCTCATTCAGAGTCTTTAAAAATCCCAATGAGCCGGCAGGGTCGTAGCCCGCCGACGCCATGTAACGCACGCCTAAAGTATCGGCTTCCATCTCCAATTGACGGCTGTAGGCGATTTGACGGGTAGCGGAAACGGCCTGACCGACCGCGCCCGCGGCTTGTGCGCCGGCGCCGCTACGAGCCAGTAGCAGCATACCCACCAAACTGAGCAGTGAAATCGCATCGGGGCCGGAGTGGCGCGCCATGTGCCGCCCTTTGATGTGAATTATTTCATGTCCCATGACTCCGGCGATTTCGGATGTGCTTCTCGCCCTCTCGATCAGGCCGGTGTAAAAGAAAATGGAGCCGCCGGGCACCGCGAAGGCATTCAGCTGCGAATCTGCGACCACGAAAAATCGGTAATCAAAAGGCTGAGGCCCCATGACGGAGAGAATCCGCTGGCCGATCCGCACAATATACCTTTCAATTTCAGGATTATTTACATATTGGAAATGTTTTTTTGCTTCACGGCGAAACTCCCGGCTTATCCGAGTCTCTTCGTCTTCGCTCGGCGGATCGAGACTCGGAAGCGGCGAGCGATACGAAGCGCAACTACTGGTCAAGAGGCAAGCTAAGAGCAACCAAGATGAACATTTGTGCCATCTGCGAAAAGGCCTGTGGGGATAAGTCACCCAAAGATTATAGTGACCGAGCAAGGGTCGTTCAATAGAGTCCGCCATTATTCAAACCAGTAGCAGTTGACGGTTCATTGCTTAGCCCATATTCTTGCGTGATCCACATCTCGAGGTGATCTAATGGCGAGCAAATTCAAAGTTCCGGTAGATAAGTTGTCTTGGCGTTGCGACCTATCGTTCTTGCCTTTCACTTGCACGGCGGACATGACGCCGCTGGAGGATTTCATCGGCCAGGATCGAGCGATTCGCGCAATTCAGTTTGGTCTGGGCGTTAACAAACCGGGCTTCAATATTTTCGTTACCGGACTTACCGGCACCGGTAAAACCAGTATTATTAAAGCTTTTCTAAAGAAGACTACCGCGGAGCGCTTTTCGCCCGATGCCGACACACCCTTCCCCGCAGACTGGTGCTACGTCTACAATTTTGGCGATGCGGACCGCCCGCACATTATAAAAGTTCCCCGTGGCCAAGGTAGGATTCTCAGATCGGACATGGAGCAGCTGATCCAATATCTTCAACGCGAAGGCAAAAGAATGTTTGAAAGCGAAGATTTCGCGCGCCACCGCCAAGGTATGATCGAGGAGTTGCAAAAGAAGCAACAGGGAATGATGGAAGCCCTGATGGCCGAGGCGAGCCACAACGGCTTTTCCTTGCGCATGACTCCGTCCGGCATCGTGCTGCTTCCAACCAAGGATGGCAAACCGATGCAAGAAGCCGACTATCTCGCTTTGTCGCCGGCGGACAAAAAAAGCCGGGATGATAAGCGCGGCGAGATCGAAAAGAAAGTCGACGAAACGTTGCGCGAAGGCAAGAAACTCGAGCGCGAGATCGCCGAAAGACTTGAAGAGTTAGAAAAACAAGCAGGCGAATACCTTGTCAGGATACCGCTAACGGACCTGCGGGAGAAATACCGCGACCATACCAAAATCTTAAGCTATCTCGACGGGGTGCGCGACCATATCGTAAAGAATTTGCACCGTTTCAAAGGAATGGAGACTGGGCCGGGTCCAGCTCAGATGGTGCCGATGCAAATGCAGATCGGGGAGCCGCCGGCGGACCCTTTTCAGGCATACCGGGTAAACGTCTTTGTCGACAACAGTAACACCCAAGGTCCGCCGATCATAGTCGAAACCAATCCCAGCTACCACAATCTCTTCGGCGTCGTCGAAAAAAAGCCAACTATCGGCGGCTATGTAACCGATTTCACGCTCATCAAAGCCGGCTCCATCAGTAAGGCGAACGGCGGCTATCTCGTGCTCTATGATCGCGATGTTTTGGCCAACGCGGGCGTGTGGGAAGCATTGCAGCGGGTCATCAAAAATCGCGAGTTGAGGATCGAAGAGCCGGCAGCATTCTTTGGCTGGGCGCCGCCACAGGGCCTCCGACCCGAAGCGGTCCCTACCGATACCAAAGTCATCATGATCGGTGATCCACACCTCTACCGCACGCTGGCCACCCTGGACCCGGTCTTCCGTGAAACGTTTAAAGTGAAGGCGGATTTTGATTTTCAAATCGATCGATCGCAAGAAAACATCACCGCTTTCGCTTGCTTTATAAGCGACTACTGCAATCGGGAAGGCTTGCGCCATTTCGATGCCAGCGGGGTGGCGCGCGTCATCGAACAATGCGCCAGAAGGGTGCAAGACCAGGACAAGCTCTCGACACGCTTCAGCGACATGGTCGATTTACTCATCGAGTCCGAATACTGGGCCCGCAAAGAAAACGCCGAGTTGGTATCGGGAAAGCACGTCGAGCACGCTATTGTCGAGAAGACGTTTCGCTTGAATCTAATCGAAAAACGTCTGCAGGAATTGATCACCGACGGCACCATCCTGGTCGATGTCGAGGGCGCGGTGGTCGGACAAATCAATGGCTTGGCGGTTTACCAAATGGGTGATTTTAGTTTCGGTAAGCCATCCCGCATCACCGCCAAGACTTTCATGGGGCGCGGCGGCGTTGTCAATATCGAACGGGAATCGAAGCTCAGCGGCAAGAGCCACGATAAGGGGGTGTTGATCTTGAGTGGTTATTTGGGCGGCAAGTATGCTCAAGAAAGACCGCTATCGCTTTCAACCAGCGTCTGTTTCGAACAGTCCTATGACGGCGTCGACGGCGACAGCGCTTCTTCAACCGAGCTCTATGCGATTCTTTCCAGTCTCTCCGGCGTACCCCTTCAACAGAGTTTGGCCGTCACCGGCTCGGTCAACCAAAATGGCGAAATTCAGGCGATTGGCGGGATCAATCATAAGATCGAAGGCTTTTACGACGTTTGCCGGATTAAAGGTCTGACCGGCGATCAGGGTGTGCTCATGCCGCAATCGAATTTGCGCAACTTGATGTTGCGCTCCGACGTGGTCAAAGCCGTAGAAGAGGAAAAATTTCACATCTATGCGGTGGCGTCGATCGACGAAGGCATCGAGGTTTTAACGGGAGTTGCCGCGGGTGCGCGCAACCCGGAGGGCAAGTTTCCAGATGGTTCGATCAATGCACTCGTGGAAAACAAGCTGTTGCAGTACTCGGAGCGGCAGAAACAAATCAGTCGCGCGGCCATTCGAAACGAAGTTTCCGCGGCAAAAGAAATTTAGCCGCTGACAAAAAGCTTAGGGCAGATGACCTCGCCGCAGGCTGTTTGCCTGTATCGTGAACCCTACCGTAACGTGTTATCTTCTCGACGTGGTTGATTTGTGCGACAAAATCGCCTTGGTAACCGGCGGGAGTGGCGGGCTCGGCTGTTCCTTGGCGCGTGCGTTTGCCTGCCAGGGATACCGGATCGTTATAACCGCGCGCAACGGCGAAAAATTACAGGCGGCGGCCAAAGCTATCGGTGATAATACTGCGCCGGTGCTCGCGATACCCTGCGACGTTAGACAAAAAGATCAGGTCGACTCTTTGGCCAAGGAAGTCGGCGCGCGGTTGGGGACTGTCCAGGTGCTCATCAACAATGCCGGCATCGCGCGCGCGGTAAGCTTCCTGGAGATGCCGGACAGCCTGTGGGACGACACGCTGCGAACAAACCTTACCGGCGCTTATTACTGCTGCAAGGTTTTTCTTACCGGAATGATAAACTCCGGCTGGGGCCGAATCATCAACATCGCCTCGACGACGGCTAAAGTAGGCTATTCTCATGTTTCCGCTTATGCCAGCTCCAAACATGGTCTGCTGGGCCTCACTCGCTCTTTGGCGTTGGAAACCGCTCGTTTAGGCGTCACGGTGAACGCCATTTGCCCCGGCTATATGGATGATGAGCGGACTCGCGAGAACGCGCGCCGGATGGCGGAGAAAACCGGCAAGCCGATAGAAGAGATTTTGGCTCTTTTTGCCGGCAGCGCGCCGCAGAACCGTTTGATCCAAACCGACGAAGTCGCTTCGCTGGCGCTGATGCTGGCGTCTGATAAAGCCGGCGGCATCACCGGGCAAGCGATCAACGTTGACGGCGGCGCGGTAATGGTGTGAAGAAGATTGGGATCATGGAGAATTGGAGTGATGGCGCATCGGCAGAATCGAGGCGAGTTCATCACCCTATGCTCCTGCTAAGTAGGACTTCGTCATGTCGTATTTAAGTTTTATCTACGAGCTCGCTGAGGGCATCGCGACAATACGGTTCAATGATCCCGCTCGCCTCAATGCATTGACCTTCGAAACTTACGCTGAGTTGCAAAACGTTTTCGCCGAGTGCGCCCGCAACGATGAGGTCAAGGTCGTAGTCCTCACCGGTACCGGCAAGGGCTTCTGTTCCGGTGGCAGCGTGCACGAGATTATCGGCAAACTGGTTGATATGGACGCTGAAGAGCAACATCGCTTCACGCGGCTCACCTGCGATGTCGTTAAAAACATACGCGGCTTAAAGAAACCCATCATCGCGGCCGTCAATGGAATCGCCGCCGGAGCGGGCGCGATGCTGGCGCTGGCAAGTGATATTCGGTTACTTTCCGAGCGGGCAAAGTTTGCGTTTCTTTTTGTCAAAGTGGGTCTCTCCGGCGCCGACATGGGCGCGTTGTATCTGCTACCCAAAATTGTCGGTCAGGGCAGGGCGGCGGAACTGGTGTTCACGGGCGACACCATCGACGCGCAGGAGTGCTTCCGCATCGGTTTGGCCAATCGAATTGTGGAACATGAAAAGCTGCTGGACCAAGCATACAACCTGGCGCGCATGTTCAAGAACGGACCGCTCTATGCTTTGGGAGTAACCAAAGACTTACTCGATCGCGAGGCGGACATGGATTTGCAGCAAGCCCTGGAGTTGGAGGCCGCAGCACAAGCCGGTTGTATGCAAACAACGGATTTTCAAGAAGGCTATCGCGCGTTTGTCGAAAAGCGGCCGCCGAAATTCAATCGATCGTAGCTACCTCGATGCTGCCTTTCTGCGACCAAGACCAGTCGGCTCTGCGCGCTCGGGCGCGCGCCTGGACGGAAAAGTGGCTTTTCGATCGGAGCGAAGAAGATACTGACGAACGAGCTCGCCGGCTTGTGCGGCAGCTCGGCCAGGAGTCGTTTCTCAATTATGTCATAGCGAAGGACTACGGCGGCGCGCGCAGCCAGGTGCAGGCGCGGGATCTGTGCATCCTGCGCGAAGAGCTGGCGCGAGGCGACGCGCTGGCGGACACAATGTTCGCCATGCAGGCGTTGGGTAGCTACCCGATAACGCGGGCGGGGAGCGATGAGCAGAAAGGCCGCTACTTGTCCCGGATTGCCCGCGGCAACTGCATTGCCGCGTTTGCGCTAACCGAGGCCGCAGCGGGTTCGGATGTCGCCTCACTGGCAACGCGGGCAATCAGGCACGGCAACGGATTTCAACTTACGGGAACCAAGCGCTTTATATCGAATGCAGGAATCGCCGATAGCTATATAGTCTTCGCGTCGACGAATCCGGATTTGCGTGGCAAAGGAATCAGCACCTTCATTGTGGACGCCACTACACCGGGATTGATCGTCAAGGAGAGAACCGCTCTGCTGTCGCCGCATCCGATCGGCATTATTAGCTTGGATAACTGCAATGTCCCCGAAAACACGTTGATCGGCAAAGAGGGGCAAGGGTTGCAGATTGCTTTTCAAACACTGGATCTGCTGCGCTGCACGGTGGGCGCGGCAGCGGTGGGCTTGGCTCAGAGAGCTTTGGAAGAAGCGATTCAATATGGCAAACAGCGGCGCCAGTTCGGCCAGGCGATCGCTGAATTTCAGGGAACTGCCTTCAAGCTAGCGGAAATGGCAACTGATTTGGAGGCGGCGCGATTACTTGTCTATCAAGCGGCCTGGGCGCACGACTGTGGCGGTGACCACGCCAAGCAGCAATCATCGATGGCCAAACTTTACGCCACCGAAGCGGCGCAGCAAATCGTTGACCAGGCGCTGCAGATTCACGGCGCCAACGGTTTGATTGCCGGTAGTATCACCGAACAACTTTACCGCGATGTGCGCGCATTGAGAATTTATGAGGGTACATCAGAGATTCAGAAATTGATCATTGCTAGGGAATTGCTGAAATAGGCACAGGCAACAACTTGAACCGTTTGAACGGCTTGAACGATTTGAACATGTGTTCGGCAGGGGTTCATTTGCTCAATCCATTCAACACAATTCAGTAAAATCATTACCGCACATTGTAAAAGTTGGAGGAAGAATGGATTTTGAGCTTTCGGAAGAGTTAATGGCTGTTCGTGAACTGGCCCGGGAGTTTGCCGAAAAGGAAATGGCGCCGACCGCCGCGAAAGACGACAAGGAGCATGCTTTCCGCGGCGATCTGGTGAAAAAGATGGGTGAGCTGGGATTTTACGGCAGTGTCATTCCGGAGACCTACGGCGGCAATGGTTTGGGATTTCTCGCCATGGTGCTGATCACCGAAGAGGTTGCGCGGGTGCATAGCGCGATGCGCGTCGCCATCAACATGCAAATCGGTCCGGCTTTGACACTTCTTCAATTCGGCACCGAGGAACAGAAAAAGAAACTTATTCCACCGCTGGTGTCGGGCGAAACAATTGGCTGCTTCGCGATCACCGAGCCCGACGCCGGATCGGATGTCGCGGCGATGCGCACCACGGCGACAAAAGACGGCGATCACTATGTTATCAACGGCACTAAGCTATGGATCTCTAACGGGCCGGTAGCGGATGGCGGTTTGCTGTACACCTATACCGATCGTTCGCAAAAGCATCGCGGCATGACCGCATTTTATGCCGATCTGCGCCAGACAGGCGTGAGTCGAAAGCCGCTGGAAACCCTGGGCGCCCACTGTTCTCCTCTCGGAGAGCTGACCTTCGAGAACTTTCGCATTCCAGCGGCAAACCGGCTTGGGAACGAAGGCGATGGTTTCAAAGTTTGCATGTGGCAGCTAAACCAGACGCGTCTCAATTGCGCCGCCGGCGCGCTGGGTTTGGCTCGTGCCGCCAAAGAAGCGGCAATCAACTATGCAAAAGAGCGCACGCAGTTCGGCCAAAAGATCGGCGAGTTTCAGATGAATCAAGAACTCATCGCGCAAATGATCGTTCACGAGGAAGCCGCGCGCTTGCTCGTGTATCGGGCGGCATGGCTGGCGGATCAGAACAAACCCAACAATCTGGAAACGTCCATCGGCAAGTACACCGCGGCGGAAGCCGCCAACTTCGCCGCCGATGCGGCCATGAAGATCCTAGGGGCTTACGGTTATTCGACGGAATTTCCGGTCGAGCGTTACTACCGGGATGCCAAGTCCTATCAGATCGTCGAGGGCTCCTCGAACGTGCAGAAGATGATCATCGCCCAGGACGCGCTGGGATATAGGAAGGCGAATCGATAACGAAAAAACGTGACTTTGCAGTTTTACTCGGCGGGACTGGAGGCTGCCGGCTACAGAGGACGACGAGCGCCCTACTGGTTCCGTTCCGCTTGTTCCGGGGACCAGCCAGCGACGGGTTGTGACCAAACGCGGTGAGGAAAAAAGCCCGACATAAGAGGGGCGTACAAATCCGTCACCTGCTAGCTTGTATTGCGACTGCTGATCCGGGGTCCTATAATTAGAGCAGCATGACGGCATTTATGGGTGTTGCAAGACCGGTGAGAAACTTGTATTTAAGGGCCTAATACCTCTCCGTTGCCGTTTCTACATATTAAACCAGTGCCTGAAGGAAATAGAACTCTTCCGGAGTACCGCCAGCCACCTGTCATAGAAACGGTGCTTGGTGTTCAATTTAATCCGTTGAATAATTTTTCTATTCCCCACTTCGGGCTGTACTGGGCAAAAATTCGGGAAGCGTATCCCGAGTATGAAACTCAACCTCCATTAGGACCGGTCATCGAAGAGTTCGGCGAAGGACAATGGAAAAATGTTGGCGTCCGTTTAGAACTTACTCAAATCCCTGAAGTTAGGTGTTGGTTCAAGGATGCTTCAGGAACGAAGTTGATCCAGCTCCAGAGAGATCGGTTTCTTTTCAACTGGCGCAAAGTGAAGGATGAGGATGTATATCCGCACTACGAAAACATTAAGCCGAATTTTGCTGAGAAGTGGGAAGAGTTCTGCCGTTTCTTGGCGGAAGCAGGACTTGAGAAACCGGAAGTGAATCAGTGCGAGGTTACGTATGTCAATCACATTCACCTCGGGCAAGGGTGGAAATCCTACGGGGAGTTAAAAAACGTGATCGCGTATTGGTCTGGAGAGATTTCAGGAAGTTTTCTGCCGGAACCCGAATCCGTGAATATTGGAACCAGATACGTTCTGCCTAACAGCAAGGGCCGACTTCATGTGCTAATGCAGCCCGCGATTCGCCGTACCGACGCCAAGGAGATTTTACAGCTCAATCTTACCGCAAGAGGCAAACCTGAATCTTCAGCATTGAGGCATTTGCTTGAATGGCTGGATTTAGGGCACGAGTGGATTGTGAGAGGGTTTACGGATTTTACTTCAAAAACGATGCATGACCATTGGGGGAGGCAAGTATGAACGGCCTACAATCCTCGATATCGACAAGTTCCAGCCTAGGACAGATGTATCCCCAGGCCCAACAGTCTTATGCAAGTCCGCAGTGGAGCCATGTTGTCTTGGTCAGTGAGCTTAGTCAATGTCAAATCGAGGCGATTAGAAAACTACTTCAACTTTTGACTCTGTCTCATGGTTGGGATAGCTACGACAGCCCGCCACCTTCGGAGGTCGCTATCATGGCGGCAGTGCGACTAATTCTCGGTATTGACATCGATTATTTTGTCTCGCCTCGCATCGTTCCGGTTTCAGGCGGCGGCGTCCAGCTAGAATGGAGCTTCGGATCGCGTGAAGTCGAGATCGAGATCAATGACGAACGCTTAGCAGGGTATTTGAAGAGCATCCACACCAAGCCCATAGAGGAAGCCCAAGTATCGTTGGCGGACCTGCCTCGAATCCGTGCCCTTTTGACGTGGCTAATGACATGAATCCCGAGGAGCAAGCCTCTGGTTAAAAGGAAACCTCGGTGTCGGAGCCTGTTGATGACGTTTCCATCGGCGATGACGAACGCTTGCTACATCGGATCCGGCCCGATGACGTGGTTGTGAACCCGGCGACAGCGCAGCGTCGTCCATCTTCAGCCACGTTCAGATCCAAATCAAATATCATCTCAGTCGACTTGGCTTCCTTGACTACACCCCAGAAAGCCTTGGAAGGCTATCCTCAGCACACGTTAGTTGAAATTGATGTTGGGACGGTTCGTTCTCTTGGTTGCAAGGTCGTGCGCGATCCTCTATCTGACAATGCTGCTCATGCTCTGTTGTATGGAAGCGGACCTGACGGGCGAATGACGAAATCCCAAGCGAGGGAAATTGTTAACCGGTGTAGATGGGTGCCCGTTGGACAGGTCCGTTAACGATTGCATCGCAACGTGAAGTGATTAGTTTTAGCTCTCCAGCCCTGTCAGAGTGCGGTCGGATCGCGTAGAATCCCGAAAAATTTGCCGGGGGGGTTCAGTAACTCTCGGGCTGTCAGGTTAAGTTAGGAGCCACTCGGAAAATAAGAATCAATAGACGTGGCTCCATATACTGCCCCATAGGGAATCTTAATTTCGTGCGAGCAGGGTTTCAGGAATAACCCACAGGATTGCGGCGGTTGCTTCGAAACATTCCTCGATTTGACTTAACGCCGGCTCATCAGATAATGTCCACCTGATAGGCGTGCTTTTCTGAAAATCTCGGTATACTCGTCGGCCAAAAGGTGAGGTTAGGGCTCGGCTCCCATCATTCGGCAGTCTACTCCGACTCAAATTTTTCGCTTATGCCTCAAAATCCTGACAATTTGAATGCTCCAGGCCCACAGTCCTTTGTAAGGTATAAAAAAATGGACGTATATTTCTCAGCTGATGTTGAAACAGATGGGCCGATACCTGGGCCGTTTTCGATCCTGTCATTCGCGTTGGTATACGCTGGTCGGTTCGATGGTCACCGGTTTGAGCGCCCAACATCATTTGAGTGTACCTTTTATCGAGAGTTAAAGCCCATTTCTGAACGTTTTGAGGTGGAGGCCTTGCGCGTGAATGGACTAGATAGAGAGCGGCTTTGCCGGGAGGGCATGTCGCCCGAGCAGGCCATGACGGAGGCAAGTAATTGGGTTAAGAACATTGCTGGCCCAAAGCGAGCGGTGCTTGTGGCATATCCGTTAAGCTTCGATTGGACGTGGTTGTACTGGTACTTTGTGCGCTTCTCAGCGGACGGATCGCCCTTTGATTATTCACGGTGTTTCGATATTAAAACCGCGATTGCGGTCAAAGCGGGCATACCAATCACGCAGGCAGGACGGCAGCAGGTCGCCCCATTACTCCGGTCGACTCGAATTCACACTCACCACGCTCTTGATGATGCAACAGAACAGGCGGAGATCTTCGCAAACTTGTTCGAATGGGAAGGGGTGCATGGGCGATCTTATTAACTCTCGAAGGGCTGAAACAGATGTTCGATTATCGAGAATCCAAGAGCATTTAACCGATGCCAGTAAGGTCGCAGCGGGTACGGCCTGTGTGTATGCCACGGGGTCATTTGGTCGTGGCGAGGCAAGTAAATTTAGTGATCTCGATCTTTTTATTGTTGGGCGGAGTGATGAACAAGGTCGGAGATTGTTAGGTAAGCTGGATGAAATTTGTATTAAGGCAGACCTGGTTGAGGCCACACGTCGATTCGGAATACCGGATTTCTCAGGCGACGGCGAATACCTAGTCCATTATACGGTTGCCGAGTTAGTCGGTGCACTTGGCACATCACGCGATGACGCCAGCAATACTTTTACTGCCCGCCTACTTCTTCTTCTAGAGAGCCGGCCTTTAATCGGATCAGATGTATATTGGCAAGCCATCGACGAGGTGATTGCCGCCTACTGGAGGGACTTCGAAGACCACAAAAGTGAGTTCATGCCGGCATTTCTTACCAACGACGTTCTCAGATTGTGGCGCACTTTCTGCGTTAATTATGAAGCAAACACTCGTACCGAGCCGGCTGAAAAGAAGGCCAAGCGCAGATTAAAAAATTATAAGCTGAAACATAGCCGACTGCTGACGTGCTACTCGGGTTTGGTCTATTTATTGGCCGTCTTCACATCGCGGAAAACTGTTACTCCCCAGGACGTCCGCGAGATGATCAGGATGAAACCGATCGAAAGACTAGAGTGGCTGCTGAAGCAACCAGCGTTTGAGTCGGCTGCTCAGAACATTCATAAGCTCATCGCACGTTACGAACAGTTTTTGGAAAAATCCGAGCTTGGGGAAGAGGTGCTCATTCAGCAGTTCCTTGACAGAGAAACCAGTAGAGAATATTTTATCGAGGCAAATGAGTTCGGTAATAGCGTATACGACCTCCTCCAGCTTATCGGACGTGACGCACTCTTCTATCGCTTGCTCGTGGTTTAACACGAGCTTCGCGGTTTTATCGACTACCCCCGTACGTTACTTTATTTCTGTACCAGCAGTAGCACCAGTGGTCCCAGGTCTGACTTGATTAAAAATCAATCTTCCCAGGCCGGAACAGAAAAACAAAACGGCAACATTAAAGGCTTCAGACCTGAGTCAATACGAATGCCTGGCACCCTTTTTTTCTGGCACCCTTTTTTTTCTTTGCCTGGAACTGGATCTATCTCATAGGCCTGATAGCCAGACGTGACGGGGTCGAGCAACCCTATGTCGCTCATCTGGCCAAGAGACCCGAAGAGGAAAAACAAATTCTAGCCGAGTTCTTGGAATATCTTCGGGCGGAAACGCGCCCATACCGTTTGTATCACTGGCATCACTACGAAAAGACTCAGCTGAAGAAGGCGTTGATCGACACGGCATGACCACCTTATATGAGTCCTTGGTGCTGCCATATCTCGTAGACCTCTGCACTGCAGCTCAGGTCTCTTATGTTTTGCCAACTCCAGGGTGGAGCATCAAGGTCGTCCCGCCCTATTTTGGGTTTAACTGGACTCAAAATGCTTCCGAGGTCGATGCGATGAAAAGCGCGATGATGTTGTTCAAACAGGCCGCGAGTGGGGGCCGAGGCGAGGATTTGGATAAGGTTCTTCGGTATAACGAGGATGATTGCAAGGCAATGATAGTCGTTAAAGATGGTTTTGAGAGTTTAGAGAATTAGAAGAACCATACACATCTGGTAAACGCTGAGTGACGCTTCTAACCAGACTTTTGCGCTGAACCCCTTCGTTAAAACACATTGTAAGTACTCGCAGCTTATTTTTATGCCGACGTTGAACTGGATTGGAAAAGAAGCGGTGGTGAATCACCACCAGCAGGTCCCGTTTCACTTGCTCAAAGATGTGCCTGACCTCGCCTGCGGAGAACCAGGCGGCGGCAATCTCATTGTTCAGGGCGATAACCTCGTCGCGCTCAAGGCGTTGCTTCCCTACTACGCGGGTCAGGTGAAGTGCATTTATATCGACCCGCCTTACAACACGGGCAACGAAGGCTGGGTCTACAACGACAATGTTAACAGTCCTGTTATTCGCGAATGGCTCGGGAAGGTCGTGGGGAAAGAAGGTGAGACGCTCGACCGACACGACCGCTGGCTTTGCATGATGTATCCGAGGCTGGCTTTGTTACGTGAATTCCTCAACGAGAGCGGCGTAATCATGGTAAGCATTGATGATTTTGAGGCATATCGTCTGCGTTTCTTGCTCGATGAACTTTTTCAGCCTCAGAATTTCATCGCACAACTTGTTTGGGACAAAACTCGAAAGAATGATGCGAAGTTTTTTTCTGTAGGGCACGAATACCTAGTTGTATATGCTCGATCTCTTGCCGCGTTGCGAGCGAGAAATACTACTTGGAGAGAACCAAAGCCCGGCGCCGATGCTGTCGTCGCACACGTAGCTGAACTTCGAAAAAAGCATGGCAATGCGTTTGCCAGAATCGAGAGAGAACTACGTGAATGGTATAAGAATCTACCTAAAGGCCATCCTGCCAAAACACTTAGTCGCCATAAGCATGTCGATGAAAGAGGGGTTTGGCGAGATCGCGATATTTCTTGGCCTGGCGGTGGAGGGCCGCGTTACGATGTGTTTCATCCCCTAACCAAGCGTCCTTGCAAAGTGCCAGAAAGAGGTTGGGGCTTTGCAACAATTGAAAGTATGAATGAGCAGATTGAGAAAGGACTCGTACTGTTTCGCGAGACCATACACAGCCACCGTTCCGGAAATCCTATCTTGGTGGCTTGGATCTTGATTGTCTACTGCCGAAAATGGTGAAGATTCCGAGGAAAGCGAAGAAATCCTCGGCGCCCAAGTTATGCCCAGTGTTCTCTATAAGCAGGCGCAAGTTTCTGTAAAACTATTGCGTGAAATTTTTGAAGGCCAGAGGATCTTTGAGAATCCGAAGGATCACGAGGTCATAATGCGGTTGGTACGTTATGTTACAAATCCAGGCGATTTGATTCTTGACTCCTTTGCAGGATCCGGCACGACGGGTCACGCAGTTTTGCAATTGAATAAGGAAGATGGCGGCAACCGCCGCTTCATCCTCGTGGAGATGGAATCAAAAATCGCGCGGAAGGTTAGCGCCGAACGCTTACGCCGCGTTGCCGCAGGTTATACGGATGGGAAGAGGGAGCGCGTTGAAGGCCTCGGCGGTGGGTTCCGCTATTGCGAGTTAGGCGAGCCGTTGTTTGACGAGAATGGAAAGATTCGTGAAACGGTAAGCTTCGCCGACCTTGCACGGCACGTGTATTTCAGCGAGACCGGTGAACCACTCCCGCGCGAGCGTGTGGCAAAATCGCCTTTCCTCGGCTCGTGCCGAGGCGTGGGGATCTATCTACTTTACAATGGCATCCTGCGTGACCAAAGCGCAAATGGCGGCAACGTTCTCACACGGGCGATGCTCGCGCAACTTCCTCCGTTCGATGGCCATAGGGTTATCTACTGTGCTGGCTGCTTGCTCGGGCGTGACCGGCTGCAAGCGGAGCGTATCATTGTCCGGCAAACTCCCTACGAGATTAAGATGTCATGATTACCCTCAAGGGCTACCAGGTGCGGGTACGGGATTCTCTCCGCGAGTTCTTCCGCCAGTGCTCAAACGACGGACATCCAGCGGTCGCGTTCCAAGCTGTGCAATCTCGCAATGGCCGCATACCGGTGCCTTACATGCCGGTCAGTGCGGCGGGGTTGCCGTCGGAGATGCCATACGTGTGTCTCCGTGTGCCCACCGGCGGAGGCAAGACATTGCTTGCTTGTCACGCGAGCGGCATTGCGATGGACGAGCTGTTGCACGCGGACCGCGCCGTTGTGCTTTGGTTGGTTCCAAGTAACACGATCCTAGATCAGACGGCTGATGCCCTGTGCGATCCGCGCCATGACTACCGCCGCGCGCTGGAACTCGCCTGCGGTTCGGTTGAAGTCGTAACAATCGAGGAAGCGCTACACGTCTCACGCGCGACGGTGGACGGGCAAACCGTGGTCATAGTCGCCACCATTCAATCCTTCCGCGTGGAGGACACGACGGGGCGCAAGGTCTATGACCAGAACGGTGCCTTCGCCGAGCATCTATTGAATGTGCCAGCCGACCGACTCGCCGATTTGCTGCCGGGCGCCGATGGCAAACCGAAACCGTCTCTGGTCAACATGCTGCGATTACGCCGGCCTATCGTCATCGTAGACGAGGCCCACAACGCGCGTACCGATCTTTCCTTTTCTACGCTGGGGAACGTACTGCCGTCGTGCATCATCGAGTTCACAGCGACCCCGGCGCGGTCAAAGAATGCTTCCAACGTACTGCACCATGTCTCGGCGGCGGAGTTGAAAGCCGCAGATATGGTGAAACTGCCGCTGCGTGTCATCACCCGCCACCCAAGCCAACGAGATCAATTGCTCGCGGAAGCCGTCACGCTACGCGCTGACCTTGAAAAGCTCGCGGCAACAGAAGCGCAGAAGACGGGGGAGTATCTGCGGCCCATAGTATTGCTCCAAGCCGAGCGCGTGGATGCCTGCGAATCGTTGCGTGATCGACTTGTCAGCGAGTTTGGTATCACCAAGGACGAAGTGAAGATATCCGTCGGCAGCCGCGATGAGTTAAAGAGCATAGAAGATATCGCTTCGCCAAAGTGCCCGGTGCGGGTCATCATCACCGTGCAGAAGCTGCGCGAAGGATGGGATTGTCCATTTGCTTACGTGTTATGCAGTCTCAAGGAAACCCGTTCCGCCACGGCTATCGAACAGATTGTTGGGCGCATACTTCGGCTTCCTCAAGCCCAGGCGAAACAGCTTCCCGACCTGAACTGCTCCTACGCGTTCTCGGTGTCTGATTCGATCAGCGAAGTTCTCGCGGAGTTGCGCGAGGCCTTGGAAAATAACGGTTTCACAGCAGCGGAAGCGGAACGAATCATTATTCCGGTGCAGGGGAGTCTCCCGCTCGGTGCACATCCGCAGACGGTACAATTAACCCCTAGTGAGATCGATTTGCCGGTCGCGAGGGTACAGGTAGACGAGTTGGGAGGGAAAGTTCGGCTCAATGCGGACACTGGCGAAATCACCGTCCTTGTCCCGTTGGACGAGCAAGAGACAGAGAAGTTGGTTAGTTGCGCCAAGACCCCGGAGGCGAAGGCAAAAGTGGAAGAAATCGTGGCGCTAGTACGCGAGAGGGAAAAGGCCTTCGGGGGAACTGGAAAAACCCGCTTGCCGTCACCTTACGAACAGCAACTTGACTTCTTAGTGCCGCTGCTCTGTATCCGCGAAAACGGGATGCTGTTCGAATTCGAAAGCACCTTTCTGATCGAACACCTTTGGAAGCTAAGCGAGAAGGACGCCACACTTTCGTCAGGCTACGACCCTCTATTGAGGCCCACCGGCAAAGCCGGATACTTAGACGTTGGGACAAAGGGAGAAGTGGAGAGCGGCATAGTAGAAGAAGTCCCAGGTAGCGATTTTATCGGCACGCTCCACCAACAGGTACTACAACTTGGAAGGTTGGGTGACTGGACACTGGAAGGTTTGGTTGCGTGGCTTGATCGGCATATCGCGCATCAAGATATTCCGCTCGGTGAATCGGCTGAATTTCTTCGGAAGGTACTCCGTGGTCTTATGGCGCAGTTTGGCATTAGCGACCTGAGCATCCTTGCCCTTGATCGTTTCCGCTTGCGTGACGAGATTGAGATCCGTATTCAGCAACATCGTGATAGCGAGCGAAAGGCTGCGTTTCAAGCCCTCCTGCTGCCAGAGTCTCTGCTGGCGGTAAGCGTAGAACGTGCAATTAATTTTAAGACGATGATTTACGAACCCAGCTGGCTCTATGAAGGCGGTTTCCAATTCAAGAAGCACTACTTCAGCCCGAAGCCTGGCGAACTACGCGAAAAGACACCGACCGGATTTGTTGCTGAGGAGTTTAAGTGTGCACAGTTCCTCGATGGAGAGCTGCCGGAGGTGAAATTCTGGGTCCGGAATCTCCCACGTAAAGCTACGTCATTCCGTTTACAGACTTCAACGGATTGGTTTTATCCGGACTTCCTCTGCCAACTCGTTGATGGGCGCGTGCTAGCGGTAGAATACAAGGGGAAATACTTGTACGACGCTGTGGATGCGGAAGAAAAGCGTGCGGTGGGTGAAGTGTGGGCCTCGCGTAGCGGCGGGCGGTGTTTATTCGTCATGCCGACGGATGGGGATTTTTCAGAGATTGAGAAGGTGTTAAAGCGATTGTAATCCGAAATCGGGGGCGTATTGAGAGATATCCTTGCAGGTGAGTCACAAGGAGGAGAAATAATCTTCTACCAGGCAGCCTGAGCTTGCTGAGTTAATTGACAGAATAAAAACGATATCATGACGATTCGCTACGAAAATTTGATCCATGCGATTGTATGGTACGCTAGTAGGCGTGGAGAGAAACTGACGACCCTCAGACTGGTAAAGTTTCTTTATCTTGCTGACCTCTATCACGCGCGAGTCTCAAAAGGTGAAACTCTAACGGGCTGGCCTTGGGCGTTTGTTTATTTCGGTCCCTGGTGCAAACAAGTCAATGAGGCTATCGACAACGCGGCCAAAAATGCCATGGTTATTGCCAAGGAATATCCGAGTAATTACGACGATGAGAAAGATTATCGCATCTTCTCGGTTGAGGACACAGAACAAGAGCCTAAAATAATCGACTCCCTTCCCACTTATGTATGGAGCAGGCTTCAGTGGGCAATTCAAAAATGGGCGGATGATTCGTCTGGGCTGCTTGATTACGTCTATTTTGAGACGGAACCAATGCTTGAAACGAAGCCTGGGGCACTCTTAGATTTTAGACAATCACACATGCCCGCCGTAGCCAAAAAGATCGAGATGAAGAAATTATCAAT
>JBBDNJ010000189.1:0-18681 GCA_040877705.1 Binatia bacterium | reverse complement strand
ATGCCGAGGAATTGCGACAGAATAAGTTGTGCATCGGCGGCGCCACTGGGACGCTCTCTGCGAAGTCACAGAATTTATCCGCCTGAAGAAAGAATCTCCCATTCAAAGACGACAACTCGCGCCACCAAAGCCGCTCACCGGCAAGGAACAGCGCCGGATCAATCCCAGCAATGGGGTGGTCAAGCTTTTCGAGCGCAATATGGATCTGCTCGTATCGCGCTTCTTATATCCTCATCTGTCCGCGATTTGGAATCCCTATACATGGCTGATCCGGAGACGCTTCGCGCTAGCCGAGACGACGGTTTCGCCCACCGGCTGGCCGCGCGAGCTTCCACCTCTACGCATACTGTTGCTATCGGACATCCATTGCGGCATTTTTCTCAAGCCCGACACACTGGCGCACATACTACACTCTTTAATGGAATTCGCTCCTGACCTGGTGGTGGTGGCCGGTGATATCGTCACAGGCCATTCACGTGAAGTGCGGCCATTCCTCGATGCTCTGGCGCCGCTGTCGGGCGCGCGTCTGGGCGCGTGGTTCTGCTTCGGCAACCACGACTATTTTGGCGGCGACCCTGACGAACTTCGGAAAAGCCTCAACGCCATCGGCATTACAGCCCTCGTGAACGAGTCGATTAGGATCGCACACGGGTCCGGCGCCTTCGTACTTGGCGGCATTGACGATCTTATCCTAGGCCAACCCGACTGGCCGCGCCTGATGTCACAATTCGGCCCACCCCATATCCTTTTGGCGCATAACCCCGATCACTTCTACGAAGCCGAAGCACGAGGCGTGCAGCTGATTCTCTCCGGACACACCCATGGCGGTCAAATCCGTCTTCCCCAAGGTCCGCCGATCATCCGCCAGAGCCGTTTCTGTCTGGATGAAGGAGTTTATATTTTTCATTCTTCGCTGCTGGTAGTCTCGCGTGGTCTGGGAAGCATTGTGCTACCGTGGCGCTGGGGCGCCGACCCCGAAGCGGTGATGATCGAGATTGTTACGGCCAAATAAATTTGGCCGCCGGAACCGTTTGGCGCAACGCGCGGTAGCGAAATTCAGTTTAATTCTTCCGGCGTCGCGCCCGGCGCGACTTATGGAGCAGCTCGAAGAGCGCTTTTGGCTCTGTCCGGCCACTGGATTGATTTAGCGCTAACGCTTTGCCGCCCATAGCTGATCCATGAAACCGCTTTTCTCCATCTCATCGAGAAAGCGCGTGTCTATCATTTCCTGAGGCTTGACCGTTTTAGCGCGCGGATCGATAGGCGCGATTTCATCCAAGGTCGACTGGAGACCCTCGAGCTTGATGGCTAATCTCGGCTCCAAGGCTTTGATCTCCACGTTGTAACTCGTATCTAAAAGCTTCCGGTCATCGATGCGAAGGACCTTCCCGAGGATTTTATAGGTGTATTCCTTGTCCGTGTGCATGATCTTGGCGGCCTCGGCCATGGCGCGCATGAAGCGACCGATCACCGGGCCGCGCTTGACGATGAGTGATCGGCGCGTAGTCAAAGTCGTCGCGGCATAGGCGATGCCCAGGTCCGGACCGTAGATGACGTAGTGATAGCCCAGCTTCAGGGCTTGAGCATCCGTCGGCACGGTCAAAACCGCGGCATCGATACCTTGCGCGACTAATGCCGCGAGAGTCTCAGGCGCGCCCCCGGTTTGGATAAAGCTCACCTCGCGAGCGTCTATTTTAGAATGGCGCAGCGCCTGCACCGCGAAGTAATGCGGGTTGCTGCCGATGCGCGAGACCCCGATGCGTTTGCCTTTGAGTTGTTCGGATGTCTTGATGTCGGGCTTAGCGACGATGCTGTGGGTCAGAATGCTTTTGATCCCGCCGATCAGAACTGGGTCCTTGTTGCCCTGCACGAAGGGTCGAGTAATACTGGCCGCGCCGATCACGGCCACCTCGCTGTCGCCCGACAGAATCGCCGCCACAGAGGGAGGGCCGGGCGTGACGAACACCAACGGCACCTCGAGATCATATTTTTTGAAGAGTCCGGCCTCCTCGGCGATCCACGGATATGACTGCGACATGACCCGGGCCGTATAGATTGCAAGCAGCTTGTCCGCCGAGTGTGCTTGCCCTGCGCATACGAGAGACAGGATCAACACTGGAACAGTTTTCTTTAGAAATCCTTTGAGCATGACCATCCTCCTATAGACGCGCTGAGTTTTGTGCCGTGGCGCCCGAGGCCGCCGCGCGTTACTTGTTTAGAAATTACTTTAATTCGTTTCTGAAATAATCGCTGCACACGATCGCTTCGTTAGAAGAGATTCCCGGTATTTGTTCGACCTCTCAGTCACGATCCTCCTCCACCAGGCCTTGCACCAAGCCGGCTTCGCGCAGAACACGACGGCAGAAATCGGCCTGCGCGGAGAGGACATAAAATCCGATGCCTTCGTGTTTTACCGGAAGAATGCCGAGCAGGCGGCTCTGATAGGGTTCGATGTCGACGGCGTAGTCAATGGCCTTGTCCGACAAGATTTGCTCCACCCGTTTACTCTCGCTCAGGCGCCCGACGACATAGACCATCGTCACTTCTTTGTCGTCGAATGTTTCCGGTTTGACCAAGGCCATGAATGACGGCCGGTTATTTTTGATCCAAAAAACTAAGGCGCTCCGCCATCGGTGTTTGCGGAAAGACATACCGGCAAACGCGGCAGGTGCGAATCTGCTCGTTGTCGTTAAACTCCCGGTAGACCGCGGAAACCTGGCTGGGGATATCGCCCTGATTCACGACGCGACTGAGCACCCGTTCGTCGCAGTTCTCGCAGAACCAGGCAAATTCCTCTTTCTCTTCCCGCCGGCGGATCCGTTCTATGACCAAGCCCCAGGTGTTTTCGAATCGCCGCGGCGAATGCGGCAAGCCGCCGGGACACAGGAAGATCTCTCCTTCCTTGATCTTTTCAACCTGCCGTCGCTCCCCTTCCGGCTTGAGATGCAACTCCATGTCCCCTTCGATCTGGTAAAAGAACTCGTCACCGGGCTCGATATGGAAATCGAGGCGGGTATTCGGCCCGCGCAGAATCATCACCAGAAAATCTTTGTGATGAACGAGCAGCTTGTTGGTCCTAAATGGTGGATTGAAAAGCTGCGCGTTCTCTTCAACCCACTTTTTGAGATGAAACGTCGAGAGTAGTTCCATGATTGGACCTCGGCGGCTGGTAGTCTTACTTCTTCAGTTTAGCGCTTTCCCGCGCCACCCCATCAGTGACTGCCCACCAGATGCCGAGGCCCTTGCGCAACGCCTTGAGTACACGGACTTGCAAGTCATGGGTCGTGGCGAACTCTTCCACAAGCTCGTAACCGATGTTGCTGTGTTCGGTATCGGCTTCGCCATGTTCGGCGAAGAATTCGATATCGTGCGGTTTAAGGCCGTAGTGGTCGCGGAATGATTTAAAGAACTTCCCGCCGGTCAGGTGGTTGGAGAATTCGTTGCAGCAATTGGTCGACGCGACCTGTTCGAGAATATGATTGCTGCGCAAGGCGATGTCGAGCCAGCCGAGCCGGGCTAACACCGTTGTCGGTAGAAAGTCTTCTTCAACTTCACATCGTTCGAGTTCTTGACCCGGAATCCCGATGCTCTCGCCGAAACGAAGAAACAGCGCACGGTGGCCCAATACCGCACGCGGCGACCCTTCGAAATAGGTGTAACCGACCTCGGAATGGATGATGTCGACGAACTTTTTATGGATCTCGGGGTCGTGGATGCCGGATAGTTGGCAGCGCACCAACTTCGCCGTGTTGATAGCCACGTTGTAGGCGAAGATTCCCCACGCCTCCTTCGCCCAGATCTTAACGGCCTCCAACGGTAGCTTGCCTTCATAAAGATCCAGATAGAACGGATGGTGCAAGCGCGCGTGGCGGCTTTTCACTTCATTCACCAATACATCGGAAAACTCTTTCGCCGGCAAAGTTTTTCCGCCTAACACAGCTTCAGCTGACATGATTCACCTCAATGTTTCTTCCTTTATTTTTTATACAGCTGCGCCACGAAACCGCTGTCTTCCAGTTCCTTGAGAAAGCGCGGTTCGATGAATCGTTTCGGGTCGGCGCCCTTCGCCTTAGGAATGGTCTTGGCGAGATCCGCCAAAATCGTTTCAACGCCCTTGATGTTCGGATACGGCACCCGCGCCATGTATTTAATCGCGTAGGTGTTGTAAGCCTCTTCCAAGGCGACGCGATCGTTGAGTTTCGTAAACTTGGCGATGGATCGGATGCTCGCCTCTTTCTGCGTCTTGTAATAATGGATGCCTTCCACCATGGCCCGCACGAAGCGGCGTACCATGTTTTCTTTTCTTTGCATCGTCTGCCGGGTCGTCGCCAGTGAAGTGCCGAGGTAGTCCAGCCCTAGATCGCCGAGAGATCCAAGCTCAATCAAGCCCGCTTGCCGGGCTTTGACCGTGAAAGGCGGTTGCAGGAGAGTGCCATCCACCATCCCGGAATGCACTGCGGCGAATCGTGACGGCTGGGTTCCCACAGATAGAAAGGTTATGTCCTTGTCCGGGTCCATGCCCCATTTTTTGAACGCGACCCGCACGCCGTAATCGTCGGTTGCGCCGGGCCTGGCGATGCCGAACTTCTTCCCCTTCAGGTCGGCCGGCTTGCGGATGTTCGGCCGGGTAATGAAAGTGTGCTCCATGGTGTTGATATAAGTCATCAACACCACCGTATCGGCGCCTTCAAGGTTCGAGGCCACGGCGGCCGGTCCGGCGAAAATCGTCAGATCGATCTCCCCTGAAACCAGCGCGGCGATATTGGGCGGTGCGCCTGAGACAAAAAGGATCTGCGGGTCGAGATCGTATTTTTTAAAGAACCCGGCGTCTCGGGTGACAAACAGCACCGCCTGGGAGCCGCTGATGGCGCTGTGTGAAATATAAATTTTGTCCGCCGGCCATGCCCTAAACGGGCCGGTGTACGCGGCCGCGATGACAAGCAGTAAAATAACCTTCTTCAACTTTTGCCTCCGTTTCTGCGCTTTGCCTTGTCACGATCATCGTGTTGGAATTTATTGGCGTTGCAGGCGAGCTCGACGCGATTGCCATCCGGGTCGAGAAAACTGATGGAGCGGTTGCCGGCGACCTCCAAGGTCTCCGGACCGCTGACGATAGGGATCTTCCGTCTTTTCAGCACCGGATAAATATCCTCGATTGTTTTGTTCGAGCCAACGTAAATGCAGAAATGATGCAGTTTGGGCACGCCCTTGCCGCTGACCGCTTTTGTTCCCTTGGGCAGTTGCATGAGCGCGATGTCATGATGCTCCCGTCCGTAACTCAGAAACGTCATCTTCGTCCGCGAATTGCGAGCGGAAACACTTAGCCCGAGAACCGTACGGTAAAAACGCTCTGACTTCTTCAAGTCGGCAACGTTCAAAACAATGTGGCCTAAGACGCCATCTTGAACCGGCATAGAGAGGTCATATTAAGCCCGCTCGCATCTGTCAAGGCGAAAGCCCGGCACTGTTCAAGTTGACAAGGCTTTTATGAATGCAAGATACAGGTGGAGTCACTGGAGTGGCTGGAGTAAAAATAGAAAAGCGCGGTCGGTGATAACGGCGCTTCCCAAGCAAAGCAAGGCGAGGTTGAAGTCTGGCTAACCAACCAAAAGCGACGCGTCCCCTCTTGCGGTTCTAAAAAGATATAGAGGCTCTCGTCAGGGCCGCGCCCTGAGCTTTAACGCGTTACTCCGTGACCTGATACTTCCCGTCGCTGTCTTGCACGATCTTCCCGCTCTGATGAAGTTGTCCAACGGCGCTCGCAATCAACCGATACTCCGTGGTTGAAAATAGTTCTAACAGGTCGGCAAAGAAGCTGTGAGATTTTTCCAGAGCGGCTAGAATTTTTTGCGAGATTGTCTCTAAACTTTCGCTCGGTTTTGCTTCCGCTCCAATTTTCACAGGTTCGGTCACGTCATCGAGATAGTCCTTTAGCTCAACCTTGCCCTGATTGTAATAGACGATGCGGTTATAGCGGCTGGCCGGCACGTTCTCTGGAATTGTCGCATCGATACCCATCTTGGCAGTGGTGGGGATCTTGCCGGCCGCCGGTGGCGGCAACGATGGATCCAGCGGTTTGGAACGGGCGTTGGAAACGATCAGCACGTCGCGATCGGCTTGCACGCGGGTGGCGACCGCCCACTCCACGTCGGTGGCATCGAAAACGTCGATGTCGTCATCGACAATAGTTACATGTTTGATATCCGCGATGGAGAGCAAAGCCATGATGGCATTTTTACCGTCGCCGGGGGATTTTTTTATCGCCGCAACGATATGCCAGTGGCAACAACCGCCGGGCGTCACGTTGACGGCCGTGGCTTGAACGCCGGCTTCATGGAGCACGCGCCAGGCCGCGGCCTCATAAATCGGCGCGCTCATCCAGATATTTTCCCAGGGCATGTGCAGCGCATAATAGATCGGATCCTTGCGCTGCAGGATCGCTTTAATGCGCACGCGTGGATTGAGATGAATGCCGCCCATAAGACGATTGAACTCGCAAAAAGGACCTTCAGGGTGAATCCAGCCCTCGGGAAGAATTTCCCCCTCCAATACGATCTCGGCGTCGGCGATGCACGGCACCGGAATCGTTTCTCCGTCGGCCAGTGGAACCGGCTCGCCGCGCAGCCCGCCGGCAAAGGTCAGCTCATTGACGCCGAGATTGGCTTTAAAGGTCGAGGCGACTAACTCGTAAGGATGGGTGCCGATGGAGATGGATATCGGTAGCGGCTTGTTTTGTTGCAACGCGCGCTCGGCGAATTTGCGCATATTATTGGGTGTCACAATGTCGATGCCGGTAATATTCTTTTCCTTGAGCATCAAGCGATAAATGCCCGCGTTCATTCCGAATTCAGGGTCCTCGCCGATCACTATCCCGCCGGTAATCATCGGCCCGCCGTCCATTACCGAAAACACCGGCACCGGCAGGTCGAAAAGATCGACGTCATTGTCCGCGCGAATGACATCCTTCACCGGCGCGCCTTTAACACGCTGGGGTTGGATCGGATGGTCCATGGCGGCGCGTAATTTTGCTTCGATCTTGTCGTAGGGAACGCCCATCGCCAGGGCCAAGCGATTGCGCGATTGCAACAGCCCGGAGGCCACCGGCATCGAGTAACCGCGAACGTGGGTGAACAATATCGCTTGTTCGGACTGCGGCACCAGCGCGGCGATGTCCCGTGGATCCGTCAGTTTGGCAATCTCGAGCAGCTCGCCATTATTTCTCAAGGCGTCAAGATAACTTCTAAAGGTCGCACCCATCACGCACTCCTCTCCGGTTTGCACGGTCAACCAACCATAGTAAAAATTTCGTGTCAATCGATCCGATAGTTTCGAATTTGCCGGAGCCTATGCTATGAAGGCAAGAAGGAGAATCGGACACATGGCTTCATTTGGATTAACTTTGGCGAACCGCGGCGTGATCATCGGCGCCGTCACCGTTCCCGAGCTCTTCGACATGGCCAGGCGCGGCGAAGATTCAGGCGCATTCGATGCCGTTTGGGTGGGCGACAGTCTGCTGGCCAAACCACGATTGGAATCCATCGCGCTCTTATCCGCCCTCGCCGCCGTCACCAAGAAAGTCCGGCTGGCGGTTGGTTGCATGGCGACATTCCCGCAACGCCATCCGGCCTTGCTCGCCCAGCAATGGGCCAGCCTGGATGTCATCTCGGAAGGGCGCGCTTGGCTCGCGGTTTGTTTAGGCGGTCCCAACGAGCAGAGCCCGGCGCAGGCGCTCGAACACCGGGTCATGGGAATTAAGGATACCGAACGAGTCGGCCGCTTAGAGGAAGGTATCACGATCCTGCGCCAGCTCTTCCACGAAGAGAAGGCAGCGCACAAAGGACGCTTCTACGAATTCGAAGGAGTCACCATTGAACCTCGTCCGGTACAAAATCCGCTGCCGATTTGGATCGCCAGCAACCCCACCGGACTGACCTGGAAGGACGGCGCCAGCGCGCCGTCGGCCGCGGTGGAGCGCGGCTTACGCCGGGTCGCGAAATTCGCCGACGGTTGGATGACCAACAAAGTGACGCCCGAAGAATTTAAATCTCAATGGACGCGCATCCTCGAAATGGCCAAAGAAGAAGGCCGCGATCCGGCGAAAATCGGCAGCTCGCTCTATCACAACATCAATATCAAAGAAGATCGCAAAGTCGCACTCGAAGAAAGCAAGGCCTTTCTGGATAAGTACTACACTGCGAATTTCAGCATGAAGTTCGTCGAAGGTTTCACCGCCGCGGGGACGGCGCAACAATGTATCGAAGAACTTAAAGCGTATTTTGGCGCCGGCATAGAGCACATTACTTTAAGAATGACTTCGTGGGACCAGGGTGGACAGATGAAGCGCTTTTTAGAAGAAGTCGCGCCGGCATTTAACTCATGATTTCACTGAGTCCATAAACATGCTTCAAGGTATCGATCATCTTGTCATCGTCGTGAAGGATTTGCAGCAGGCAGCCGACGACTACCGTCAGTTGGGCTTTAACGTCGTTCCCGGCGGTCGACATCCAGTCGGCAGTCACAACGCGCTGATCTCCTTTGCCGACGGGTCTTATCTCGAGATCATCGCCTTTTATCGCGAGGCGATCGATCATCGCTGGTGGGAACCATTGCAAAAAGATCAACGGTTGGTCGATTATTGCATGCGGACCGACGACCTTTCAGGCGACACTCAAAAGTTTCACAATGCCGGCGTTGCGATCAACGATCCGGTGCCCTGGTCGCGAACCCGACCGGATGGTTTTGAATTGAAATGGATTCTGTCACTGGCCACCGGTTCACACCGGGGCGTCGCGCCCTTTCTGATTCAAGACGTAACACTGCGCCAGGAACGCATTCCCCAACAGTTCGAACATGACAACGACGCCATCGGCATCGACACGGTCACCATCGCCGTAGATGAGCTGTCGCAAATCGACCGCTGGTACAACGCCGTGCTCGGTAAGAAAGGTGAGCCGATCGTTCGACGAGAGCTGGGAGCGGAAGGTTTACGTTTTCCCGTTGGCTGCCAAAATATCGAGTTCCTGATGCCATTGGATCCTTCAAGTCCGCTGATTAACTGGATGCGGACCTACGGACCATCGCCGTACGCTGCCACCCTGAAAAGCAGTAGTTCCGCGCCTGAGATTTTCGATCCGCGCTTGCTACACGGCGCCGACCTGCGGTTAGAAGGTTCCAAGTAGCCTGTTCGCACAATCGACCCACTGTCGTTATTAAGATCGTAGCGCCGAATATAATTTTCACGGAGAACTACTGATGACGATGCAAGAAAAACTCGCCCTGGCTTGCGGCATCCTTGCCATGCAAGGCCACAACGATCTGATCTATGGTCATGTTTCGGCGCTGAGCGAAACGCCGGGGCAATACTGGATCAAGGGTTCGGGAATCGGTTTGGAAGAGGTCACCGAAGACGATCTGGTGCTGATCGATTTCGAAGGCAACAAGATCGCCGGCAAACGCAAACGGCACAACGAATTTCCCATCCATAGCGAGGTATACCGAACCAACCCTGAAATCCGCTGCGTGATCCATACTCACCCGGTTTATTCGACGATCATCGCCTCGTCGGAGCATCGCCTTCTGCCGATCACCAACATGAGCTGCGCCTTCTATCCGCCGGCGCTGAAGAAATTTGAGGAATCTTCCGATCTCATCGTCACGGCCGAACAGGGAATCGCCGTCGCTAAACTATTGGGAGAGCATAAAATCGTGCTACTGCGCAACCACGGCATCGTCGTGGCGGCCAATTCCATCGAGGAGGCTTGTGTCCGTGGAGTGCTTCTCGAACACAGCGCCAAGACCCAAGTCACCGCCGCGTCGATGGGCGCTTTCTCATGGGCCACCGACGCCGAAGCCCTGCTCAAGCGCAAACGCTTTTATCACCCCGACGCGGTGCAGAATCTTTGGGAATATTTCGGCAGGCAGCTCCGGCAACATCAAGGCAAATAACCGTTCAAGCGCGGCTCAAAGAGCCGCTGTTCAAGCCGTTCAAATCGTTCAAGTCGTTGCCTGGAAGCTCGCACAAACAATCTAAAACCCGTACCTTGAACTCTTAAGCTCTTGAACGTTTTGAACGAAAGTATTTTCCGGGTTACCGATGCATCGCTATAAACGCGAAAACTTTCGCGGCATTGAAGACATCGTTTAGCGAAACCAGATCGTGGTCGGTATGCTGGAAGCGGATATTTCGCGCGCCATAGTTGATCGCCTGAATGCCGCGAAAATTGAACAGGCCGGTATCGTTGGCGGCGGTGGAGAAGCTGTATTGCGGCTCATAGTTTAAAACCGTGCGTATGCCGTGCTCCAGCGCGCGCACCACCTCGGCATCCTTCCCCACCTCGCTCGGATACATAGAATCCTTTGCCTGAATTTCGATCTCGAATGGTTCGATGGCGCCGATGGCGTCAATCATTTGCTGGACAGCCTTGTTCGGATCGTCGCCGGGAAGAAGGCGCCGGTCGAACATAATACGGCATTCGTTTTGGATCGTGTGCGTGGCCTTGGGAAAACTTTCGATGGCATTGGCCGCAAGACTCACTTGTCCGAGCGAAGGGTGCGTTTTGCTCTCCGGATAAGGCATCAAGGGTTTGAGTTTTCCCAACACCTTATACGCCCCTTCAATGGCGTTGACGCCTTCCCATGGCCGGCTGCTGTGCGCCTGTCTGCCGCGCACGGTCACAAGCACGTCGATCCGGCCCTTGTTGCCGAGTTGAATCTCCGGCGGTCCATCGATAATACACCAATCCGCTTCTACCCGACCGTGATCCAGGACATAAGCCAGCGAATCGTGCCGCCCGGTCTCGCCGGCGGTGCTGACGACAAAATAAAGATCAGACGGTAGTTGAACCTTACTGGCGCCGATGAAACGGATCGCAGCCAGCATCGCCGCGAGACTGCCCTTTTGTTCACAAGCGCCTCTGCCCCACACGCACTCGCCGTGCAGTTTGTATGGCGCGCCATCGATGATTTCGCCGGAATAGGGATTTTGCATCGTGCTCGGCGCGGCGCACATCGCGTACCCCACCAGCATCAGCCGGTCGGTCTGGGTTCTTCCTTTGATGTGGAGAATGAGATTGCCCATGCCGTCGAGGGACGGGTGCAGGCCGGCTTTCTCGAGTTCCGGTTTGATCACCTCTCGAATGAGAGCCATGACCTGGGGCTCCTGCTCAAGTAACCCGGTCTGCGGACTCGGGTGCTGAACCAGCTTTATCAGGAGACGTTTGACCTCGTCATAGTCGAGATTTTTGTCGATGAGCTTTCGAGCTATTTGAGCGTCCATGACACCGGGAACTCCGCGGCTGCGTGATTATGTGGCCTCGTAATGGGTACCGGTTCTCCCGATCCGACGGGCAATCACAATAAGAACAGCACAAATGATACTGACGATCATCGCCAGCGAACACATAGGCCCGAAATACCCGTCGGTGTAAAAATTATAGAGCAAAGGGCCGATGGGTTCAGCTCCAGGCGAATAAAGAAATACTGAAGTACTAAACTCGCGAAGGTAGATCGTCGCCAATATGATCCAGCCGGCGATGAAGCCGGGTCTCATTAACGGCAGAAGGATCCGGCGAAACGTTGCAAGAAAGCCGGCTCCAGAGGCTTTGGAAGCATCCTCCATATCGTCATGAATCTGAACTATCGTGCTGGTCATAGTGCGCAATCCATACGGCAAAAAACGGGTGATATAACCGATCATCAATATCCACAGAGTGCCATAGATTGGCAGCGGTATATAAACGTAGGTCCAAACCAAACCTATCGCCAAGGCGGATCCCGGAAAAGCCCACGGAATAAACGTTAACGCTTCAATGATTCCGCGGCCCGCCACTTTTGTCTTGGTCGTGATGTAGGAAGTGAGTCCCGCCAACAGCATGCATAATGTTGCTCCTGCCACAGCCAGAAATACGCTATGCTGAATGGCTTGGTAGGTCCGACTGTCAGTCAGATTGAAACGGTAATGTTCAAAGGTCAGCAAACCCCATGTCTTCGGTCCGGGTATGTGAACGTAACTCACGAGCGAAGTGTAAAGCAGAACCCCAAAGGGCAGAACAAATACCAGGATCAGAATGAGAGCGGCGAAAGCAAACGCGGCGTAGCGCCACTTCCCCAGATCAATGACGTTGGGGCGATAGCCCCGTCCCGTTACCGTGACATATCGCTCCGAACGCGCCGTCAAGCGACGGTAAAGATAAACGAATACCATCGTGATTAGAAGCAAGGACACGGCGTAGGTAGCCGCTAGATTATAATTCGGCGGAAACGCGCCGAGCGTCTCCCGGTATAGCTTTGTCGTAAAGACTTCGATGCGGGCCGGCAACGCGATGACAGCCGGAGTGTCAAAGCTCTCGATCGCCCGCACAAAATTAAGGGTTGCGGCGGCAAGCAATGCCGGCCTTATGATCGGAAACGTGATCCGCCAAACAACTTGAAGGTTTCCGGAACCTGCCACTCTGGCGGACTCTTCGAGAGAAGGGTCCATGGAGTAAAGACCGGCGGAAATAATCAAAAACGCTAGCGGGGTGGTTATCAACGCCTCGACGAAGATCATTCCCCACATCGAGTATATGTTGAAAGGCGCCGATTCCAATCCGAATAGTTGCATCAGCGCCAGGTTAAGCAGGCCCACCCGAGGATTGAGCAGAAGAACCCAGGAAACTCCTAGCATGAGCGGCGGCAGGATGTTAGGGATAATCGCCGTCAGCTCGATGAATTTCCTGAAAGGAGCATTGGTGCGAACCGCGACCCAGGCCAGGGCGGTTGCGAGGATCGTCGCCAATAAGGCGGAGCCGCCGGCGAATACGAATGAATTCACCAGCAACGTAAACGTCTCGGGGTCAGAGTATGCCGTAGTATAATTTATCAGTGTGAACTGGCCGGGGACCCCGATCGGCTCGCTCATGAAGCTGCCATAGAGCAGCATCAACGTCGGCGAAAGGCTGAGATAGGCTATCAGCACCGCCGTTGCGAAAATGACCAATCGGAGAGGGTCGTAGCGAATCAACTGCATCGGCCATTCGCGAACTCGCGCGAGCAATGCTGTATGATTCATGGGGCACTAATCAAACCGATTCGATAAACAAATAGAGGGCTGGCCCGCCGAACTTACTCGAGAACCAGCCCTCCGCTGATATTTTTCGTATTGCTAATTCAAACGCCCAACGGTTTTGCTAAAAAAACAATTTACGATATTCATTCATGATTTTTTTGAATTCCTTCTCATCTGGAGTGTCCATGAATATCGACCTCTCGGCAACCGTTTTCGCGTCGTCGATGTCCGGATTGATCCCAGGATAGAGGACGAATTCACCTTCTTGCGCTATCGCCTTTTGACCCTCGGGCGAGGTGACGTATTCGATGTAGAGTTTCGCGGCATTCGGATTATTCGCTTTGGCGCTCAGGTTGGCATAGTTGGGATCGGCGAGAAATTTGTCGATCATCACGTAATCGATGGGTCCTTTGTACTGTTTGACGTATTTGACATAGGTAATACCGAGCTTGGCCTCTCCCCGAACAAGCACATTGGCCACCGGGGCCAAAGATTCGACCATGTGGGGCCGCTGATTCGCTAGGCCCTTAACGAACTGCTGTGCTTTTTCACCCATGAGCTTGTCTAAGTTAGCAAGGAATTGCGCAGTCGTGGTATGCCGGGACGGATCGGGCATGCTGATCTGCCCCTTCCACTTGGCATTCAAGAGATCGTTGAAGTTCTTGGGGATATCTCCTTTTTTGACCAGCTCCGTGTTGTACAGAATGCTGATGGGCAAGAACCTCCAAGGCGTCATCACGCCTGCTTTATCTTTGAATTTGTCAGGAAACTTTTCCGAGGAAGGGGAAATAAATTTCGCGAACATGCCATTGTCTTTCATGATCAACTGAACTCCCCGGTTGCCTTCCACGACGTCGAAGCCGGGGCGGCCGGCGCGCCACTCGGTGAGGGCTCGGTCCATAACCTTGGTCGAGGACGCGCGCCAGTACTCGACCTTAATGCCGTATTTTTTCTCGAAGCCATCGTTGATCGCGCTCATCGATTTCGGTGGCACGGTGCCGTAAACGACGACTTTACCCTCTTTTTTGGCCGCTTCTACGTTGGCCTGTTGAGCGACCGCGTTGCCGGAAAGAATTAAGCTTACCAAGGCCACTACGCCCAACGTCCAAAAGTGATTTGTCTTATTCACAAGCCCTCCTTTTTTGCATAAACTCGAAGCCCGTTTATACCTATATACCCAACTAGTCGAAGTCAAGCTCTTGCCGTACAACACCGGCCTTCCCAACAGCTCAAGAAAACCACCGGATGCCGGGAGCAGCGGTGCAAAATGATAGATTGTAGCTAGTTCCTATGAATTAGACGACGATGGCGCAAAATCCATTGAGCCGCTCTATTTCGGTTGATATTTTAAGCATATCCAACGGAGAGCTGTTGGTTAAAAACTTTAAAGAGGAAGCTGTTCAGTGATCCGTCACTTCGCGCATCATTCGCACGACTTTTTTCCTCGCCTCCTGAGTACCCATAGGGAGAAGGACGGGCAAGTTCAGACCGGCGCTGACGAACGCGGCCAACTGCTCGCGGCACTCATCGGCGGTCCCGGCCACCGAATGCGCATAAACAACCTCGTCGCTGATATACTTTTTTGCCGCCTCCCAATCCCGTCTGCCGACAGCGGCAGCCAAACCTTCCTGGTCGATTTTGCCGCCGCCGAGGCGGATGTTATCCGCGTGGTGCGTGTTACGGAAAATATAGGCGAGAAAGTGCTTATTGGCTTCAATGGCTTCGCGTCGATCTTCGGAAACCGCGGCGGTAATGAAACCGGCGACGTCGATCCGATCAAGCGACTTTCCAGCCTTTTCGGCGCCGGTTTTAATATCGGCGACGCAGCGGGTTATATATCCCGGTGAACAGCCGCCCGAAAGCAACACACCGTCACCGATTTCGCCGCCGAGCTGCAGCATTCGCGAGCGCACCGCGGTGATATACATCGGCACCGGCGCCGATGGTATAAACGCCATCTTGGCGCCGTTCATCTGCAGCATCTCCCCCTGGAAATTAACCGTGTCTCCCTTTAACAAGCGTCGAAGAAGCTCGACGTACTCGCGCATCGTCTTCAACGGTCGAGGCGACTGGATCCCCGCTTCCTTCAGTGCCGCGGCGTTACCCGTGCCTGGGCTGGCAATCACCCTTCCCGGCGCAAACTCTTCCATGGTCGCGATCGACATTGCGGAGATGATCGGCCGGCGCGAGTAGGGACTCATGGGCGCGGGAGCAACTTTGATGTTATTCGTCGCCGCCAGCAGAGCCATGGACGCCGTGAGAGAATCTCTAAAACAGAGATGATCGGACATCCAGAGCGACTCCATGCCGGTCTTGTCCGCAAGCCGGGCAAGCTCGATCATTTCCTGAATCGAATAGAAGCCATCGAAGCAAAGTCCCAAGCGCATAACCCCGCCTTTCTAAAAACCGTCTTGCAGGATGCTCGTTAAATCATCCGCTCGCGCCTGTGCCAGCCCCAGTTTATTCAGCGTAAGGCCTTCGATGCGATAGTCAATACCGTTAGCCACCGACGCGAGGGTAATCAGCGAATCCATCACCGGCGTATCCACTTCCAGCAATCGGCCGATCTGCGCCATGGGCACCAGCCCGTAGCCGACGTCTTCGTGAATATAGCGGTGATCGAGCGTCCCCGGCGATTTGATTTTGCAGTTCGGCTCGCTTTCGTTGATCGCGCGGAAGATAGAACCGCTGGCCCTCGCCTCTTCGGAGGTCAGCCCCGCCTGGTGAAAGATATCGACAAAGCGCAGCGGCTCCAGGCCTAGACGGCTTGCGATTTCCAGACGCTCTCGGTCGACCGCCTCGATCCAGGCGGCGATCGCCGGGGTTATCCCTTCCCGGTAATACAAGAAATCACCGCCGGTCTTTTCGATCCAGCCGGCGTTCCCCAATATCCCAGCCGGGTGCATGATGGCGTTGATGTTTGAAAAGCCGGTTTCCAAGACGTTGGGCGCGGCAACTAGATTCGGATAGACTTCTTGAATTTCGCTTACCAGACCGGCGGTATCTCGTCCGGGAAACGCGGCGCAGCGAAGATGAGTGGTCCGGCGATAAATTTCGACGCAAGCCGGTTGTCGCATGCGGCATATGTACGTCAGGGTCACGGTTTCGGCCAATTTGATTTTTGCTGTCGCGCCGCAGTTTCGCAGTGTGTTAGCGAAATGGAGCGAGCCTCCCGTGTGGCCGGGGTTCAAGAGAATGCGTTGGCCATCGCTTAAATGCGCTGCCATGCTTTGCGCCAGGTATTCGTGAGCCACGGCGGGCGCGGCAACAACGATCAAATCGACGCCATCGATGACGGGAATAATATGGGGGCTGTGAAAATAAGGAGCGGCGAACTTTTCCTCGCCATTTTCGATCAGCGTGATGCCGCCCCGTTTGATGATCGGTAAGAGCGTCGCATCCGAACGAGAAAACAAGCGGACCTGATAACCGCGCAGCGTCAAGTCAGCCGCCGCCGCGCAACCGCCATTACCGGCGCCTAGAACTGCGATTTTACGAATTGACATTAGAATCGAATGTAGTGGCGCAATTCATTGCGCCCTGCGAATCTACGAAAGGCGATATTGTTTCAGTTTATCTTCGTCGAGCTCGATGCCAAGCCCGGGTTTCGACGACACGATAATATCACCGTTGTCGAATGCGAACGGTTCCGTGATGATATCGTCCTGGTAATAAATTCCGGCAATGCCCTTCTTAGCCTTCTCCTTGGGCGAGGAGACCGGCACGACGCAGCCGAAAGTCACAACACCCGTCGACGCTGCCAAATGAATATTGGCCGCATTGCCGACTCCGGTCTCCACTGAGCCGTTGACATTGCACGGCAGTCCGGCCGCTTCAGCAATGGCGGCGATTTTCTTGGCTTTGAACATTCCTCCCGGCTTGGTCGTATAAATGGAAATGATATCGGCCGCTTTTTTGCTGATGATTTCCAAAACATCCTGTGGCGTCCACACGCTTTCATCGGCCATAATCGGCGTATCGACCCGGCGCGCCACTTCCGCCATCTGATCGATGCCTTCGACCGGCTGCTCCATGTAGAGAAGATCGTATTCTTCCATCGCCTTGGTGATTTTGACTGCGGCTTTGGCGGTCGGATAGCCCTGGTTGGCATCGACGCAGATATTTAACTCCGGCCCAATGGCCTTTCTAATTTGTTTGACCAGCTCCACATCGCGTTTCTGATCGACGCCGCACTTGAGCTTGATTGTCTTGACCCCTTCGGTCTTCGCTTGAATCGCTTCGTCAACAGCTTTGTCGATTTCCATCAGTCCAAGACTATGCGCGATACTCACGCGCCGGCGAAAACAACCGCCCAGTAATTGGTACACCGGAACATTCAAAGCTTTACCCACGACATCGTACAGCGCGGCGTCGATGGCCGCTTTACAGTACGGATAGCCCTTGACCGCCTTGTCCATCACCGCATGAATCGTTTCGAACCTGCGCGGGTCCTGGTCTTTCAATGCCGGCGCCAGAATATCATTGATGATATGGACGGTGGTCTGCGGCGTTTCGCCAAAGTACTTGCCATGATCGCCGCCCCAGTCTTTCAACACCGGCGCTTCACCCAGTCCCACCCAACCATCGTCGGTATGCAACTTGACGATGACGTAAACGCCGATGGGCGTCGTCAAACTGGCCCACTGGTGCACCCTGCGCCTCGGCAAGCGAATCGGAATAGTTTCTATAGTCGTAATTTTCATCTCAGCTCAACCTACTTTTAGCAGCGTGTCCGCCGGCGTGTAATTGGAGAGCAATTCGCAACCTTTTTCGGTCACGCAGAACATGTCCTTGTTCTGCATGCCGAACCGCCCTGGAATGTAAACCAGCGGTTCGAAGGCGCCGACCATGCCAGCTTCGACGATCTCATCGCCATAGCGGCCCATGTACGGTTCTTCATGGAGATGCAGGCCTATGCCGTGGGCGACAAAACTAATCGGCTCGAAACCCAATTCGCCGAACTTCTTCAAAAACGTCTGGTAAATCTCCTGGCAACGAGCGCCCGGCTTGATCATATCCATAACCAGATATTTGCATTCGATCAGGTTCGCCCAGATCTTTTTCTGTTCGGCGGTGGCCTGCCCGACGACAGCGGTACGGCACACTCCGGTAAGATAGCCGTTTTTCTGGCCGAAAATTTCCATGCGAATGAGATCGCCGTTTTGCAGCTTCCGATCGGTCGGCCCGACGTTGGGGAATTGGCTGCGCTCGCCTGAGGCGATGATCATGAGCCTGTAGCTTTCCGCGCCGCCGCCAAATAACGACGTCAACAAATGCCCCGCCAGCTCCATCTCGCTCATTCCGCCCGTTGCCTGCATCAACGTGTCACCGATGGCTTTATCCGTAAGTTTGCTAAGGGCACGCAGTAACGCCAGTTCGGTGGCGGTTTTGATTTGCCGCGCCTTATTGAAGATACCGTCCGCCGCTATCCAACCCACATCAGGCAAAGCCCGTTGCAGCGAGGCGAAGTCCCTAACGGGTAAATATTCCAGCTCGACGCCGATTTTGGCCGTACCGAGGTGGAGATCCTTCAGAGCCTCGGCAAGTTTTTCCATCGGATCGTCGGTAAACTCCCGGTAAATACGCAGATCGTCGATACCCGCGTGCGCTTTCACCGTGGTGGATTCCATATCGAT
>JBBDNJ010000188.1:0-18712 GCA_040877705.1 Binatia bacterium | reverse complement strand
GAGGCTTTCACCCCCGGGCTCACGCCCGGGGTCCTCAGCCGGGAATTTGATAGAAATAAAGGGCTGCAGGAACAGATCTCAGATCTTTCCAGAAGATTGCACGCCAATAGCGGGAATTTGCGGAATCGGAAGGTGAACGTCGGCGATTAAAGAATGCGGAGGCGGAGAAGCGCAAGATGGAAGCTTCGAACCGAAAGCTCAATGACGAAGTCGCCCAACTCAGACAGCAAATTCATTCGACTTCGAGAATAGACGATGTTTCACAGTTTCAAAGAGGGGCGCTTGAGGAGCAAGTCGCAAATCTGGCAGCCGAGTTGAAGCTTACCACGGCCAAATTGGCACAAAGCCAAGCCCGCGTAAGAGAGTTGGATAGCACGACAGGTCCGTCCACTCTCGCTGTCGCGGAGAGCTCAATCAGCGAAGCTAAAAGTGAGCTTGAAGCGAAGGCCGCTGCGCTTCAACGAGAGCTAGCGGAAAGCCGAGAAAACCTTCTCGCGTTCGATACGGTTAACCGCCAGTTGCTCGATCTGGAGCAACGATACGAACAAACGCGCCTCGACAATCAACGGCTCCAAGCGGAAATTACTCGGTGGCGGGAACGACTCGCCGATAGTGAAGAAGTTGAGCGACATCTGAGACAGAGGGATGATTCACAGACGAAACCCGGCACACCCAGCCACTCCCATAAAAACGATTTTGCACGCGTGGCAGGGCGACTCGATATCGCGCCAAACACACACCCATCCGGACTGCCCGGTATCGCTTTGCAAAGCGTGAGTTCAGCGACTGCGGTAGCGATGGGCGGTCTGGCAGATCATTACGATGAAACTGCCGCTTTAGAGGCCGCGCGGGCGCACGCCGAGGCCGGCCGGCATGAGGAAGCTCTACGCCATCTGGGCGAAGTCCTTCGGAATACACCCGACCATCGCGAAGCGCAGCTATTTCACCTGCTCGCATCTGTCCGGCTTTATCGCGCTGATGCGTACGAGGCACAGATCGAAGCCATTAAGAATATTTCCGACCTTAGCGAAAATGAACGGCGCCTTGCCCGAGATCTTTTCTTGGCGCGCGCTGACACCGCGCAAAAGCTCGGGCGAGACGACGACATGCTCCGTTACCGCAATTGGGCGAAAAGCGTCGTCTATCACATGCCGTTTGGCAACGAAGACTCACAGACCTCGCCACATGGAAGGGGCGATAGCAAACGTAACGGCGACCCTTCGGCAGAGGTCAATGGCCCAACGCATACAACCGCTGCCTGCACCGCCGCAGCCGACATGAATCGCCGGCCGGTCGTCGGTGAATCGGCAACCGCCATAAGTCCATCCCGCAGCCTGGTCATGCGCTTCGGCTTAGCGGTTGCCGTCATTCTTCTGGTTAACACGTTGTTTGGAACATCTGCGAAAAACCCTGGCGCGCCTGTCAAAACGTCAGCACTATCTCCCGCCCCAATTAAAAACCAAAATATTCAAAAGACCCCCTCATAGACGAATACGCTAGCAGCCGTTCATTCAAAGGCGGCTAGCGTCGCCGCGCTAGCTCCGGAAGATAACTCCAGAACACAGTCAAAGAACGATCTCAGGGAACCGGCCTCGACAGATGGTTCGAACCGCTATAAGAAGCAAGAACCCGCCATAAAGCCGCCGCAGAGTGTTTGGGGCGCGTACTCAATCGTCAAGCCAACGCAGGTTTACAGCGGGCCCAGTGAGGACTCGGCGTTCATTGCCAACATAGACGCGGGCACTCAGGTGAACGTGGTGTCCGCCCGCAATGGCTGGTATAGATTCGCTCGAAAAGCGGCCGGCCACCCGGTTTCATCAGGAGAGAAACCGCAACGCGGATTCAGTAAAAGCTGTTGAGCGAAAGTTCAAAGCTTCGCACGTCGCACGCGCAGTTGGGTTCCCTTCCTTAGCCGCCATTGCACCAGGTAACGCCGTTAAGGCGACTTTCTTTTAGCCCCGCGATGCATTTCTTCAGGTCTTGAGCGCCTTTCTTTCGAAAAATAATCAGAATCATTACGGACGATAGTGGGTCGTTTGCCTGCCTATGCGCTCTTCAGTCGACCGTTCATCGTTGGCGTGTTATGAGACAGCTGAACTTTGGATTCAAAGGAGGCCATTTCATGGCAAAACGCAAAAGCATCCATATCGAAGGCATGGAGCACGGCGCGCCGATTCCCATCGGCGCCGTCGTCGGCAATATGATTTTCTCTTCGGCAATATCAGGAAAGGACGCCAAAACCGGCGTGCTTTCGGATGACCCGGTGGAACAGGCCCAAGCCATGTTTCGCAATCTGAGGCTCTTCATGGAAAGAGCCGGCGGCACACCCGACAATATCGCCCACATGAAGGTCTACTTGAAAGACGAAAAGTATCGTGATGCCGTCAACAAGCCGTGGCTTGATATGTTTCCCGATGAGCATGATCGGCCGGCCCGTCACGCCCTGAAAGTTGAGCTGCGCGGCAAGGTTTTGTTTCAGATCGAAGTGGTGGCCGTGCTGTAGCGATAGCGCAGCTTTGGTTTACGCCGTTCTCATCGCGAATCGTTCTTGATATACGCTGAACTCATTCGGGCACACTTAAGTCCCAGCCAGCATAACCTACGCAGCTCATCAAGTGTAAACACACAGTTGTTGCTCGACTTATTTGGACGGCGGTGTTTGCGGGCCGCTGTCCAAACATTAGCCGCCGCGGATTCTCAAATCTCTCTGGAGGGTCTCATAAAAACATATCGAATAAATCAAACTTTTTTCGTACCGAATATTTTATGCTTGAAAGAAAAATACAAATCGATTATGAATTGCTCCTCGCGTCACCTTTTTTTCGCAGAATTTCTGCTCGTACGGCTATTAAGAAATTATTACTCAACATTGTCCTAATTCCGGACACGAATAGGTGTTGCTTAACCGCGGATGTGTAGAGGCGGAATTTGCAATGGAGGACAGGGAAATGGTCGAACTTCTTAGTTCGGACGAACACAAACTAGCGACTGAGGATCACTTCGGATTTCGCGAGACGCCCTTTGGCGTCGCACCGGACCCGCGCTTCTTTTATGGCAATCCCCATTATCTGGAGGGATTAGCCGCTCTCGCTTACGGTATCCAAGCCAAAAAGGGTTTTATGCTTGTCACGGGAGAGGTGGGAACTGGCAAGACGATTTTATTACGCAAGGTGATGCGTCAACTTGATGCGACCACCCGCTTTGTCTTCGTTTCCACGAGCCATCTCACGTCTTATGGACTAGTTGAACTAATGGTTCAGAAGCTTGGCCTAATAAGCAAAGATAAAACGAGATTGGAGATGACCCAGGAGCTTAACGCATACCTGCTCCAGCAAATCAGCAAAGGACAACTCGTAGCGCTCCTGATCGATGAAGCGCAAAAGCTGAGCGATGAAGCACTCGAGAGCCTGTGCGATCTGTCGAACTTGGAAACCGACGAGGAGAAATTGCTTCAAATCGTGTTGGTCGGGCAACCGGAATTGATCGCCAAACTCAGTAAATCGTCTCTTCGAAGAACCAAGCAAAGGATCGCGATTCATCATCGAATCTGCTCTTTGCCGTTACTCAATGATGTAGAACATTATATCCACCATCGTCTTCAGGTGGCGGGTTACGAAGGCCCGGAGATTTTCACTAAAGAAGCCGTGGAAGCCATCTGGTGTTATTCGGCGGGAACGCCGCGGTTGATCAATATCATCTGCGATAACGCGCTCGGCACGGCATGTCGAGCGGGAAGAAAACGGGTTTCCGCCTATCTTATCATGAAGGTGGCCGGCAATCTTCTTTTGGAGCGTGGCATTGATGTTCCAAGAAATAGGGTCTCGAAGAACGGCATATTCAGAGCCAAGCCGTCAGCGGCAAGGGCCACTATCCAGAGGCCTGAAGCTGCCGAAACCAAAGCGAGCATGAACGAAGAACCCGATGAATCGATGGTTCATTTTCTCGACACCGAGCAAGTAGACCTGGAACAGACACCGAAATTCATCGATGAAGAGCCTGCTGTCTCGCCGCAATTCTTTGACCACATGGATCGTGCGGCTACGGAAGCAATAGGACCGATGGCTAAGCTCATCTTAGGTGATCAAATCTCGGCGCTCGGCGAATCCCGTGATGCATTTCCGCAGAAAAAGCTTGGGGAACTTATTCAGCGAGTGAGCCGCGAGATTTTCAATGAGACGATGAGAACTCGTTTCCAGAACACGATGGCGCGAGAAATCAACGCTCCTAAGACTGTATGAATAATCGAGTGCCTGCTTTAGCGTTCCTCAAGGAGAAGAAAATGGGTCAAGAATCACGAGGTCTGAGCCTGAAGTGGAAGATCGGTGGAATCTATACCGGGGTCATGTTGACGTTGGGAGTTTTACTGGTTGTGGCGATGTACCAGCTAACAAAGACCGCCATGCAAGATCAACTCAATAAGCGCGCGCAGGCCATAGCGACCAATTTCAGCGATGCCGCCGCGGGACATATGGTCAGCAGAAACCCCTTAGCGCTTCATGCTTTAGCAGGGAAGTACACCCTTATCGATGGCGTCGCGTACGCATTTATCGATGACGCCAAAGGAGACATCGTCGCCCACACCCTGGGGACCTTTCCTTCGCAACTGCGGGGCGGAACTCCCGCCGGGGGAGAGCGTGAAACGCACCAGCGAACATTATCATTGCAGGGCAAAACCGTGTACGAAACCAGTGTTCCGGTCCTTGAAGGACAGGTGGGAAGTGTCCACGTCGGCTTTTGGGGCGATGCGATAGAAAAGGAAGTGCAAGCTGTTGTTTTCCCTATGATCGGAATCGTTGCAATGTTTCCCTTGGTCGGGGCAATACTCTCGTTTGTGATAGCCAACTGGATCGTTCGACCTATCGTCGGTCTTACCGAAGTCGCGGATAAAGTCACTAGAGGTGACCTCGATATGTCGATCGGAAACTGTGTCGTGTCACGCGACGAGATTGGCGAGTTGGCGCGTTCATTGGAGCGCATGCGTTCAAGTCTTAGAGCGGCAATGTTGCGGCTAAATCGGCAAATCGTATGAGTTACCGGAATTTGCGGGAGATTTTTATGTACCCTCAACAAAAAAAGCAATGTCTAGTATGGTTATCGACTATCGTTCTGGCGCTCACGTTGGTGTTTCCTAGCAGCGTTCGCACGGCAGAGAATCCGCCGCAGCGTCCACTCGTAAAACTGAATGTCGCCTTTAGCTCGATTTCCGGCAACATGGCCCCGCTATGGGTCACCCAAGAGAGGGGCTTCTTTCGTAAGTACGGGTTGGAAGTTCAAGCGATATTAATTGAATCGGGCACGGCCACGACGCAAGCTCTGGTTGCCGGCGATATCAGCTTCGCGCAAGCGGCCGGGCCCGCGATCATTCAAAGCAATCTACGAGGCGCGGATACGGTGATTATCGCCGGCGTCGTGAATACTCTGACGTTTCAGCTCTTCACTGAAAAAGGCATGACCCGGCCGGATCAATTTAAGGGAAAAGCGGTGGGTGTCACTCGGTATGGTTCGTCGACCGACTTCGCCATGCGTTACGCCCTGGACAAGTACGGACTGGATGCGAATAAAGATGTGACCATTCTCCAATTGGGGAACGTCCCCACTCTTCTCACGGCGCTTGAAGCCGGTAAGATCCAGGGGGCGATGCTCTCGGCGCCGACGTCGCTGCGAGCGGAGAAAATGGGGTTTCCAATGCTGGCCGATCTGCAAATGCTCGGATTGGAGTACCAACACACCAGTATTGCGACGACCAAAGCTTTGATCAAATCCAAACCGGATCTCATTCGGGATTTTATGAGAGCGTATATCGAAGGGATTCATTTTGCGAAGACCCATCGGAAGGAAACCCTCGAGATTCTCACCAAGTACCTACGTACCGATGACAGGGAAATTTTGGACCACACCTACGAGTCGATCATTTTGAGGCTGGTTCCCGAAAAACCCTATCCGACGCAAAAGGGAATTCAGATCATCTTGCGGGAATTGGGTTTAAAAGATCCGGCGGCCCGCTCGGCCCGGCCGGAGCAATTCATCGATGCTTCATTTATAAAAGAATTCGACAGCTCCGGCTTTATCGATCGTCTGTATAAAACCCCGCCCGTTGTCGCGGCTCGTGAAGAACAACGTCCCGCGCCGGCCGTTGCGGCAGTTAAAGAAAAGCCTGCGCCGGCCACCGTCACAACAACCGCTCCGGCGCCAGCCGCAAAAGCAACTTCCAGTCCGCCTCCTCCAGCCCAAGGGCCGCGTGAATATACGGTGGTGGCCGGAGATAATCTAAGTTTCCTGGCTCTTCGATATTATGGAGATCCGCACAAGTGGGTAAAGATTTTCGAGGCCAACAAGCCAGCGATGAAAAATCCCAATTTTATTTTTATCGGCCAAAAGCTCATTATCCCCTCTTGAGCGGGTGGATGATTTAAGAAATCGGCAACACCAAAGCGATAATGGAATGCGGGAAACTTTTATGAAGCGCGAGCAATTACAAACAACTCTCCTACAGGCCTTTTATGAGAACGAGTCTCGCAGACTCAACAATTGCCTGGAAGAAATCGATCATAAACTTTTGGATTGTAGCAAATACCTGGAGGAATATAACCGGACCCGCCTAGCTCTTCGGACGATCAATGAGCGTCTTTCCCGGCTCGGCGCGCAAACTTTGCCGGTGTCCGATCAATTACCCGCCGATGGTCTGGGAGAGATCATCAACAGCCGCCTCCCACATTTCAGATCCGCGGGCAAGGTGTAGGGCATTAAAAATTCCTAAAGCGTGACACCAGGAGTCTGGTCAGCCGCGATAAAGGATTTACGCTTAGCAAAGCGTTTACGATAGTTTTTTCCTGGCGCCTGAGTGGGCATCGATCTCGCTCACTTTCTAGTTCAAGCCTTTCCTTGAGGGTGTCATATTCCTACTTTTAGCGCGGACAACCCCTGGGTCTATTTGTAATTGGAGGACAAACCGTATGGCACAAATCAAACACATTGCGATACGAACTCGGGATGTCGACAAAACCGCCCTTTTCTACAAGGAAGCTTTCGGCCTCCAGCAGGTCGGCTTAGGACAAAATGGAGTTTATTTGACCGACGGCCATCTCAACATTGCGATATTGAAATACCAGAAAGGCAAAGACGGCGAGCCCTTGCGGCTCGGCATCGATCACGTCGGTTTCCAAGTCGAAAACGTTCATGCCAGCGTTGCTCATATCGAGGTTTTGGGCGGAAAATCATTGACTGAACGGTCCGGCGTTTACCCCGGCGACCCCGCACAGCCGCAGTCTTATTATGAGATCAAGTGTCTCGGGCCGGATGAACAGGTAATCGACGTGTCCAGCGCCGGCTGGATAGGAGCCGGTAAATCATAGGCTAAACGAGCGGTGCCAGTATGTCGCGCCGTTGCCGCCGACAGCGCGCGCAATGCTTGCGCATCCGGTAAGTGTTACCGGATATGTCGCGCGCGCGGCAGAGCGACGTGAATCAGCACCATCGCCAGCGCGCCGGCTGTGCCCATCATTGCCACGGCAAAACGGGCTCCCAAGAGGGTCGCCAGTACGCCGATAAGCATGCTTCCAAGAGTCATAACGACGTTGCTCATGTGAAAGATCGACATGGTTCGGCCGCGAAATTCAGAGGGAGAGTAGGTTTGAATAACGGTCTGCACGAGCGCATGGGAACAAACGTTGGCTAAGCCGACGACGACCATAAGCGCCATCGAGAACTGGAACCAGGGTGATACCGCGAATCCGACCACGCTAATTCCATACAGCGTCACCCCTCCCAGCATAAAGAGCCCCCTCGGCATCCGGTCACCGAAAGAGGCAATGATGACCGCGGTACCCAACGCTCCCACGCCCATAGCCGTGAGAAGCAGTCCTTGACCTTCGGCTCCGACACCGAGGAGATCGCGCGCAAACACCGGTAGCAGTGTTGTAAACGGAACGATGAACAAAGACGCAAACATCACGACTAGCAAAGCGGTGCGCACTGCCTCGTTGTGCCAGCTGAATTTCCACCCATCGATGATACTGCGGCCGAAAGAGGCTGCTTGTCCCGAGTGACCTCGAGCGCCGCCGGAAGCGCGCTCCGCGGGGCGAAGCTGCACGGTCCAGATCGTAGCCAAGAGATAAAATAACGCTTGAGTCGCATAGGAACCCCCGTGCCGAACGTCGCGATGAGTACCCCTGCGAGAGCCGGGCCGGTGCTGCGCGCGACGTTAAAAATAATCGAGTTCAGACCGATGGCATTGGTCAAATGGCTGGACGGCAGCGTATCGGCGATCATCGCCGCGCGAGCCGGCTGCTGGAAAGCTTGGACGACCGCCATCCCGAAGGCGGTCACGTAGACATGCCAGGGTTGGATCCGGCCGGTAAAAATCAGCACGGCAAGCGCGCCGAGCATCAAGCCGTCAACTATCTGCGCAACCAGTATCTGTATCTTGCGGGAGTAGCGATCGGCGGTGCTCCCCGCCACTGGAGAGAGGAAGAGAGTCGGTATCGCTTGAACTCCTCGCACCAAGCCGAGCTGAAGCGCCGAATCCGTCAGCTCATAGATGAGCCATCCGCGGGAAACCTGATCCATCCAGAACGCCATTGAGCTGAATGAATGGCCAAACCAGAGCAAACGAAACTCGCGGTAGCGCAGCGCCTCAATGGCGCGATGTTGAAGCAAGGCGCGCCGCGAAGGCGCGCCTGATTGCTGAGTGGCTTCACTTCCGCCTGTACCGGCGTCTTCTTTTTCGGGTATCGGTGAACTCAGAGATGACTCCCCGATGATCGTTCAAAGTTCAATGACTCAAGGGTTCAAGGGTCGGGCGTGTTTTAAAGCCAAGCCATGTGACGAATCACCTGTATAGCATGAGCGAATAAGCGCCGTCTACTTAATGAGTTGAATCATCCATCATCGCTACTTGACTCATGGAATACCCGATTGACAAGGTCATCCGCACTTGATTGGTTGAATATAGAGCCGTCGGGTCGGAAATACTTTCCCAACGGCTACTCTGAAGTTCATAGGATATAGGCCATGAGCACCCCGGCGATTCCGATGGTTTGTGCCTACTTCATTTTGAACCTCTTACTCCAGGCATTCGACGGTGTTTTTACCTATTATGTTTTGTTGCTGGGCGTACCGGAAGCGAACCCTCTCGTGAGCGCAACCATAGCGGAATGGGGTGCTGTTTGGGGTTTAGTTTATTGGAAAACGCTTGCGTGCGTATTGCTGCTGTTGATCTTTGCACTCCGGCACGGCCGGCCAACTCTTGCAATCAAAGCGTTTACGCTTACAGCGGCTGTCTATGGCTGGTTCGGCTTTCTCTCGCTATGTAATTTGTTTCTGGATCTCGACCTATAAACCGGAAAGTCTCTGTCCCTTCCAGGTTCAAGCATTGCATTCGTAATACCGAGATAAAAAAACACGCTCTCCGCGATTGTCCGAAAACTTACGTCTGCCGAGGCCAAGTCCGATGTCAAAGGAATCCTGCGCATTGTCGAAGCGCAAGCCCGGATTACGCGTTGGACTTAAAAGCCAGATGTCGCAAAGAGCATGGCGAGACGCCGGCGCCGACCCGTCAATGAAATCACTGGCTCACCCGTAGCAATTCATCGTGAGAGTCTGTGGTGGGTTCTCGATGAGTTTATGAAAATTCATGGAAATTTAACCCAATTTTAACTTTGGCAGCACCAAGAACACATAAGTCTGTGATATGAAGCCAAGCAATGGCAGATCATTTTGCAGTGATGGACGTCGGCAGCAACGCTATGAAATACCAGATAGCAGTTGTCGAGCAACCCAAACACTATCGGGTGGTCGAGCAGGACCGCCTACCTGTGCGTCTCGGGCACAACGTCTTTCGAAGCAGACGGCTCGAGCCGGCCACCGCGCAATCAGCCCTCAAAGTTCTTGCCGACTTCAAAGCATCGGCGGACCGGTATCGCGTCACGGCTATACGAGCTGCCGGTACCAGCGCTCTCCGTGAAGCTGCCGACGGCAAAACCTTTCTCCGAAACGCGCGCAAGCTTGGCATCCCCTTAGAGATTCTCTCCGATGAAGCTCGACTGATCAGCCTGGGCATCATGAGCGGCCTCCGTTTCCACCTGCCGCTCGGGCTGTTCTTGGACATCGGCGGCGGCAGCGTCGAGTTGGCGATCGCCAACTCGAACAGTATTTTTTGCTTGTTCAGTTTGCCGCTCGGAGCGGTCCGCATGACCGAAGAAGTTTTCACCTCCGATCCGCCCCGTAACCGGGAAATCCGCCATCTACGCCAGTTCGTCAAAGATAAACTCAGATCCGTCGGACAACGCATTGAGCAGGAAAAATTTACCATGGCCTTCGGCAGCGGCGGCACGATCACCGCGCTTGCCGAAACCAATACGCGTGTCGCAGGAGACGGCAAAAACGGATCGCTGGCGATCTTGCGGCGCTCCCGATTAAAGGCTCTGCTGGAATTGCTCACCACCATACCGGTTAAAGAACGAGCCTCTCTCATCAGCGGCGATCCTAAGCGCGCCGACATTATCGTTGCCGGCGGGCTGGTCCTGCACGAGATCATGTCCGAAGTCGGCCTCGACTATCTGTTTGTTTCCCGCAGAGGATTGCGCGACGGCCTGATGGTCGACCTGCTGCAGCGGCATTACCAAAACTCCGGCGCGTGGTATCCCGACGCGGAGCGCGCTGAATCGCTCGAACAGGTATGCCAGAAATACCTTTACGATGCGCCTCACGCCCATCACGTCAGTCAACTGGCGCTGAATATGTTTTATCAACTGACCAATTTGCATCGGCTGCCGGAGAAATACGCGAGTATTCTAAATGCCGCGGCCATGCTGCACGACATCGGGTTTTTCATCGCCGAGCCCAAGCACCACAAGCATTCTTACTATCTGATTAAAAGTTCGGGAATGAATTCTTTCAACAAACTCGACCTCGATCTGATCGCCAATGTCGCCCGCTATCACCGCAAAGCGCACCCGAGCCAGAAACATCTAGGCTTCAGTCAACTCTCGCCCGCCAATCAAGATGTGGTGCGGAAATTGAGCGCCATCCTTCGCATCGCCAACGCCTTTGACTACAAACACGAGCAAAAGGTGACCGCCGTGACATGCTCCGTGAAGAAGTCGAAACTATTGACCGTCACCGCTTCCGCTCCCGCTAATATTCGCGGTGAGATCGAAAATGCCATCGAGAACGGCGAACTTTTTAAAGAAGTCTTCAACCTAAGGCTTGCGATCCAGAAGGGCTAGAAACAACCGGCTTGTTAACCAAGAAGGAGAAATCCCATGAGACGAACAATCCGCGAACGAAACATTCTTTTCCTATGCGAGGATAATGCATCCCTAAGCCAAATGGCGGAAGCCGTGGCTAAACACTTGAGCCCGCCACCGATTTATTGGCCTCAACCGAACCGGCGACGTTAACAAACTATCGGCGCGAGAGAGATGAGATCGATAAGAGAGTAGCCGCGCTTTTCATGGACTATTGGCGCAATGTTGCCTAAAGCATTCATCAGTTCGCTCGATCGCTTAAATCTGTCCGTGCCAAAAGGAAGGTAAGGAATCATGAATGTCTACCTTCTGCGTCATGGCATCGCCGCAGATAAGGATGATCCGGCCTTCCCATCCGACGGCGAGCGGCCCCTCACCAAGAAGGGCATTAAAAGAATGCGCAAAGCCGCTCGCGGAATTAGCCGTTTGGCAATTACGTTCGACGCAGTTCTCACCAGTCCCCTCGTTCGCGCGCGCCAAACGGCTGAAATCGTCGCCACTGCCTTGGGAGCGGAGTCCTGCTTGGACGAATTACCCGAGTTGGCTCCCGGCAGCTCACCGAACCAGCTGCTATCGGCGCTAAGCAGCCTCAAAGAGCATGAACACTTGATGCTGGTGGGCCATGAGCCGTTACTGGGTGAGTTCGCGGGCTTTCTGCTTCGCGCAAAGAACCTCTCTGACTTGGCCATCCCGCTAAAAAAAGGCGGCATCTGCTGCGTTGAAGTCGATTCTCTTCCGCCTGGCAAACCTGGACAACTGCATTGGTTGCTAACGCCAAAGCAGCTCCGCCTAATCGCGCAATAAGGCGAGCTTGTACGGACGAAATGAGCAAATTGCGAAAAAGCCAAGCGGCTATGGAACCGTCGCAAAAGCAATTAGTAAAACTTGCTCGCAGGCGCTTGGAAAAATACGTCTCGATTCCCCCCAGGCTCTTAGTGAGCGATCGCGCTGACAATGTTCACGATATCCGCGTCTGGGGCCGGCGGCTCCAGCAAGTCGTCCGGGTCCTCTATCCCAAGCCGAGAGGGGGGGTAAGAGCCGCAGAACCATCCGCTCTCTGCGCCAAGTACGCCGTGATTTGAGCGCCTGTCGTAATCTCGATGTTACTTTAACTCTGCTGGAGGAGAAACTCGATTCGGCGAGCGCGGGCACGACCCGCGACGCATGGGATTGTGTTCGGAAACACACATTGAAGTTACGCGCGAAGGAATTTGTCCGGGCGCGTAAGCAGCTCCGCCGAATGGATATCAATGACTTTATCCAAAAAACCCAGCGGTTACTCCGCGCCGGCAAAGCAGAGAATGGTTTAGGATCGAATTTTAGACAAAGTCTCGATCAGAGTTTGGTGCAATGGCACGAGACTCTGGATCAGGCAAAAAACAAGCGCGATCCGGAATGTCTTCACTCGCTTCGGCTGGCCGGCAAACGGTTGCGCTACCGTTGGGAGCTTCTCGCGGAGCTGGGGGAAGGCGACGCCAAATCCAGGATCAAATCCTTAAAAGCATTACAGGACAAGCTCGGCGTCTGGCATGACCGGCACGTGCTATCGCAGTTTCTCGAAGAATTCATCGGCCGGCCTAACTTTCCGCGTGATCATCCGGATCTTTATCGCGCCCTGGAGTTGGAGATGGAAAGCGAGCGGCGCGACAACGATGCAGCCATCGACGGCATTCTAAAACAAGCTGAAGAATTTCGCGTGAGACAGACACAACCGGTAACGGTCGAGGGTAATCGGCAGAAGCAATAAAGAACGGTCTCGACCTTTCCCTACTCAGTATCGCCATTCCGCGCGATCACACCATCTACACGCTCGCGTAGCTGCTCGAACACCTCTTCGATGGTGCCGGACGCGTCGATGATATTGAAGCCGTCGCTCTCCACCATCTTGTCAAACTCCGCCAGCAGCCACCTCTGGTATCGGACAAAGCTTTCGTACATGTCTTCGCCCATATGCATATCCATCCCCGCTTCCCAATAGTCGAAGCCCGTGCTTTGCAGAACTCGAGTCACCAAATCATCGATATTCACGCGTAAATAGAAAATCGCATCGGGTTTCAATGCAAACCGTAAACTTCCCGTAACCATTCCGGATCGGCGCCGCGGACGATGGCGCGAGCCATCAAGGAATAAATATACCGGTCGGTCAGGACTATGAATCCCGCGCGCAGGGCGGGAATGATCTCGTTTTCTAACCGATCGGCAAAATCCGTCGCATAAAACAAACTCATGGTAATGCTGCCCAACGTGTTCCCTGCCTTGGCCTGCTTGAGCCGCTTGCCCGCAAGCGCCGAACGAGTCATGCCGGTATCCAAGACCGCGTGCCCATGATTTTCCAGCCACTGCTTCAACAATCCGATGTGCGTGGAGCGCCCCACTCCGTCGGTACCTTCAAGAACAATCAGCTTTCCCTTTAGCTCCTCCAGATCTATCTCTGGGAGCCCCTCGCCAAAGAAGTTAAATCGAGCCATCTACGAATCCTTGCCTTTTTAGTGCCCGTCAATGCGTGGGACACGATTTTTCTCACCTCTGCCTGTTGCTCCTCAATGGACCGAGTCGCATCGATTACCACCAATCCGAATTCGTCGACCATCTTTTCGTACTCGCCGATAATACCCCCCTGAAAAAGACGAAAACTCTCCTCGATATCTTCGCTTAGCTCCAAATCCATACCGGCTTCATAATATTTGATGGCGTCCCTTCCGCCGAGGATTCTTTTCATCGCAACATCGAGCGGGGTACGAAAGTAGAATGCCACGGTGGGCTTGACCGCAAAAGCGTAGAGCTCGCGCACCCACTTCGGGCTTACGCCGCGAACCACGTCGCGCGCAAAAGCGGTATAAATATACCGGTCGGCCAGAACCACGGCGCCGGCTTTTAGCGGCGGGATAATGTGCCGTTCCGTGCGGTCCGCGAAATCCGTGGCGTGGATCAGGCTAAACGTCATGGGCGTCAGCATCTTCTTTTTTTACCCCGTTTGGTGACATCGCGGACCAGCGGAGAGGAATTCCATTCGCTGAAGTAAACAACGTAGCCTTCCGATTCGAGCCACTTCTGAAGCAACATCAGTTGCGTACTCTTACCCGAACCATCGATCCCCTCGACGATAAAGAGCCGGCCAGGTAAGCGATGCTTGCCGTACATTTTCATTCCGCCAGCCATTAAGAGCACCCTTCTCCCGATCAAGATATCGATGCCATGCAATCGAGCTTCGATGTCGCGAAGCGGACTCACACTACCAAAAATACTGTTCAAAACACCAACAAAACAGGACCGAAAGTGCGTTAAATCTATGTTACGTCACTGTTACGTCAAGCTTACCGATCCGCTTCCAGCTTAATGTTTTCTTAACCGATCCTTTACTCAAGCTTTATCCTTCATCACTACAGTCGGCGTCAAAAGATTATGAAGAATGTTTCACGCAACAAGGACAAGCCGAGATCGCGTTGTCGAAGCCCGTGCCGGGCTTCACCCAAGCTTAAATGGTTTGTAACAAGTTCGTAACATTGGCTCATTAGACATAGTAAACAAAAAGGAGAAACACATGAAGAAATCAATCTTGTTTACGTTCTTGGCCGCGCTTCTGGCGTCTCTGCCAGCCGTTGCCAAGGCTCAGATCGTGCAAATCGATGGTTCCAGCACCGTCTTTCCGGTCACCGAGGCGGTCGCCGAAGAGTTTCAGAAAGCGAAAAAGGGCAAAATCAAAGTAACAGTGGGTATCTCCGGTACAGGCGGCGGCTTCAAAAAGTTCTGCCGCGGCGAGACCGACATACAAGACGCATCCCGGCCTATTCTTAAATCAGAAATGGCTGACTGCAAAAAGGCCGGCGTGGAATACATCGAATTGCCGGTCGCCTTTGACGCTTTAACGGTAATGGTTAACCCGAAAAACGACTGGGCCTCGGCGATGACGGTCGCGGAGCTTAAAATGATCTGGGAACCTAGCGCGCAGGGAAAAATTACCAACTGGAACCAAATCCGTCCCAAATGGCCGAACGCCCCGTTGAAGCTTTTCGGCGCTGGCGCGGATTCCGGCACCTTCGATTATTTTACCGAAGCCATTGTCGGCAAGGCGAAAGCCAGCCGCGGCGACTTCACCGCCAGCGAGGACGATAACGTGCTAGTCCAAGGCATTTCCAACGACCGAAATGCTCTGGGCTTTTTCGGCTATGCCTATTATGCGGAGAACAAAGACAAACTCAAAGCGGTCGCGATCGACAACGGCAAGGGGAAACCCGTGGCGCCGTCCGAAAAGACCGTGCTCGATGGCACGTATCAACCGCTATCGCGGCCCATTTATATTTACGTGAGCAAGAAGTCCGCCGCAAAACCGGAAGTCAAGGAGTTTGTCGAATTCTATCTCAAGAACGCTCCGAAGCTGGTGAAAGAAGTGAAGTACGTTCCTTTTCCAGATAAGGTTTATGAGCTGGGCGCGGACCGTATGAAAAACGGTAAGGTAGGTACGGCGTTTGGAGGAAGTGCAGAGGTTGGGGTCACTATCGACGAGCTGATGAAGAAAGAGCCGAAGCTCTAAGGCTCTGTAGAAGGCTACGGCATCAAGAGGGTCACACAAGTGTCCCTCTTGATGCCAATTTGAACGAGGAACGCATGGCAAAAAGCCCCGGCAAAACTGAGATCACCTATCCCAGTGTCCGTGACCTCTCTATGCAATCGACTTTCGCCGGCATGACTCTCAAACGGATCAGAGAGCGCACAATAGAGTTTTTCCTGTTCCTGGCGGCGATGTCTTCAATCGCCATCACGCTCGGGATCGTCGGCATCCTGCTGGTTGAATCGCGGCATTTCTTCGAACATGTTTCGATCGTCGATTTTCTCACCGACACCGAATGGACCGTGCTCTTCGCCAATCCCCGCTACGGCATCATGCCGCTGGTTACAGGAACGCTGGTCACATCGATCACCGCGCTCCTGGTGGCGCTGCCGCTTGGGACGATCATCGCCATTTACCTAAGTGAATACGCCAACAACAGAGTTCGCGAGATCCTCAAACCGATTTTGGAGTTGCTCAGCTCGGTACCGACAGTGGTTTTCGGATACTTTGCGTTGCTTTTTCTAACTCCCATCCTGCAGAAGTTTTTGCCCGGTCTCCCCGGATTCAACATGCTAAGCGCTGGGATCATCATCGGCATCATGATCATTCCCTACGTCAGTTCCTTGAGTGAGGATGCCCTGAAGGCTGTGCCGGTGCAGATTCGCGAAGGCTCCTACGCCATGGGAGCCACACGCCTGCAGACCGCGCTTCGGGTTCTCGTCCCTTCCGCCTTTTCGGGAATCGCATCGGCATACGTGCTCGGCTTTTCCCGCGCCGTCGGAGAAACCATGATCGTCGCTATTGCCGCAGGGCAACAACCCAACCTTACGCTCAATCCAATGGAGCCGGCGGCGACCATTACGACCTATATCGTGCAAGTCAGCCTCGGCGACCTGCCCCACGGAAGTATTGCGTATCAGAGTATTTTTGCCGCCGGTCTGACCCTGATGTTGATGACACTGGTGTTTAATATCGCGGGTTACCTGCTGCGGAAAAAATTTAGAGAGATCTACTGATGAATGATTTAGAAAAAAACACGGCGCGCCGCAAGAAGATCGATGGACTGTTCGCGGTGGTCGGACTAGTGGCGACATTTGTCGGCTTGATCACCCTGGCAGCGCTCATCGTGGATCTCGCCATCGATGGCTTAGGACGGCTGTCCCCCAAATTTTTTACATCTTTTCCTTCGCGTTTCGCCTCTCGGGCGGGTATTCTCTCAGCTTGGGTGGGCACCATCTTGGTGATGCTCGTTACCGCCTTCGCCGCCGTGCCGATGGGAGTCGCCGCCGGCGTGTATCTCGAGGAATACGCAAGAAAAAATTGGCTGACCGCAATCATCGAAATTAACATCGCCAACCTCGCGGGTGTTCCCTCTATCGTGTATGGGCTTATGGCGCTGGGACTCTTCGTTTACCAGCTGGAATTAGGCCAGAGCGTCCTTACGGCAGGCTTGACTCTGGCGCTGTTAATTCTCCCCATCGTCATCGTCGCGACTCGCGAGTCCATCAGAGCCGTTCCCGGCAGTATACGCGAGGCTGCTTACGCATTGGGCGCAACCAAATGGCAGACGGTCAAGGATCACGTGCTTCCCTATTCCACTGGGGGTATTTTAACCGGCGTGATCATAGCTCTCTCAAGGGCCATCGGCGAAACAGCCCCGCTCATAACCATCGGCGCATTGACATTTATAGCGTTCTTGCCGGAATCTCCGATCACATCGGAATTTCCGTTTGTTTCTCTGGACTGGCTGATGTCGCCTTTTACCGTCATGCCGATTCAAATGTTTAATTGGGTTTCGCGTCCGCAGCATGAATTTCATCTGAACGCCGCCGCCGCCGGACTCACTTTAATGGTCATGACCCTGGCCATGAACGGTATCGCCATCTATCTGCGCTATCGCTTCCGCAAGAAGATCAAATGGTAAAAAAGACCGGTTCGACTCCGCCGCCGGCAGGGGGTAGAATGAGCTTGCAGGAAAACTTACAATCCCGAAGGATTGAAATGCCGCAAACCCACATTGATAAGGACGGCCAAGAGCCGGGGCTCGAGAAGGTTCCACGACCGCTCCTCCAGGTGGAGGATCTGAATTTTTACTACAGTGCTCTACAAGCCCTCAAATCAGTGAACGTCGAAATTCCCGAAAAAAAGGCCACCGCCTTTATCGGCCCATCGGGTTGCGGGAAAACGACTTTGCTTCGTTGCCTGAACCGCATGAATGATTTAATCGAGAATATTCGAATCACGGGCCGCATTCGATTGGATGGCAAAGATATCTATGACCGATCGATGGACGTCATCAATCTCAGAAGGCGAATCGGCATGATATTCCAAAAATGGAATCCTTTTCCAAAAAGTATCTATGAGAATGTCATCTACGGCCTCAGAATCGTCGGTATCAGCAAGCGGAGCGTTCTCGACGAGGTGGTCGAGAGGAGTCTTAAACAAGCCGCGTTATGGGAGGAGGTCAAGGATAATCTCCATAAAAGCGCCGCCGAACTTTCCGGCGGGCAGCAACAGCGCCTTTGCATTGCCCGAGCCCTGGCTGTCGAACCGGAAGTACTGTTGATGGACGAGCCTTGCTCCGCCCTCGATCCTATTTCGACGGCGAAAATTGAAGAACTGATCCACGAGCTCAAAGAGACGTTTACCATCGTAATCGTCACCCACAACATGCAACAGGCCGCGCGAGTTTCCGACTATACCGCCTTCTTCTATCTCGGCGAATTAATCGAATTTGGTGAGACCGGCAAGCTGTTTACCAATCCGGATAAGCGCCAAACAGAAGACTACATCACCGGCCGATTCGGGTAAGGGAGAAGCCAATGCCAACCGAGCATACGGACAAGCGATACGAAGAAGAACTCAAGAAGCTGCGTGAAGAAATCCTCTACATGGGAGGTCTGGTCGAAGATCAGAT